>JAJYVV010000123.1 GCA_021791815.1 Bacillota bacterium | reverse complement strand
CGCCGCGCGCGCCCGCCCGCACGGCGGCGATGGGCGGCCGCCCGTGCGCCCCCGGGCCCCGGCGCGCCGCGTTCCTCCGTCCCGGCGCCCATGGTCAGGCCCCCTTGGCCCACGCGCTGAAGTCCTTGTCGGGCAGCAGGCGTGCCAGTTCGCGCTGATCTTCGCGGTAGCAGGCGCGGAGGTCGGCCGCCGCCTCGGCCGGGGCCGGGCGGTGTTCCAGGTACCGCGACACGACGTACTGCGCCCACCGCTCCGGGAGCACCGCCTTGGCGACGTGGGGGACCTTGAGGCGCACGAGGAGCGCGTGGAGCCACGGGTGGCGCGGCGCGCCGCCCGTGTTGTGGTGCGTGAACTCCGGCGTGAAGCCGGCATCGACGCCGATGAAGCGGCAGATGGCCGCAAAGGTGGCCGCCGCGTCGCGGCTGAGTTCCTCGTAGGTCCACACACCGAGCTGGGAGCGCGGGAAGGTGCGGAGCACGGTGCCGATCTGGCGGCCGTAGAAGCCCAGGTCCCGGTGCGCCCAGAGCGGCTCCCAGCCCCGCTGCATGCGTTCGCCCTCGCAGGCCAGGGCCTCGGCGAAGGTTCCCCGCTCGCGGCCGTCCCGCACCAGGTGGAGGTATCCGGAGTAGGCGCGGCTGACGGGTTCGCGCAGCAGCACCACCAGGCGGCAGTCGGGCACCGCGTCCCGGATGCGGGGCGCGGCCGCCGCCGCGTAGTGCAGGTAGAACGGGGACGCTTCGCCCCGGGCCCGCCGCCCGGCGCCGGCCGCGAAGAGGCGGAGGTAGGCCGCCCGGTCGGTGACGATGTCGCGGTTCAGGAGCTGGTCCCCCGGACCGCGAAACTCGGGGCGGATGCCGGCGAAGTAGTGGGGCTGCTTGTTCGACGAGACCGCGACCTCGGGGTGCTGCTCCAGCCAGCGATAGAGGGCCGTCGTGCCGGCCTTCGGGGCTCCGAGGACCAGAAACGTCGGCCACGCCCCCACCGTGTCCACCGGCCACCCTCCACCCTCCGGCCATCGGCAGCCCGGGTCCGGTTTCGCCCGGCGCGCCACGTCTCCCGGCGGCGGTTCAGCCGGAACCCCCGCCGGGGACGGCCCCCGTGCCGCCGAGCGCCGCGAGGGGCACGGCCTCGATCGCGGCCGCGTCGGTTCCGGACCCGACGAGGACGGTGTCGCCCACCACGGTGGGCGACGGCGTCGCGCAGGGGATCATGATGCCGGTACCCTCCCGAAACGGACCGAGCGCCTTCTGGCCGACCACGCGGCCGGTGGCTACCGCAACGGCGAAGAGCGACCGGTCGCTCGTCGCGTACAGGGTGCCGCCGTCGATGGCGGGAGCGGTGCGCACGCCCGCGGGAATCGCGGCCGGCCGCGCCCAGACGGGCTGGCCGGTCGAGGCATCCAGGGCCCACAACCCGTGCAGCCCCGGCGATCCGACGTAGAGCACGCCGTTCTGGATCGTGGCGACCCCGGCCTCCTCGCCGTCGTGGGCCCCGATGGTGCCCATCCCCAGGGCCCGCTGGACCAGGTTCAGCCGGTCCGTGCCCAGGGTGCGCTGCCACAGGACCGCGCCGTCGGATGCGCGGATCGCCATCTCCACGATGCGCGGGGCGTACTTGCCCTCGGGGACCTGCACGTAGGCGATGCCGTCCGCGATGGACGGCGAGATGTCGTCCACCCCACCGTGGGCCTGCGGCAGCGGCACCTGCCACGCGACCTGATGGGTCTCGACGTTCACGCCGATCAGTTGGTACGGCAGGGCCCCGCCGAACACGGCGATGGAGCCCGCGAGCGTGGGGGACGACATGCTGACATAGGACCCGACGGGGATCTGCCAGAGCTGCTGGCCCGTGGCGGCGTCGACCGCGTAGAAGACCTTGCCCCCGGTCGCCTCGTACACGACACCGTTCTGGTAGGCCGGGGTCGGCATGTCCTCGCCCAGCGTCTGCACGAACCAGAGCTCGCGGCCCGTCGTGGCGTCGAGGGCGTAGATGCCGCTCTCGCCGGTGCCGCGGACGAGACCCCCCGAGGGCAGGCGGCCCATGCCCTTGTTGCCCGAGCCGAAGATGACCTCGCCGTTCTCCACGATGGGCTGGCTCATGACCTGGTTGTCCGCCCCGAAGGACCAGAGCAGGCGACCGGTGGCGACGTCGACGGCGTACACGCAGCCGTCCATCGACCCGAGGTACGCGATCCCGTTCACGACCGACGGGGCCATCACCACCGGCCCGTTGGTCTGAAACGTCCAGGATGCGGCCAGGGGGTCGCCGGGTGTCGGCGCGGCGGAGAGCAATAGGTTGTGGGCAGGGACCCCGCCGAGCGTCGGCCAGGCGGATAGGCCCGCCGTCGGATCGGTCGGCGACGGCACGGACCCCGCCGCCACCGTTCCCGCGCAGTCCGCGCCCGTATACATGAACGGCCCCGCGTCGAGGTGGATCTTCAGGGCCGTATAGTCGGCCAGGGCCGCGGCGCACAGGACCGCTGCGCCGGCCGCGAGCCCGGCCAACCAGGGGCGCCGCTGCCGGGGCTCGACGCTCGTGTCGCGCGTCGGCGAACGCCTCCTCGTCGGGGATTGCCTTCCGGCCCGCTCGCCGCACCGCGGCGCCGCCGTGGTCTGGGGCGGACGCTCCGCGCCCGGGGCGCTGACGCCGCGATCACCATACCCATTCGCGGTGCGGCTGTCCTTTAGACACTATAAAGCCCCGATCCCGCAAACCCCGCCGTTCCGGCCGTCCGCGGCGCTCAGGGCGGGCCGGCCGCGCCTGCGGGCGGCCCGCCCCGCAGCAGCAGCGCGACGGCCGCGGGGAAGTCCGCGACCTCCCGGATGTCGCCGGGCAGCGGCGCCAGGTCCAGGGACCACGTCGTCCGGCGCACGTAGAGGGCCTCGAAGCCGGCCGCGAGGGCAGGGAGGACGTCCGTGACCGGCGAGTTGCCCACCATCACGCGCCGCGCGTGTCCGGCACCGAGGGCGGCGAAGGCGGCCGCGTCCTTCTCCGGGAGGATATGGCGCGCGTCGAAGAGGCCGCCCAGCCCGGAGCGTTCGATCCGGCCCGCCTGGACGACGGGATCGCCGGTGGTGACCAGCCACACCGGGCCCGCGTGCCGGGCCCGCAACAGCTGGAGCGCCGCCGGGACCCCGGGCAGCGGCGCCGGATGGGCGTCGTAGGGCCACGCCGCGATCTGCGCCAGCCGCGGGACGGCCTCCAGCGGAACGCACGCGCTGCCGGTCGCGGCGCAGTAGGTGGAGAGCACCGCGAGGAGGAAGCGGTTGCGGTGCCGTCCCCGCTGCCGCTCGTCGGCGCGCTCGAAGAGGGCCCGCGCCTCGGCGGGTGGCATCCCGGTCGCCCGGTGGATGTCGGCGCAGAGCTGCCCGACGGCCTCCTCGAAATGCTCCTGGTTCGCCACCAGCGTATCGTCGAAATCGATGCAAATCAGGCCGTCGGCCCCAGGCGTGCCGGCCACCACCCCGGGCCCCGGATCGCTCGCGGCGCGGGGGCCCCGGCCGCCAGTATAGCCCCGGCACGGGTCCACCTGGCCCGCATGGGCGCCGGCGGGCCGCCGGGCCCGGGTTGACGGGGCCGGGCGGCGGTACGATGATGCGAGGGTTGTAACAAGCCGTCGTGGCCGTCCGGCGAACCGGGGCGAGGCCGGCCGGCCCTCGGAGTGGGAATGGCGCAGGGCATGCACCGGTCGCTCAAGGAACTGCTGATCGGCCGCCCGCTCAAGAACCGCGAATTGCAGGCCGAGCGGCTGGGCGTCCTTGCCGCACTGTCGATCCTCTCGCCCGACGCCCTGTCGTCCGTGGCCTACGGCACCGAGGAAATCCTGACCGTCCTCGCCGGGATCTCGGCCGCCGCCCTCTGGTTTTCCATTCCCATCTCCATGGTCATCGTGGGCATGCTGCTCGTCCTGGTGGTTTCCTACCGCCAGGTCATCGCCGCCTACCCCAGCGGCGGCGGCGCGTACGTGGTGGGCCGCGACAGCCTGGGAACGCTGCCGTCCCTGGTGGCGGGCGCCTCGCTCCTGGTCGACTACGTCCTGACCGTCGCGGTCAGCGTGACGGCCGGCATCGACGCCATCATCTCCGCCTTTCCCGGACTGGCCCACTACCGCGTGGCGCTGGATCTCGCCCTCATCCTCCTGGTGACCATCGTCAACCTGCGCGGCACCCGGGAGTCGGCCGTGGTCTTCGCGGGTCCGACTTACGCCTTCGTGGCGCTGGTCCTGATCATGGTGATCGTCGGCCTCCTGCGCGGCGGTGTGCACGGCCTGATCACGCGCCATGTGTTCGTGCCCCCGCCGTTGGCGGGGATCTCCATTTTCCTGCTGCTGCGCGCGTTCAGTTCGGGGTCGTCCGCCCTCACCGGCATCGAGGCGATCTCGAACGGCGTCCCCGTCTTTCGCGCGCCGTCCGTGCGGCGGGCGAAGCTGGGTATGGCGCTGCTCGGCCTGCTCCTCGGAGCGATGTTCCTCGGGACCTCCGTGCTGGCCTTCTCCTTCGGCGTCGGCCCGGTGTTGAACGACACGGTGCTCAGCCAGGTCGCCCAGCACGTCTTCGGCCGCGGGGTCCTGTACTTCCTGCTCGCGTTTTCCACGACGGCCATTCTGAGCCTCGCGGCCAACACGTCGTTTGCGGGATTTCCCCAGCTGGCGTACGTCATGGCCCGCGACAAATTCATGCCGCATCTGTTCGAGACGCGCGGCGACCGGTTGGTGTTCACCAACGGCATCATCTTCGTGGCCGTCCTGGCGGCGCTGCTGGTCATCATCTTCGGAGGCTCCACCGGCCGCCTCATCCCCCTCTACGCCATCGGGGTGTATGTGGGCTTCACCATCAGCCAGCTCGGGCTGGTGGTGAAGCGGCGGCGCGAGGCCGCGGCCCGCGGGCGGCCGGAGCCCGGGGACACCGGGCGTTCCATCGTCAACGGGGCCGGCGCCCTGCTGACGGCGGTGGTGGTCGTGGTCTTCACCGTCACCAAGTTCGCCGAGGGCGCGTGGATCGTGCTGATCGTCATCCCGCTGCTGGTGCTGGGGTTCCTGAAGGTGCACAGCCATTACCTGTCCATCGCCGACGAGCTGCGGCTGCCCTCGCCGGATTTCCATCCCGCACCCACGGACAACATCGTGCTCGTGCCGGTGGCGACCATCACGCGCGTGGTCGCCCACACGATCGGCTATGCCAAGACCATCTCTCCGAACGTGATCGCCCTGCACGTCAGCTCCGATCCCGCCACCGCCGAGAAGCTGGAGCTGCGATGGCGGGAGTGGAACCCGGGCGTCCGCCTCGTGACGATCGAGTCGCAGTACCGCTCGGTGGTGCAGCCGATCCTGCGGTACATCGACCTGATCCGCTCCCAGACCGAGGGCGCGATGGTCACGGTCCTCATCCCCGAGTTCGTCGTCGGCCGGTGGTGGCAGGGCTTCCTCCACAACCAGATGGGGCTGCTCCTGCAGGCTCGGCTCGTCTCCCGCCGGGACGTCGTCATCGCGATGGTCCCGCTCCGCCTCAGCGGTCGCTGACGCGCGAGGCGCGCCCCGGCCCGCCCTGGCCGGGGTCCGCGGGAGGGGGCGGGGCGTGCCCCCCGCCCAGCGCCTCGACGGTTTCGCGGGCGCGCTGTGCGAGGGCGGCGCGCAGGAAATGCTCCGAATGCTTCAGCATGTCGTCGAGGCGCCACGGATCGTCGAGGAGGCCCCGGGGGGCGTCGCCCGCGGGGCGACCGATGGCCCGCATGCCGGCGGCGGTCACGGACCAGCACGTCTCCCGCGTGCCGGCGCCGCGGAGGCGCGCGAGCAGGCCGCGCCGCAGCAGCGCGGCGAGGTGGAGCCTGCAGTTCGCGCGGCCGGTCCCGGGAAAGCGCAGGCGGGCGACCTGCTCGGTGGTCATGACCCCGGCGGCGGCGAGGTCGGCGAGGAGGCCCCGCTCGGAGGGACGCAACGGCTCTCCGGGCGCGGGAGGCTCCGATGCCATGGCCGTTCGTCCTCCCCCCTGGGCGGCGGCGGGTCAGGGGGACGGCGCGCCGGGCGGCGCCGCCGTCCCCCGCGCGTCACGCGCGGGCCGCACCGGCCTTGGATGCGGCGTACACGGGCGTGCCCAGCGGCATCTCGGGAGGCACGGCGCCGGGCTCCTCCACGCTGTCGTCCGTGCCCTGCTCGCCGTGGACGGCGAGGTCGCCCACCTCGAGTTCCCGTTCGGACATGCGCAGCGGCGTGACCAGGGAGACGAGCTTCAGGATGAGATAGGTCGCGATGGCGTCCCAGGCCACGATGACCACGAGCGCCACGAGCTGGTGCACGAACTGGGCGGGGTTGCCGTAGAAGAGGCCGGTCACGGCGACGTTGCTCGTCTTGCCGCTGCCGAAGTACTGGACGACGTTGCCGTCGGCGAGGAGGCCGGTCATCAGGCCGCCCACCGCCCCCGCGATGCCGTGGGTGTGCAGCACCCCGAGCGTGTCGTCCACGCGCCGCGCCAGGATGGGGTAGAGCCACGTCATGGTGATCCACGGGATCAGGCCGGCCGCGAGGCCGATGAAGAACCCACCGAACCCGTTGACGTAGCCGGCGGCCGGCGTGATGGCCACCAGGCCGGCGATCATGCCGTTGATGGAGCCCACCAACGACGGCTTGCGGGTCTTCAAGGTGTCGGCGAGCAGCCAGGTGAGCATCGCGGTGGCCGCGGCCAGGTTGGTGTTCAGGACGGCCGTGGCCGCGTTCTGGTTGGCGAAGTACGGGTCGCCGCCGTTGAAGCCGTTCCAGCCGAGCCAGAGGATGCCGGCGCCGACCATGGCCATGGCCAGGTTGGCCGGCTTATTGCTGTCCCGGTCCTTGCGCAGCCGGGGTCCGACCACCGCCGCAGCGACGAAGCCCGAGACGCCGGCGGCCACGTGGATCACGTACCCGCCGGAATAGTCGACGGCGCCCATCTGGGCGAGCCAGCCCCCGCCCCAGATCATGAACGCATTGACCGCGTATACGAAGGTGGCCCACAGGGGCACGAACAGGGCCCACGCTTTGAAGCTCATGCGTCCGAAAACCGATCCGGCCAGCAGGCACGGTGTAATCGCCGCGAAGACGAACTGGAACAGGATCAGCGCGGAGTTCGGGAATTTCAGGGCGGGAAGGCCGCTGGCGAGCAGGGGGATGTATGCCTGGTTCTGCATGGCCGAGGGCGTCAGGATAGGCCGCGGCAGGCCGACGAGGTTGCTGAGGATGCCCGGGCCGAGCTTCCAGGGCAAGCCGAAGCCCATCGAGTAGCCCCAAAAGCACCAGACGATCAGCACCATGGCGAAGGCGTAGAACGTCATCAGCATGCTGTTGACGCCCCACTTCTTCTTCATGACGCCGAAGTACAGCACCGCGAGCCCCGGCACGCTCATCAGGCCGACGAGGGTGGCGGCCGTCAGCTGCCACGCGGTGTCGCCGGCGCTGAGGTACGGCTGCGAAGGTACCAGCATCGCTTATCCGACTCTCCTTCGGGGGCCGTGTGCGCGGGGCCGCGGGCGGCCGTCCGGGGCCGGGAGCGGAGGCCGGTCGGCACGCGGGCCCGGCCGCGCGCCGGGGGGACCCAGGTCGGGCCGGGGAGCGGGCGCCACGGGGCGGCCTCACCTCGCTTTCGCGGCCGGGAGCTCCCCGGCCGGGGCCGTGTCGGGTCTCGGACGTCGCGAGGGTACGGCCGCCCGGGGGGCGGCACAAGAGAGCGTAAGGTATACGTGCGAGAACATGACACGTTTTTACGTTGGCGCCTCAGGGCGGCCAGGATGGCCCACCCCATCGGCCGCGGTCCCGGCGGGGCGACGTCGCCGCGGAGCCACGGCGGGACGGGGCGGGGCATACGGTCCGCGCAGGCGCTCCGCATGCCCCCCCGTGCCCTTGGGGGGCCGGCCGGCCGCGGCTTCACCGGCCGCTGTACGCCGCTGGTCATGTATGTGGAGAAATAGCTGACCGATGCTGGACCGGAGGCCGGGGCCGCCGCACCATGGTCCGGGGCCGCAGCCGCCGTTCGGTCCGCGGAAGGGTGGGGATGAGCGATGGGCGCGTCGGCCTGTCCCACCGGCCCGGGCGCCATGCGGTCCGGCCCGGTGGGCTGGCCGCCGCGGCTGTATCTGGTGGGTCCGTCGCGGCCCCACCTGGAGATGGTCGCCACCCTGCTCGAAGCCGAGCACCGCTTCGCCCGACTGCCGCCGTCCGCGGTCCCCGGGCGGCGGAACTGCTCCGGGGGGCGGGCGCCGACGGACCGCCGCTCCCGGCTGGTCGCGCCGGCCGTGGCGTGTGTCCTCGAGGCGGCGCCCCTCCGGGCCGCCGGCTGGGTGGGGGTGCTCGTCGCGCCGAGCGCGGTCCCGTTCGTCCGCGCGCGCCGCGCATGGCGCCTCCGCACCGCCGCGGGGGTGGGGGAGTGGGCCCGCGCGACGCCCCCGCCGTGCGGGCACGGGGCGCCTCCATGGGACTTCGCTTTGGGGACCGGGCGCGGCGCGCCGCCGCTGGCCGAGCTGACCGGCGTCCTGGTGGCGGCCGTGGAGACGCTCGGGCACCTCGGGCGGGCGGGAGCGGACGCCCCCGCCGCGGCGGCCACCGGGCTTTGAGGCGGCCGTCGCCGCGGGGCGGCCCGCGCGATGCCGCCGGCAGCGCCCGCGGCGCCACCCAGGACCCACCGGTCCGGGCCGCGTATTCCCGAGGGCGCCGGCCGGCGCCCTCGGGGGCGCGCCCCGGCGGGGGTGGGCCCCCATGCAGGACCATTCCGGCGGGAAGGCGCCCGGGCCGTCGCGGTCCCTTCCGTCCCTGCCGGCCGAGGAGTTCGCGGCGCGGCGGGCGCGGGTCCTGGACGCGATCGGCGGCGGCATCGCGGTGCTGCAAGGCGCGCCCGCGCCGCCGGGCTTTTCGCGGTTCCGGCAGAGCAACGAGTTCCACTACCTCACCGGAGTGGCCCGCCCGCACGCCTACGTGCTGCTGGACGGGCAGTCCGGCCGCAGCACCCTCTACCTGCCGGAACCCGTGCCGGGCGAGGCGGCGCCCGACGGGTGGCCGGAGCGGGTGGCGCCCGCGGGCCGGCTCGCGGCCGACCTCGCCGCCCACCTGCGGCACGGTAACTGAGCGCATGGGCGAAGGAGCAGGGCATCAGCTACCAAGCCGCATGGCGAATGTACCGCGACGGCAAGCTGCCGGTACCGGTAGAGAAGCTACCCACCGGCACGATCATTGTGAAGCCACCAGCGGGGTGGCGGTTTGCGCACGGGTATGCTCGTCGGACCAGCGTTCAGATGTCGATGGACAGGTGGCCCGGGTGGCCGCGTTTGGGACTGACCAAGGGCTGTCCGTTGTGCGCACGGGCTCTGGCCAGGAGAACGGCCTGGTGAAACCGGCCGCTGCGAAGCAGGAAACCTCGAGTCGGAAACTGGCCGCTTCGGCGGTTGGAAACAAAAGGCTATGAGAAGGGGAACGGTATCTCGGGATGTGCGGCCACGGGCGCGGCCGCGGTGGCGATCATCGAGGCCGCGATGCGCGCCCTTCCGGCCACGGGATCGTGATGCGGGCCGCGCCCCGGCCCCGAGGCCCCGCTGGGGGCCGCCGGAAGGTCGGAAAGGGCGCACGCGCCCCTTCCGACTGCACCGCTCGAATCCCGGCGGGACCCGCTTCGACATTCTCCGCCCTGCGCACCTGATAGGGTGACCCTGCTGGTCCACTCCCGCCTGCGAGGGGGAGGTCGCAGCATGGACGACGCCACCGGCCGCATCGTCTGGGAGCGTCCCTCGTGGCGGATCGTGGGGATGAACCGGGCGGCCCGCCGCCTCCTGCAGATCTCGCGTCCGCTGGGCCTGAGATGGGAAGCCGCGGCCGGCCGCTACGGCCTTCCCCCGTCGCCGCCGCCCCCGGAACTACCCCGGTCCGCGCATCGCATACTCCGGCTGCCCGACGGTTCCGAGCGCGCCTTTCTCCTGCACGTGCGCTCCGCCGGGGAGCGCGCCGAAAGCGTCCTGGAACCCGCCGACCGGTCGTTGGGCCTCGCCGACCAACTCGGGGCGGCGATCGCCGCCGTCGACGATCGCGGCCTGGTCGTTCACGTCAACGCCGCGGCGGCCGACGACTGCGGCCTGCCCCCGTCGCGGCTCCGGGGGCGCGGCGCCGGCGCGCTCGCGGCGGTCCTCGCCGCGCGGGCGGCCGACCCTGCGCCGATCCTCGCGGCCGTCCGGACGCACCCGCCGGCGGACGGGCTGCCCGTGGGCGAGCGGGAGGGCGCCAGGCGGCACGTGCACTTCGCGGCGTCGGTTTGGCGGTTCTGCGGCGCGCCGTGCGGGGCGCTCTGGTCATGGGTCGACGTGACGGACAGCGTCGAGCGCAACCGCGACACGGCCGCCGCCTGGCACAGCGCCGCGGCGACGTTCCAGCATGAGCTCCGGAACCCCCTCCAAACGATGGAGGCGGTGGTGCAATTGCTGCGCCCCGTCCTGCCGGAGGAGGGGCAGAAGTTCGGAGCCATGCTGGAGCAGCAGATCCAGACGATGAGCGAGTACCTGCTGGACCAGATGCGGCCTCCGGCGCCGACGTCGTTCATCCCGGACCGGCTTTCCGACGTGGTGCAGGCGGAGGTGGAAAGGGCGGGACTGCGGATCGCCACGCGGCAGCTGCGCTTCTGCCACTTCCCGCCGGTGGACGAGCCCGCCGTTCTCCTGCACCGGCGCTCGCTCGGCCGCGTCTTTGCCAACCTCTTCCGCAACAGCGCCCAGGCGCGGGTCGACGCCCGCGTGGAGGTCCGATACGAGGTGGGCGCCGACCGCATCGCCTGCGTGGTCACGGACGACGGGCCCGGATTCGCCGGCGGGGCGGACGGCGAGGTGCTCCAGCCGTCGCGCTACCGGCCGGAGCGGCTGGGTCTGGCCATCGTGACCGCGACGGTGGAGGCGCACGGCGGGTGCGTGACCGCCGGCAACGCCCCAGGCGGAGGGGCCTCGGTGCGGATCGTGCTCCCGGCGCGCGCGGCGGGACAGGGCGCAGACGTACCTGCGGAGGCGGCCGCCCTGCCGGCGGTGTGAGGTCGTCGGGGGTGCGCGGGATGCCGCCGCCGTTCCGCGCCATCCGCAACCCTCCCTTCCCCTTCGCCCATGAGGGAACTGGAGTTCCTTTTCCATATCCCATGCGTTCGCGCGCCGCCTCCTGCCGCCGGACGCGTCGCCGCAGCGCTAGGTTCATATATTTGAATCCATCTTTATCACAGCCCTCGCCGGGGCGCCCTGGCCGTCCGTTGCATTAGGAACCCCAGTTTGCATACAATGGTTCCCGGCGCTGCGCGCGGAGCGAGACGGAGGAGGTCGGCCGGAGTGCCCGCCGAGTCCCCGGGCGCGCGGTGGGTCGGCTCCGTCCGCTTCCACGGCCTGCTGCTTCCGCCCACTGCCGCCCGCGGTCCGGCCGTGCTGCTGCAGGAGGAGCGACCGGCGGGCGCGGCCGGGGGCCGGGGGCTGGCCGTTTGGGACTCGGACCGGATCGCCGCCTCCCGGGGGGTCCATCCGGGGCAGCCGGCGGAAGCCGTTCGGGCGGTGTGTCCGGAGGCATGGGTCGGGAGATTCGACCGCGCCGCGGCGTCGCCGCTGTTTGCGCCGGCCTGGGACCTGCTTGCCGCAGCCGCGCCCGTGGTGGAGCCGGACCCCGACGGGCGGCCGGAGGCCTGTGTCGCCTGGCGAGGCGGCCCGGCGCCGCGGCGGGAGGTCATCGCTTTGCAGGAGGCCGTCGCCCGGGCGCTGCCGCACGTGGACATGGCGCTGGGCCTTGGCCGGAACCGTCTGGTGGCGCGGGCGGCGCGTCCGTCCGCCGGGCCCGGCTGCGCCTGGGCGGCGCCGGGTGCGGAGGCGCGCCTCCTGGCCAGCCTTTCGCTGGAGTGGCTCGTCCAGGAGGGACTGCTGGTTCCGGCCCGGCTGGCGGCGCTGCGCAACCTGGGCCTCTCCCGTTGCGGCGATCTGGCGTCCCTGCCGGAGGGGGTCGTCGCCGGCCGCCTCGGGCCGGAGGGCCTGCGGCTGCGGGCCCTCTGCCGGGGGGAGGACGCGTGCCCGGTGGAGCCCGTGTATCCGCCCCGGGAACTGCGGGTGCGCCGGGCTTGGCCGGATGGACTGCCGGCGGGGGACTGGGCCGCGGCGGCCGCGGAACTGGCGTCCCGGGCCGCGGCCGGGCTCGCTCCGGCCGAGGGCGTGCGTCGCCTGCGGTTGCGGGGGGACTTTCCCGAGATGGCGCGGGCCTGGCCGGCCCCGCGCCGGGCCGCCGGTGTGCTGGCGCGCGCGGCCGCCGCGCTCGCCGCC
>JAJYVV010000122.1 GCA_021791815.1 Bacillota bacterium | reverse complement strand
TGCGGGCACTCGCCGGGGCTGCCGTCCACGCGGGACGCAGCCCGGGCCAGGGCGCATGGGCGCCCGCCCGGCCAGACTGTTGGGCAAGAGGGGGAGCGTCACCCGGGGCGGTGTCGCGTGCCTCCGGCGGTGGCCGGGCCCCGACCCGTGGGCCATGCACCGCGTCAGGGCCTCCCCGCCCGGGCCGCGTCCGGGGCGCCGTCTCCCGCATACACCCTGGGTACCCTCGGGCTGATGCCGCACAGCACTTCGTAGCTGATGGTCCCGAGCAGGTCGCCCATGTCCTGCGCCCATTGCCGGTGGCCGCCCTGCTCGCCGATCAGGACGGCGGGGTCACCCGGCGCCACCGGCCCGCAGCCCTCGACCGAGACGACGATCTGATCCATGCAGACGCGGCCGCGGATCGGGGCGCGTCCCTGGCCGACCAGCGCGGCCCCGAGCCCGGAGAGGCCGCGGCGCAGCCCGTCCGCGTAACCGACCGGAAGCGTCGCCACCCGCTCGGGCCCCTGCGCCACGTATGTGCCGTTGTAGCTGACGGCGTCGCCGGCCCGCAGGTCCTTGACGAAGGCCACGCGCGTGCGCCAGGACAGCACGGGCAGGAGCCCCGGGTCCGGCACGTGCGGCGACGGCACGTATCCATACAGACCGATTCCGGGGCGGCAGAGGTCGAAATGAGCGTCGGGCAGCCGGAGCAGGGCGGCCGTGTTCGCGGCGTGCCGGAAACGGGGGCGGACACCCCGCTCCGCCAGACGGTCGAGGACCCCCCGGAACCGGGCCACCTGCAGGCGGGCTCCTTCCAGGTCCGCGTCGTCGGCGCCCGCGAAGTGGGTGAAGACCCCGGCCAGCTCGGCGCCCGGCAGTGCGGCGATGCGTGCCAGGTCGAGGGCGGCGCGGTCGCAGGCCGCGGTGTCGGGTACCGGCCAGCCGAGGCGCCCCATCCCCGTGTCCAGCTTGGCGTGGATGCGGGCGCGCCGGCCCGCCGCCCGCCCCGCGGCCGCCAGGACGGCGGCGTCGCCTGGCGCGGTGACGGCCTGGTCCAGGTCCGCCGCCACGACATCCGCGGCCCGCTCGGGCGGCGTCCAGCCCAGCACCAACACCGGGCACGCGATGCCCGCCCTGCGCAGGGCGATGCCCTCCTCGAGCAGGGCGACCCCCAGCCAGGCCGCGCCGGCCTCCAGAGCCGCGCGCGCCACGGCAACGGCTCCGTGACCGTACGCGTCCGCCTTCACCACGGCCATCAGGGCCGCAGGGGGCGCGAGGCGCGCTCGGAGCACCCGGACGTTGTGGCGGAGCCGGTCCAGGTCGACCTCCGCCCAGGTGGCCCGCAGCGGGGACCCGGCGGCCGGGCGCGGCGCAAGGTCCAACGAGAACCCTCCCGCGGGATCGGCGGCGGATCATCGTCCGGACGCCGGGCCGCATCAGGCCCCACCCGGACCGAGAAGCGCGCGGAAGGCGCCCGGCAGGTGGTCCAGGATGTCGCCCGCCAGCATCGCCCGCCGGCCCAGGGCCGCCGCCGCCAGATCCCCGGCCAGCCCGTGGAGGTACACGCCCGCCATGGCGGCCGCGGCCGGCTCGGCGCCCTGGGCGCAGAGGCCCGCCACGACCCCGGCCAGGACATCCCCGCTGCCGCCCGTGCCCATGCCGTCGTTTCCGGTCGGGTTGCACGCCAGCGGCCGCCCGCCCGGCGCCGCGACCAGGGTGCCGGCGCCCTTGAGCACAGCCACGCACCGGCCCTCGGAGGCCATGCGGCGCACGGCCGCGACCCGGTCGGCCTGGACGTCGGACGTCGAGCGGCCGAGCAGCCGGCCGGCCTCCCCGGGATGCGGTGTGATGGCGACCCGGCCGGCCGCCGAGCGCAGGAGCGGCAGGTCTGCCGCGTTGCAGGCGTCCGCGTCGAGCACGACGGGGCCTTCGAAGGTCGACAGCAGCCGCGTGAGCAACGGGCGCACCCCGGGCCCGCGCCCCAGGCCCGGCCCGGCGACGACGGCGTCCGCGCCGGCGAGGAGGGCGGGGAGCTGGGCCACGGCGTCGGGGGCGATGCCGCCCTCGGCATCGCAGGGAAGCGCGCGGACCGTCGCCTCCCGCACGTGGCCGGCGACGGTGGTGGCGATGGCCGCCGGGCAGGCCACCCGGCACAGACCGGCGCCGGCGCGCAGGGCCGATTCCGCGCACAGGGCGGCGGCCCCGGCGAAGCCGGCTGCGCCCACGATGGCCAGCACCGTGCCGTAGGTGCCCTTGTGGCCGGCGCCGCTGCGCGGGGGCACCAGCGCGGCGACGCCCGCGGGCTCGAGGCCGTCGATGACGTCGAGGCCGTCCCAGGCGGCCTCCGGAATGCCGAGCGGGGCCAGCCGGACCTCGCCGGCGAGGCCGCGGCCGGGCTCCGCGAAGAGGCCCGCCTTGATGGCGGCGAAGCACAGCGTGCGGCGGGCGCGGATGCATGGGCCGTCGGGGGGCAGGCCGACATCGCCGGAGAGGCCCGACGGGATGTCGGCCGCCAGCACCGGCCGGCCGGCAGCGTTGACCGCGGCGATGATGGCCGGGAACGGGGCGCGGACCACGCCGCGGAATCCCGTGCCCAGCATGCAGTCGACGACGACACCGGCCGAACGGGCCAGGGCCGCCACGGCCTCGGGGACGGCGGCGGGCCCTTCGTAAACGGGCACCCCGCAGGCGTGGAGCATCGCGAGGTTGGCCGCCGGGGCCTCGGCGAGCCGCCGGCGGTCGGCGAGGAGGACGACCTGGGCTGGCACGCCCCGGCCGGCGACGTGGCGGGCCGCGGCAAGGCCGTCGCCGCCGTTGTGGCCACCGCCGCAGAGCAGGAGCACGGGGCCAGGCCCGCCCTCGGTCCCGCGCAGCTCGCAGGCCTCGCGCGCCAGGGCGGACGCGGCCACCTCCATCAGGGCACGAACCGGCAGGCCGTGCTCCTCCACGGCTCGACGGTCGAGTTCGCGGATCGCGGCCACGCCCAACAGACGCATCGGTCATCGCCCAGCGCGGCGGGTGGCGCGGCGTCGGCGCGCCACACCGGCGGCCTCCCCGAGCCGGGCTGCGGGCCCCCCTTCGAATCGGAATCGGGCGGGCGCCTGCGCCCGGGCGCGGGACCCTGGCCGGCGCGGGGCACCCCGGTCCGGGTGGGGACGGACCGGACCTCGGGCGCCGCACCCGGGTCAGGGCGCGGGGCTGTGCGCGTCCGGTCCGGCGGCCGCCGCGCCCGGCGGCCGCGGAACCGTGGAACCTGCGTGGCCATCGGCCTCGCGCCCGCCCCGCGCGTCGGGCCCGTCGGCCACGACGGTGGCCACGGCGAAGCCGCCGGAATGCGAGATGCTCACGTGCCAGCGGTGGGCGCCGATTCTCCGGGCCGCCGCCTCGGCCTTGCCCGTGAGATGCAGCAGCGGGCGCCCGCGGCCGTCGTGGGCCACGTGGACGTCCCGAAACGCCACGGCCATGCCGGTCCCGAGAGCCTTGAGCGCCGCCTCCTTCGCCGCGAACAGCCCGGCCAGGCGCTCCCACCGGCGGTCGGCGCCCCGGGTGTCGGCCGCGGAGCGCTCGGCGGGCGTGAAGAGGCGGTCCAGCATCGCGGGACGGCGCTCACAGCCCGTCCGGAGCCGCTCCACGGGGACGATGTCGCAGCCGAGTCCGACGATCAACCGGCTCCGTCCCCCCGGCCAGACGTTCTCGGGTCGGGTACCGGGAGAAGAGCCGGGCAACGGCGGAGGGCGGCCGGTCGCCCCGGCCGCGGCACCGGCGCACCGTCCAGTCTACACGACGGACGCGCGGGCCGTCGGCGGCAGGAGCGCGTCCGGGTGGCAGGGAACGGCGGTGCCTGCCGGCGGCGCGCAGGGGGAGGGGTCCGCGTGCGGGCAGCGGATCGGCCGAACATCGTCTTCATCCTGGCCGACGACATGGGCTACGGCGACCTCGGCTGCTTCAACCCGGAATCCAAGATCCCCACCCCCTGGCTCGATCGCCTGGCCGGCGAGGGCATGCGCTTCACCGATGCGCATGCGCCCTCCGCCCTCTGCTCGCCCAGCCGCTACGCCGCGCTCACCGGGCGCTACTGCTGGCGGACGCGGCTGACGCGCGGGGTGCTGCAGGGCTTCAGCGCGCCGCTCATCGAGGAGGGCCGCCCGACGGTGGCGTCGCTGCTCCGCGACCGGGGCTACCGGACCGGATGCCTCGGCAAGTGGCACCTGGGTTGGGAGTGGCCCCGCAGGGCCGGCGTGGTCGAGCCCGATCCGGACGACCCGACCCACGGGGTCGACTTCCAGCAGCCGATCCGCCGGGGACCCACGACCGTGGGATTCGACGAGTTCTTCGGCATCGCCGCCTCGCTGGACATGCCCCCCTACTGCTACGTCGAAGGCGAGCGGCCGACCGCACCCGCCGACGGCTGGATCGAGGCGAGCCCCTGGGACGCCTATTGGCGCGCCGGCCCCGTCGCCGCCGACTTCCGGCACGCGGAGGTGCTCCCCCGCCTCGCCGACCGGGCGGTCTCCTTTGTGCGCGAGGCCGGGGCCGATCGGCCCTTCTTCCTGTACTTCGCGCTGCCGGCCCCCCACACGCCGGTACTTCCGCTCCAAGCCTTCCGGGGCAGCAGCCGGGCCGGGGATTACGGCGACTTCTGCGTCCAGGTCGACGACGTGGTCGGCCAGCTCATGCGCGCCCTGGACGAAACCGGCGCCGCCCGGGACACCCTGCTCATCTTCTCCAGCGACAACGGGCCGGAGAGCATCGCCTACGAGCGCGTCCGCCGGTACCGCCACTACAGCATGGGCGGCTTGCGCGGGGTCAAGCGCGACACCTGGGAGGGCGGGCATCGGGTGCCGTTCCTCGCGCGCTGGCCGGCCCGCATCGACCCGGGAACGGTCAGCGCCCAAACCGTCGGCCTGATGGACCTCCTCGCCACCGTCGCGGAGATCGTGGGCACGGAGTTGCCGCCCGGCGCCGGCGAGGACAGCCTGTCGATGCTTCCCGCCTTCGATGGCCGGCCGGTGGACGCGTCCCGCCGCCAGGCCATCGTCTACCATGCCGGGAACGGGACGCTGGCGCTCCGGCGCGGGGACTGGGTGCTCATCGACGCCGTGAGCGGCGGGGTGAGCAAGGAACCGGAGTGGTTCCGCATGGAGCGCGGCTACGTGGCGCACCAGCACGCCGGCGAGCTCTTCCACCTCGGGCAGGACCGTGCGGAGTCCCGCAACCTCTTCGGGTCGGAGCCGCAGCGCGTCGCCGACATGCGTGCGCTGCTGCAGCGCTATTGGACGGGACAGCGGAGCGTCGAGCGCGCCTGAGGGCCGGGATCGGCGCGGGCCGCGCGGACGTGCCGCCGTCCGAGGTGGGCATCGGGGAGCGACCGGTTCACCGCTCCGCGGCCCGCGACCAGGCGGCCGCGATCCCGAGGGCCGGCCCCGGCGGCTACCGCCGGCCGGCCGGGAGCACGTGCAGGGGCCTGCCCAGCAGGAGGTGGGCCGCCTCCCCGAGGGCCTCGGTGAGCGTCGGGTGCGGCAGCGTCGCGGCCGCGAACTCCTCGAGGGGCATGGCGCGCGCGACCGCGACGACGCCGGCGGCGATCAACTCCGTCGCGTGGGCGCCGATCATATGGACGCCGACGATGCGGCCCGCGCCGTCCGCGACCATCTTGCACAGGCCTTCAATGTCGCCCGCGGCGTGGGCACGGCCCAAGGCGCCGAACGGCACCCGCGCGGCGCGTGCGCCCGGCGCCTCCTCCGAAGCGCCGACCCAGGCCACCTCCGGGTGGCTGTATACGGGGAAGGGCACGGGCGGCAGGGTGGGAACCGGCCGCCCCAGCGCGTCCGCGGCGGCCGCGGACGCCTGGGCGAAGGCGGCGTGGGCCAGCATCGGCTGCCCCACGGCGTCCCCCACGGCCCAGACCCCGGGCACCCCGGGGCAGCGGAAGCGCGCGTCCACCTCGATGGCTCCGCCGGGCCGGAGCCGCACGCCCGCCTCGGCCAGGCCCATCGCCCCCGTGTTCGGGCGGCGGCCCGTCGCCAGCAGGACCGCGTCCGCGCGATGCACCACCTCGGCACCCCCGGCCTCGCGGACCCGCACGGCGAGTCGTCCAGAATCGGCCGCCTCGCCGGCGCCCCGTCCGCCGGCCTCGATCGCGAGGACGGCAACGGCGGTGGCGACGGCGATGCCCCTCCGGCGGAAGGCGGCCTCCAGGCGCCGGGCGATGTCCGCGTCGGCCGCGGGCAGGAGGTGCGGCATGGCCTCAAGGACCGCGACATCGGCGCCGAGGGCCGCGTGGGCCGTGGCGAGTTCGCAGCCGATCGCGCCGCCGCCGACGATGGCCAGCCGCCGTGGCTGCTCCTCCAGCGCGAGGAGGCCGTCGCTGTCGATGACGCCGGGCAGGTCGGCCCCGGGGATGGGCGGCCGGGCGGGCACGCTGCCGGGCGCCAGGACCAGGACATCCGGGCGGAGCGGCGAGTCGCCGGCATCCGCCAGGGCGCCCCGGTCCATCCCGGGCTCGACCCGCACCCGCGGCGGTCGGCCGGGCGCGTCCGGCGGGAGGAGCGTGCCGCGGCCGCGCACCACCGTGACCCCGCTGGCGCGGAGGAGTTGACCAAGGCCCGAGGCCAACCCGGCGACGATCCGGTCCTGCCGGCGGCGCACGGCGGTCCAGTCGGCCATGGGTCCCGCGGGCGCCCGGAGCCCGAAAGCCTCGGCCGCCCCCATCTCGCGCGCGAGGCGGGCGCTCTCGAGCAGGGCCTTCGTGGGGATGCAGCCCCGGTGGACGCAGGTACCCCCGGGGGCCGCCTCCTCCACGAGCCGGACACGCGCGCCGCCCTGCGCGAGGGCGATCGCCGCCGCGTACCCGGCGGGCCCGCCGCCGATCACCACAACGTCCATGGGCACGGCCAGTCCACGACCTCCCGCGGCGGCACTGCGCGGCAAAGCGGATCGTTCGCGGGCGCCGCGGAGGCGTCCCGCGAGGGCCGGACCCGGCCCCATACGCGACAATAGCGTACTCTGCCCCGTTCCGGTGGCGCCGGGGTTCGCCGCCACGCCCCATCCGGCGGCCCGGACGCCCCGGCAGGCCGCGGCCACGGCCGGCGGGGACCCTGGAGCCAGGCGTGAACACGGCCAGTCGCCCGGCACGAACACGGCCCACGCGGCCGCCACAGGAACGGCGGGTGGACTCCGGGCGGATGACGGGCCGGGGCGACCGCCGCGCTCCGCCCAACCGCGGCGCCGGCTACCCCTCCCGCCAGGGCGCGCCGTGCCGGATCGCGTCGATGACCTCCTGGAAACGCCAGCCGTCCTCAAACGTGAGGTAGGGGGCGTGCGGCTCGCCGCGTACATCCGCCAGGAAGTCCCGCGCCAGCGCGTTCCAGCGGCTCTGCACCGGATCCGCGGCGGGTTGCGCCGCGGCCAGCCGTTCGGGCACCGGCAGCGGCTCCGGCGACGCGCCGCCCGGCGCCTGGCGGAACACCCGGTAGGCGCCCATGCCCACGTCCTCGGCCACCAGCGTCCCGCGCTCGCCGAAGACGCGGAGGCCGTTCGGCGGATAGGGCGCGGGCGTCCCCGTGGCGCAGGTGGCCGTGACGGGCAGTTCGCCTTGCGCCGTGCGGAGCAGCAGGAAGGCGCGGTAACGCACCTCCACCTCGGTGGCGCGCCATTCCGCTTCGGCGCCCGCCGCCGCGGAGACCTGGGCCGACCTCCACCGGCGGAAGTCCGACAGCCCGGGCACGACGGGCAGGCGGCCCCGCTCCGTCACGCAGTCGCCCGCGGCGGCGGTCACCGTTCCGCCCGTGATCCGCTGCAGGGTGCCCAGCAGATGCGTGAATCCGTTGTTCAACAGCCCGCCGCCGAGCCCGATGTCGCAAAACCACGACCAGGCCGCCGGGGCGCCGCGCCCCGACCGCTGCGACCATTCGATCTCCCTGGGAACGCCGACCGACCCGCCGGCCAGCAGCTCGGTGATCCAGGCCGCGCTGGGGTCGTAGAGATACGTCGACGCGTAGGCGTGGCGCACCCGGGCGGCGCGGGTGCGCTCCCAGACGCGGCGCGCCTCGGCCGCGTCCAGGGCTAGCGGCTTGTCGCAGAAGAGATGGCAACCCAGGGTGGCGGCCTCGGCGACCACGTCGGAGCGGCGCTGGGCCGCGGCGGTGGCGATGCACAGGACGTCCGGCCGCTCCGCGCGCAGCACGGCCCGCCAGTCGGCCGACCAGGCGGGTACCGCGAGACGATCCGCGAGCTCGCGGGCCGCCTCGGCACGGCGGCCGCACACCGCGACGACGGCGGCGCCACCGGCGCGCATGGCCAGGGTGTGCCCCTCTCCGGCCCACCCGGTACCGATCACGACGGCGCGCAAGGGTCGGGTCATGCCACGCCTCCGGGTGCGGCGGGCCGGGCGAGGCCGGCGCCGCGCCCGGTCGGTTCGGAACCCGGGGGCTCGTCCCCTGCGCCGCAGGCGTCGGGCAGCGGGACGGGGCCGCTGCGCGGCCCCGTCCCGCCCAGGGCCCGGCTGGCCTACCCGCTGCTGCTGGAGCTGGAAGTGCCGGCCGCGGTGGAGCCGGATGACCCGCTGGAGATGCTGCCGCCGCCGGCGGACGAGCCCACGCTCGCGCCACGGTCGTGGCGCGGCCAGCCGGCTCGCCAGGAGTGCCGCCGCCCGCCGAAGCCGGCCTTGGAGAGCATGGCGCCGAGGTGCTTCTCGAAGCGCGTCAGGCGCGTCTGTTCCTGGGTCGCGGTGATGGTGCCGGCGGTGACCTTCTGCTGCAGCGCCGCCTGCTCCGCCGCGACGAGGGCCGCCTTCAACCCGGATGCCGACTTGCCGGCCTGGCCGTTGGCGATGGCGTCCAGGCTCTGTCCGTTCCGCAGGTCCGTGCGGATCTGGGACACCGGAAGCCCGAGATACTGCGAAGCCTTCTGCAGCAACGATAGGCCGCCCGGAGGCGCGCCGGCAAGACGCGCCAGCATCCGCAGCCCACCGCCAGCCTGGATCTGCTGCTCAAGCTTCTGGGCCGCCGCCGCCGTGATCAGGCCGTCGTTCTGCAGCTGCTGGACCCGGTCGGTCTCTGCCTGCTCCAGGGCGCCCTGCAGCGTCGAGACGGAGACGCCCAGCTTCCCGGCGAGGTCGGCCTCGAACGCCGCCAGGCCCGTGCCGGACAAGGGCGCCGACGCTGAAGCCGCCGAAGTCGCCGAGGTACCGGACGCCGCAACCGCGGCGCCGCTCCCCAGCAGGCCGGCCCCGGCGACCGCGGCGGCCATGCCGGCTCCCGCCATCCACCGTGCCATCCTCAATGCGCTCACTCCCTTGCGGTCTCGCGGCCGGCGCGCCACGCACGCCGTCCGCGGGGCAAGCCGGAAGACCAGCCGCGCCCCTGGAGCAACCGCACGGACACCCTACGACTGCAGCATCAAGACAACGTGAGCAAGCGCGTGGAAAAGCGAGGTGCAGCTGGCATTCGGCCGCCGGCGCGCACTCGGCGCCGCGGAGGCGGACCGCGCGGGCTCCGGGAAGCCGGCCGGCCGGCGGTCCGTCCGGTCTCGCGCGTCCCCACCGGCGGGAGCGGGAATGGGTCATGAACGGCGGCGACGCCATGGCGCAGCGCCCCGAAGAGCAACGGCCGCACCTGCGGACCGTGGCCCACCGCATGCCAAGCTCGCGCCGCGAAGCGGACGATGCGGTCCAGGAGGCTTTGCTGCACATGAGCCGCGCGGGCACCAGGGGCATCAACAGGCTGCGCGGGTGACGGGCCACCGTCATGGCGCGGGCCCGCCTCGACAGCCTGCGCGTCGCGCGCCATGTGGAGGGCGACGCGCTGGGGCCGGGCGAAGGATCCGCGGACCTGGAGGTCCGAGGCGCTGATCGCCGACCCGGGCGCCGCGCTCCGCGTGGTGCTCAACGGCCTCAGCCCGGCCGAGCCGAAACCGTGGCGGGGGGAAACTTCGCGGCCCTGATCGCCGTGCTCGGGCCGGGGTCGCGCGGCGGCCGGATGCCGCCGCCGGGCGCATGGACGCCGCGGAGAGGCATGGCGCGGCGAACGTCGCGCGCTGCATGTCGGGCCGGAGGCCCGGGGCGCAGCGCGCCATGCCGGACCGCGCGCCCGCGGCCGTCTGGGCCTGGGGCCGCCGGCCCCTCGTCGACCCCCATTCCGCACCGCAGCGAAGGCAGGCTGGATTTTCTAGCGGTGCGGCTACGCTCGGCGCTTGCTGCGGACAGATGGGCTGGGACGCCGCGAGGCGCACGGGCAGGCGCGGGCCTGCCGTGCCGCGAACCCGCCGCGGGTCGCCCGGAGTTCGAGGGGCCCGGCTCCCCGCGCCTGGGCCCCTCCCGCACCGCCGGCTCGACCCCGGCGACCCATGTTCTGCCTGGGGGAGTGGTTCGCGCGGGTGCGGCGGGGCTGGGGTCGCCGCAACGCTCCGAACCGGGTCGGCCGCTCCGGCTCCGCGCGGGAGCGACGGGCTACTGGCGACCGCGACGCGCGGTGCCGCCGGGCAAGGCCCGTCAGCGCGGCGCCAGTTCGCCCGCGGCCGGCAGCGGCCGGCCGGCGTCGTCAAACAGCGTCAGGTTGTCGCAGGGGGACCGCCGCAACCCGGGCCGCGAGAAGTACGCGGGCTCCCAGTACAGCACGCCCTTGCCGCGGGCTTGTGGGACCGCGGACACGACGTCCATGAGCGCCCGCAGGAACGCGGCCTGTCCCTCCGGCGTGGCGGGGAACCCCGGATGCAGCTGGGACTCGGCGGAGACGAAGTTTCCCGCGCCGTCGGCGTCCTCCAGCGTCCGTGGATAGCCCGTCTCCACGACCACGACGTCCCGTCCGTAGCGCGACGAGATGTCGGCGAGGTTGGAGGACAGCTGGTCGAGGGTTCCGTGCCACCACGGGTAGAAGGACTGCCCGATCAAGTCGAAGGGCACCTCCGGGTGCGCGCACAGGTGGTCGAAGAACCAGCCGGAGGCCCGGTTGTCGCCGCCGCGGTCGATGTGGATCATGATCCCGGCCCCCGGCGCGGCGTCCCGCACGCCCGCCGTTCCCGCGGAGAGTAGGCGCGCGAAGCGCGCCCACTGGGCGTCCGTGTCGAAGGGCCCGCCGACGCGGCCGTCGTCCCAGAGCATCCCGGACGTGATCTCGTTGCCGACCTGCACGACGTCGGGGCGACACGCCTCCACGGCCTCGCGGGTGTAGTCGTAGACGGCGGTGCACAGGTCGTCGAAGCCCAGGTCCCTCCAGGCGGCGGGCTTCGTCTGCTTCCCGGGGTCCGCCCAATGGTCGGAGTAGTGGAAGTCGAGCAGGAGGCGCAGGCCGGCGGCGCGGATCCGCCGCGCCATCGCCAGGGTGTGGGCCATGTCGCAGTACCCGCCCGCGGGAGCGTTCCAGAGCCGCAGGCGGATCACGTTCCACCCAAGGTCGCGGGCGAGGGAGAGGAAGTCGCGCGGGCGGCCGGCGCCATCTCGGAATACGACGGCCTGCGCCTCCTGCTCGTCGAGAAACGACACGTCGGCGCCCCCGAGGAAGGGCAGTGGCCGCAACGGCGATCCCCCCGGAAAGCGGGGTTCCGGGGCTGGGGCCCTGAGCCCTGCCGTACCGGGCGGTGCGCGCGTGGCCCTCCCCAGGCAGGACGGGGGCTACGCGGCCGGGAATCGGGCCCCGGGCCCGCAGCACCTCGTCCGCCCCCGTGTCTGTCCGCCAAGGGGGGACCCGCGTGCGCGTCCTGGTCACCGGAGCCGCCGGGCGCATCGGCCGTCCCGTGGTGCGCGCGTTCCGCGAGGCGGGCCACGAGGTGGTCGCCTTCGACCGTGTGGCCTGGACCCACGGGGCGGGCGCGGACGGACCCGCGCGGCGGGCGGGGCTCCCGGCCGTCCGCGCGGTCGTCGGCGACCACGAGGACCTCGGCCAAGTCATACAGGCGGCGCGCGGCTGCGAGGCCGTCGCGCACCTTTCGGCCATCCCGAGCCCCGGCGGAGTGCCCGATGCCGTCCTCTTCCGCGCCAACGTGATGGGCACATACAACGTGCACGCCGCGGCGGCCGCCCTGGGGATCGGCACCGTGGTGTCCACCTCCTCCCAGTCCGCCTTCGGCTGGGCCTGGGGCCGCCGGGACCGCGACTGGCTCCCGCGCCACCTGCCGCTCGACGAGGGGCATCCCGACGAGCCCGACGACGACTACGGGCTGAGCAAGGTGGTCGGCGAGCAGGTCGCCGCGTGCTTCCACCGCAAGACAGGGATGCGGACCATCGTCCTGCGCCCGCCGTACGTCCGCATGCCGGGCGAGGACGTCCGCGGCGCCGTCGAACATCCCCGCTGGCGCGCGGCCCTCTTCTCCTACCTGGACGTCCGCGACCTGGCCGAGGCCTTCCGCTGCGCCGTCGAACGGACCGAGCTGCGCCACGAGGTGCTCAACGTCTGCGCCGACGACGCGC
>JAJYVV010000121.1 GCA_021791815.1 Bacillota bacterium | reverse complement strand
CACCACGGCCGACTCGCCAGCCCGATCTCATACCCCCTGCCCCAGTCCTGACCGTCCCAGCCCCATCCTGCTCCCGGTCACGCCCGGAGACGCAGCCTCTCTACGCCGTTCACTGAATGCGTACCCCTGAAGGGCGAAGGTGGCCCGGACCACGGTCCCTTCGGGTCCGGCCTCATTCGGCCCGTACCGCTGTATGGCGAGGATCTCGGAGCGGTCGAAGATCGACACATAGTACTTCATGGCTTCTTCGGCTTGACCCGAGAACATCAAGAACGGCGTGATCCGCCGATCGGCCACCGGCCCTACTCCTTCCGGCGCGGTTCGGCCCCACCGCCTCGACGACGGGGATGGACGAGCGGGCGATTGCCCGGCGGCGTCGCGTTCGCCGACCCTGATCACCCTCCTGCGCGCCGGCGCGGCCCCGGCGGCCGGCGGAGCAACCGCCCACGCGGGCCACTCCCCCTGTCCCCAGGAAGACCGCGATCGCCCCGCGCGGCAGGGGACGGCTGCGCGCGAACGAAGGGAGTGGCTCGGGACGCCGCCGTCCCGGGGCGGCCGTCCGCTAGGCTTCCGGTTCGCCTCCCCCGCCGACGGCCGGGCCCCGAGTCGGTACCCCCGGGAGCCACATGGATATGGCGGCCTCCCTCCCCGCCGGGGCCCGTCGCGCCCTTCCGCGCCGCCGCGCCCTCGGGACCATCACGCGCGCGGCGGCGCTCGCCGCCGCGGGTCTGGCGCTGGAGGCCTGCGCGTCCCGACCGGGTAGCGGCGCCGGGCGGGCGGCGCCCGCCCCGGTGCCCCAGACCGTGAACGTGCCCTTCCAGCTCTGGGTGCCGGCGGTGCCCGTGAACAAGACCAGCGTGGGCCTGATCCAGCAGTTCTTCGACGCCAACTTCAACGCGCAGAACAAGGGCGTCGCGGCGACCTGGGGAGGCAGCCAGGGCGGGGAATCGTCGGTGGTGAGCGACATCCTCGCCGGGGCATCCACCACCCCCTGGGTCGTGGCCGCCTGCTGCTCGGACTGGCCCATCATTCAGCCCTTCTTGGCGGCGCTCGACCCCTACTTCAAGAACGACAACATCGACACCGCCACCACCTGGCAGGCGGGCCAGCTCGCGCGCTTCCAGGACGCGGGCGGCACGACCTACGCCCTCCCGGAGGATGCGGCCTGCGACGCCTACCTCTACCGGCAGGACATCCTCGACCAGCTGGGCCTCCCCTACCCCGATCCCACCTGGACGTCCGCCGAGGCAGCAAGCCTGTGGGCCACCTGCACGGGCAAGACCTCCGGCGGAGCCTGGCGCTACGGGGTATCGGCCCCGTTCCAGCCCGGGTGCACGGCCGGGCTGCCCACCGTGGTGGCGGGGTTCGGCGGATCGTTCCAGAACGCCGAGCGCACCGTCTGCAGCATCAACTCCGCCGCCGGGATCGCCGCCGGCGAGTATTGGATGAGCATGGTCCAGGACAAGGTCGCGAACAGCAGCTGCGGGACCCCGGCCGCGCAGATCTTCCAGGGCCAGTGCGTCTTCGCCACCGGGGCCGAGCCGACGATCATCGACGCCGTGGAGCAGTTGGGCGACAAGGCCAAGTGGGACTTCCTGCCGTGGCCGCGCTTTCCCGCCCGGGCCGTGGGGAACCTCCACGACAACTTCTACGGCATGGTCGAATCCGCGCCGAACCCGGAGATCGCGTGGACCCTGCTGCGGTACCTGGCGATCGACCCGGACTGGCAGCGCTTCTACATGCAACTGGCCCTGGCTCCCCCGGCCCTGCCCACTCTGCTCGAGGAGTGGTACACGGTGATGCAGGCGACCGCGCCCATCCTCAAGGGCAAGCAGCTCCAGTATTGGGGCAATGCCACGCTCGCGGGAGACGGGGTGTATGACTTCGAGTTCTTCCAGTACCAGGCGAGCCAGGCCAACGGCGCGGTCACGCAATGGTTCAATGCCGCCTGGAGCGGGTCGGTGACGGTGACGGACGCTTGGAACCAGATGGCGCAGCAGGTCAACGCCCTGGAGGCCCAGGGCGCGGCGCTGGCCCAGCGCTCGGCGGCCAACTCCCGTCAGTTTCCGACCAGCGGCAAGGCGATCGCGAGTGTGGGCCCCGGCATCTGAGGCCGCCTCTTCCGTCTACTCCATGAGCGGTTCGGGCGCCGGCTCGGCTGCGCGCGCGGCTCGGGCGAAGACCGTCACGGCGATCGTGGTATAGGTCAGATCGGCCAGGCGGCGCAGCCTGGGGTCGGATATCCCCGCGGAGCGGAGCTCCTGTTCCAGCCGCCGCCATGCCCGGAATACCGGCCGCAGCGCGGGGTACGGGGGCACCAGATCGACCACCCGGGGCGGAGCCCAGCCGTCGACGGACCGTCCTTCCAACCCGCACACCCCTTCCCCCAGGCCGGGGTCGGGTGCGGCGCCCCCGGCGGACGATTGGTGGCAGTTTATGCGTGAGGACGGACGGGCCGACACACAGCGCTCGGGGGCGGCGAGGCTGCCGGATGGACGGCGTCGTCGATCTCGACCTTGGACCACCTCGCGCGCGGCCCGACCGGCGGCCTCAGGCTCCGGGTGCGTGGAGGGGGCCCGGACCGATGATCCTGGCGCAGCGGACCCCGACCCAATGGTCACGCACCGCCGGTGGGCGGGACCGGCAGCGTGGGCACGGTCCCCACGGCGGTCACCGTGAACGACCAGGGGACGCCCCCCGCTCCGCCGGCGCCGGAGCGCGCGCTGAGCAGGGCGCCGCCCTTGTCCGCTACGCATGCGGCCGCCGACGCGGAGACCGGAAGCGCCCCTCCGTCGGTGATGGCGTACGCGCGCCCGGCGACGCCCGCCACCGTGCACGCGGTGCCTGCGGTGGCCTTCGCCCCGGGCAGCTGCAGTAGCGCCACCACCGTGCGCACGGACGACGGGTACGGGGCCGCGAGGTACGCGGCACCGACGTCGGGCACCGAGACCCAGGTCCCGGCGGCCTGGGTATAGAGCACGCCGCCCACGTGCCGTTCCACGATGGGCTGGTCCGTCTGCCAGTCGGACGGCGAGTGCACCTCGCCCGTGATCGTCACGCCCCCGGCGGCGTACTGGAAGGCGTAGTTCGTCAGGGAGCCGAGGGCCGCGGCCCCCGGGAAGGACGCGCCGGTGGGGGTTCCCCCGGAACGGGCCGGCGCGGCCGACGCGCCGCAGCCCGCGGCCGCAAGCAGCGCCGCGAGGAGCGCGGCGGCGGCGCGCGCCCGTCGGACGGAGGACGGCTTCCGGCCGTCGGCCGCGCGCCTATGCTCCGTCATCGTCCACCCTGTACGCCTCCCACCGGGGCCGGGCCTGGGGGCCGGGGACGACCGCCCGCTGCCGCGGTCGCGGACCTTCGCCGCCGGCGGGACCCCGCAGCGCGGGAGAGGGGGGCCGCCCCTGCTCCCGCCCGTGCCGGGTCCCATCCCGCGCCCCGGCCTCAGTGCTTGTTGATCTGGATCGACAGGGAACGCGAGGCCGAGTTCTGCGGCGACGAGCTGTCCCGCACGTTGACCGTGAACGTGTACGTGCCCTGCCGCGTCGGCGTCCCGCTGATCCCTCCGGTCGCCGCGTCGAGCTGCAGTCCCTGCGGCAGGCTGCCCGCCGTGATCGACCACGTGTACGGCGCGGTGCCTCCCGTGGCGGCCAGGGTGGCGGCGTATGCGTGGTGCACGGCCCCCGACGGCAGGGACGTCGTCGTGATCGAGACCGGCGCCGCCGCCACCGCGATGCTCAGGGATCCCTGGGCCGTCTGCTGGGGCGATCCGCCGTCGGCGGCCTGGACGGTGAAGGAGTACGTGCCGGGCGACGTGGGCGTTCCGCTGATGCCGCCCGTGGCCGCGTCCAGCGAGAGGCCGGGTGGAAGGCTCCCGGTTACGACCGACCAGGAGTACGGCGGCGTGCCGCCGCTCCCGGCAAGCGTCGCGGTGTACGAACTGCCCACGCTGCCCCCGGGCAGGGAGGTGGTGCTCACGGCCAACCGCGACGCCACCGCGATCGACAGCGCCTGGGATGCGGTCTCCGGCGGCGATGCGCCGTCCGAGACGCCCACCGTGAACGAATAGGTACCCGACGCGGTGAGCGTTCCATAGACGGAGCCGCCCACGGAGAGCGCAAGGCCGGGCGGAAGCGACCCCGAGGCGAGCGACCACGCATAGGGAGGCGTGCCGCCCGTCGCCGAGAGCGCCGCCGCGTACGCGGCCCCGACGTACGTGGACGGTAGGGACGACGTCGCGACGCTGAGCGGACCGGTCACCGCGAGGGTGAAGGACGCGATCGCGGTCTGCTGCGGCGCTCCGGCGTCCGCCGCCTGCACCGTGAATCCGTAACTGCCCGCCGCGGTCGGCGTTCCGGAGATCTGGCCGGTGGAGGCGTCCAGTTGCAGGCCGGGGGGCAGGCCGCCGGAGGTCAGGGACCACGCGTACGGCGGCGTGCCGCCGGAGGCCTGGATCGTCTGGCTGTATGCGGCGCCCACGAGCCCGCCCGGAAGGGCGGAGGTCGTGATCGCCAGGCGGGGCGCGACCGCCACCTGGACGGAGCCCGCCGCCGTCTGCGCCGGGCTCTCGGCGTCCGTGGCCGTCACATCGAACGAAAAGTCACCCGTCGTGCTCGGGGTTCCGGCGAGGGCGCCGGAGGAGGACAGGGACAGGCCCGGGGGCACGGTTCCCCCGCTCACGGACCACGTGTACGGGGCGGCGCCGCCGCTCGCCGTCAGCGACGCGGAATACCCCATGCCTTCGACGGCCCCCGGGAGTGCGCCGCTCGTCACGGCCAGCGGCGCCGTGTACGTGAAGGCATCCGACGCGGTGGCCGAGCTGGTGCCGTTCGGGGTCACCACGGTCACGTTCACCGTGCCGGTCCCGGGCGGCGAGAGCGCGGTGATGGCCGAGGCCGAGACCGCCTCGATGCTGCCCGCCGCCGTGCCGAAGTCCACCGCGGTGGCGCCGGTGAAGCCGCTCCCGCCGACGGTCACGGACGTGCCGCCGCCCGGGGGACCCTCCGCCGGCGAGACGGACGTCACCACGGGGGCCGTGGACGTCGAGGGCACGGTCACACCCGCGGCCGCCGTCCCCCAGTCCCCTTGGTCGCTCGCCGTGTCCGCGTACTCCGCGGCGACCCACACCTCCGCCGGGTTCGACGGGTCCACCGAGGCGGCGGAGTAATCGCCCCAGCGGTTGGTGCCGCCGCCCTGGCAGTCGAAGCCGCAGTAGGCGGCCTGTCCGGGCTCGAACTCCGCCGTGTCCTGCAGGGGGCCGGTCGAGCCCGCCGGCTGGACGCCGGCCGCGGCCCCGGCGTAGAGCGTGGGCGATGACTCCGTGAAGGCCGTGACCAGGTCGCCGGACGCGTCGACCGCGACGGCCGGATAGTAGAGGTCGGTGCCGGGCGTGGCCGCGTCGAAGTCCTGCACGACCTGCGGAGAGTTCCCGCCGGTGTCGAGCTGGATGAACCGCATGCAGGACTGCGTGGTGGACGTGCCCGAGGGGATGCAGGCGTCGTTGCCGGCCGTCCAGAGGACGCCGTTCTGCCACACGGCCGACTCCAGGCGGTCGTCGCCCGTGTCGATCACGTTCGGCCCGGGCTGTTGCGCGGAAGGCGGCACGCCGGTCGCCGCGATCGGGGGGTCCCACTCCGTGAACGTCACGTTGCCCTGCGCCGGGGTGCCGTTGACGGCCACGACCCCCAGGGTCGGGGTGCCCTGGTTCTCGACCAGGGCGAGCGGGTCCGCATTGTTATAGACGAGGTACTCCGTGGGGGCGGTGCCGATCGAGACCGCCGGGACCAGGCGGAAGCGCGTGCCGTCGGGTCCCCAGTGGACGCCCTGGACCGCGGCGCCGGAGGTGAGGTCGGACTTCTGCAGCACCCAGGTCTCCTGACCCGTGAACGTCCTGCCCCCGTAGGAGAAGTCGTTCCAGGAGATCACCACCAGACTGCTGCTCACCCCGGTCATGGGCTGGTCGTACAGCGTCCCGCCCGTGTTCGCCGCCACCGTGTACACGTACCAGGTGCCCGTCGGATCCGACGTCGCGGAGACGGCCAGGTACACCTGGTCGTCCGTCAGGTTGGACGAGGCCGCCGACGACGAGGCGATCCACCGGCCGCTGCCGGCGTCGTAGACGACGCGCACGTCAAAGGCCCCGTATCCGGCGTCCTCCGAGGGAACGCCGAAGAACTGGTTGAGGTCGAAGGTGGAGACGAGGGAGCCGCTCTTGCTCCAGATGGAGCCGACGGCGTTGTCCACCTCCATGAGGTCCGTCGGCCCGGCGGCCAGCTGGGTGTCCGGCGGCGTGAGCTCCTCGCTGGACCCGTACAGGGCCACCTGCTGATCGAGACTCATCAGGGGCAGGCCGGTCCCCACCGCCTGCGCCGAAGCGGACGACGTGCCCCCCCCGTTGCCCCCGACCGCCCCCAGCACGCTGCGGACGCCGTGGAGCCGGCCCGCCGTGCGGCGGTTGGCCGCCGCCTTCGCGGCGGCGTACCCGGAAGCGCTCCGGGGATGGAACGGGCGCGGGAGCGCCGCCGCCGCAGAGCGGGGGGCGGCGCGCAGGGCAGAGACGCGCACCTCGCGGACGGACGAGACGGTGGCGGCGGCCAAGCCCGCCGCCACCGCCGTGCCCGGCGGCGGGCCGGCCGCCTCCGCGCCGGGCGCCGCGCCCGGCGCCGCCGTCAGGATCATGGCCAGCGCCAGCACCGGCCCGGCGATGCGCCGCGCCCAGCCCCCGCCCGTCATCGCGCGCCCCTCCCCCCGGTCACGCGACACGCAGGGGGGCGGGCCCCGTATGGCCCGCCCCCCTGCCACGATCCTCCGCGCCCCGCGCTATCCGGAACCCGTGCTGCCCGACTGCCCGGGCGGCTCCACCACGGACGTCGGCATGGTCACCGCGGTCAGGGTCTGGTAGGCCGCCCGGTACTCGGCGTAGGCCAGCTTGTAGTTGCCGGCCGCCAGGGCGGCGTTCGCGTTGGAGAGGTCCTGCAGCGCGTCGGGATCGACCGTCTCCCCCGCCTGCTGCATCTCGTCCACGGTCTTGGTGACGATCTCCTGAACCCCGACCGGCTGGCTGTCCAGGTAGCCGCCCGCCGAGGCCGGCAGCTCCAGCGTGGCCATGTTGCCCTGCCCGGTGGACAGGTTCTGCTCGATCGTCAGCTGCAGCTGCAGCTGCTCGTAGGTCACCTGCTGCTGGTCGGCCGCCTGCTGCGCAATCGTCACGTTGTTGATCAGTTGGGTCATCGCGTTCTGGCTGTTGAGCACCGTCCCGATCTGCGAGTTGAACTGCTGGTTCAGGTCCGACAGCGTGGTCAGGATCGTGGTCGTCCGGCTGTTGACCACCGCCTCGAGCGTCACGACGTCGTTCAGGATGGTGGTCGTCTGGCCGAGGACCTCCGCCTGCGTGGTCGCCAGGTTGTTATACAGGCTCACCAGGAGCGCGCTGTGGGCGTCGCTCTCGCACGAATCGTGGCCCGATTGGATCACGTCGAACGCGCCGGCCGTCAGGTCCACGGCGGACTCGATGAGCTCGAACACGTCCCACACCGGGTCGGGGATCGTGAACTCGGTGCCTTCACCGAGCACCACGGCGCCCAGCGCGAGGAGCTGCGGGACCAGGAGCTTCACCGTCCTCATGCCGTCGGCCGTGACCTCGAGGGCGGCGATGGCCACCGGGCCGCCGGGCGCCGCCGGCGGGCAGGTGTCGGGCGGCGCCTGGGGCGGGTTGAACCCTCCCGGAGGACCGGTGAGGACCGTGATCGACTGCTGCGCCGACGGGCTCTGGCCCGCGGGCTCCCCCGACGTGCCCGCCGCCTGGGTGGCGCCCGGCAGCGTCGAGGCGCCGCCGGCCGAGCCGTTGCCGGCGGCCATGGCCTCCGCGATCACGTTGGCCGGCTCGGCCGCCAACTGGGCGGCCGCCGCCTGCATCGTGCCGGTCCAGCCCTGCCATCCGGACGTCTGCTGCAGGGCGTGGTACATCAACGCCAGTTCCTGAGGCGTCAGGCTCGCGATCAGCGTCTGCAGGCCCTGCGTCTGCTGCGTCACCTCAGCCTGCGCCAGGAACGGGTTGGCCCGCTCCATCGCCATCGCCGCGTCGGCCATGGCCTGGACCTGGGACAGGAAGTCCGCCGGCGGCGTCGGGTACGTCGGCGGGGTCGGCAGCGTCACGGTGTACGAACCGTTGCCCCCGCCCGCGCCCCCGTAGGCCGACCCGTACACGGACTGACCCACCGATTCCGTGACCGCCAGGCTCCCCAGCGGCCCGTAGCCGTTGGCCACCTGGTCCTGCGGCGGCAGGCCCGCCGTTCCGCTGTCCGCGGAGACCAAACCGGCGGCCGCCGGCAGGTTGAGCATCGCCAGCACCAGGAGGCCGATGAGCCCCAGGGCCGAGGCCCGGACCCGCAGCGGACGCACCCGCCCGCTCCAGGCCCGCCACTTCGCCGCCACCGCACCGATCCACGTCGGCTTCATCCGCCCGCCTCCCCGGCCTCGCGTCGTCGTCGGAGCGCTCGCGGGACCGGGGCGCCTAACCCGTGATCGTCACGCTCTGGGTCGCGGAGCCGTAGCCGTCGCTGGCGGTGACGTTGAACGTGTAAGTCGTCTTGGACGTCGCGCTGGAGGGCATGGTGCCGGTGAGCTGGTCGCCGCTCAGGCTCAGCCAGGACGGCTGGCCGCTGACGCTCCACGTGTAGCTGCCCGTGCCGCCCGAGGCCGAAAGCGTGCCCGTGTAGCCGCTGCCGGGCGTCCCGCTCGTGGGCGACAGGGCGATGCCGGAGATCGCCGAGTAGACGGTCATCGTGTACTGCTCCGTGGCCACGCCGCCCAGGGCGTCCTTGACCCGGATGGTGAAGGTCGTCCCCGCGGTGAACGCCGCCGACGGAGTGCCTTGGATCGTGGCGGTGTCGCCGCTGGCCGAGAGGATCAGGCCCTGCGGCAGCGAGCCCGCCGAGACCGACCAGGCGTACGGGGCCTTGCCGTCGGCCGCGACGAGAGTCGCCTTGTAGGAGGCACCGACCTCGCCGTTGGGCACCGACGTCGTGCTGATCGTCACGACGGGGAGCACCTGCAGCGAGAAGGTCTGCGTCGCCTCGTTGTTGGCGTTGTCCGTCACCTGGACCTGGAAGGAGTAGATGCCGTCGGACGGGTTGTTGGAAGGCCCGCCCGTGGCGTCGCCCACCACCGGCGTACCGGAGATGACGCCCTCACCGCAGGAGGAGCAGCTGTACGGCTGCAGCTGCAGGCCGCTGGGCAGCGCGTTGTGCGAGCCGAGGAGCCAGTTGTATGTGCTGGGCCCGTTGCCGCCCGTCGCCTGCAGGACGGCCGAGTAGGGCACGGTCTCTTCGGCCTCCGGCAGCTCCGGCACGTTCGAGCTGTTCAGCGTGTATCCGCTCGTGTCGATCGTCAGGGCCGGCGTCGTGATCGTCAGGGGCAGCGTGATGGAGGCCTGCAGCGGGGGGCTCGAAGTGTCGGTGACCACGACGCTGATGTCGTAGGCGCCGCCCGAGCCTCCGGGCAGGTTGCCGCCGTTGGTGCTGAGGAGTCCGCTCGGCGACAGGCTGAGGCCGCAGGGCAGCAGCGTGGACTGGCTGCCGGTGGCCGTCGGGCACGCCACGGCGGACGCCGGCGACACCGCCCAGGTGTAGCTGCCGCTCCCGCCGGTGGCATTGAACTGGGCCGAGTACGGCGAACCCACCGCACCGTTGAGCAGCGTGCTGGTCGTGATGCTGAGCCCGGCGGCCCCGATGTTCAGCGGGAACGACGCCGTGGCCTTGTTGCCGTTCGCGTCCTCGACCTGCACCGTGATGTCGCCGCTGAAGGGGGCCGTCGGGGTGCCCTCGAGGACCTCACCCGAGGTGCCGGACACCAGCTGGAGCCAAGCCGGAGGCGGCGTGCTCCCGGCGAAGGACCACGTGTACGGGCCGGTGCCGCCGGAGACCGTCAGCGCGACCGGGCCCAGGGGCTGCCCGACGGTGCCGGCCGGCAGCGTGACGTAGCCGATGGTCAGGCTGCTCTGCGGCTCCACCACGATGTCCAGTTCGACCGACGCGCTCTGCTGCGCCGGCACGAGGCCCGGGGTGGGCGAGCCGTCGTCCGTCGCCTCCAGGGTGAACGTGGCGACGCTCGCGGTGCCGGGCGTGCCCGTGATCTCCTCCTGGCCGTTCTGGCACAGCAGGTCGAGGCCCGTGGGCAGCGCCCCCGTCGCGACCGTCCAGGTGTATCCGCACGGCGCGGTCGCCGACCCGGACGGGTACGGCGTGCCGGCCCCGTTCGTCTGGAGGGGCTCCGTGTACTGCCCGCCCACGGTGGCGTCGGGCATGACGTCCGTGATGACGCGCAGGGTGGTCGGGAGGACGTCCAGGGTGAACGTCTGGGACTGGGGGTACGCCGTCGGCGGATACCCGGGGACCGGCGGATTCGTGGTCTGGACCACGATCGTCGCGACACCGGCCACCGTCGGCGTGCCGCTCAGCACGCCGTCCGAGGAGAAGGTGAGGCCCGCCGGGAGGGTGGTGGTGGTCACCGAGCCCCCCGAGGCGGTGGAGGAGACGAAGGTCACCGACTGGAGCGTCCACGTGAAGCCCGTGCCCCCGGCCCCGGAGGAGCCGCCGGAGGCGCTGATCAGGTAGGCGTAGGGCGCCCCGACCTGCGCGTTGGGCAGGGTCTGTGGTGTGGTGATGTCGATGCCCGGCACCAGCGTCAGCGACAGGGTGGCCGTGGCGGTGGCGGTGCCCACGCCCGGCGGCGACTCATGGTTCTCCTCGCTGGGGCTCTCGGAGACGGCCTCGGCGCCGCTGTCGTCCTCGTCGACCTGCTGCACCGTGCTGGTCACGCTCACGGTGAAGGTGGCCGTGCCGAGGGGCGAGCCCGCCGCCGGCGTGCCGCTGATGAGGCCGGAGGGGGAGAGTGTGAGGCCGTAAGGGGGGGTCCCGCTCCACGTGGCTGCGGCGCCCGCCAGCATGCCCGTGGCCGCCAGCTGGTCGCTGTAGAACTGGCCGGCCATGGCTTGCGGCAGCACCGACGAAGCCACCGCCAGGCCCTGCACGGCCTCATCGCTGTCCCCGTCCGCGTCCAGCAGGTCGTGGTCGTCGCCCGCGCCCCGGTCGGGATCGGTCGTCGTGCCCTGCAGCGCGCTGGCGGGCGCCGCGGCGGTGGCGCTGGGCGTGGTCCCCGAGGAGGTGCCGGAGGTGTTGCCCGCGCTGGCCCACGAGGTGGCCGCCAGCACCAGGACCAGGGACCAGGCGAGGGTCTGTCCGAATCGGCGGACCGGATTGAGCCACTTCTTCACCGACAGCCGCTCCCTTGCTCTGCCGCGAGCGAGCCGCGCCCGCCCCCGGCGGCAGTGCGCGACGATCGACGGCGCCGTGCGTCGCGGGCCCGGAGCAGGCGGCCTGGGGCGCGGACCCGAGGCGGGGATGCGTCTCCGGATGCCCCGGCGGGATGGAAGGTGCTGGACGCACAACGCAAAACCGGCCCAGGGCCCGACCAACCCCCGCACGTTCCCGGCCCGGCGGGACGCTCCTGGCACGGTCGGACCGCCGAAGAAGATTCGTACAATCCGCCCAGTGCCTGGCATTCGTGCGGCATGTAAACCACATCCACCTGGGGTGGCATGTAGAATGCTGGACCTCCTGGGCCCGCGAGCGCCGAACGGGCTCCCCGGGCGGGCCTGTCCGTGGCGCCGCCGGGCGTACCGCGGGGGCTTCGCCGGGGTGCGGGAGGCTGGGCGCCGCCCCACACGGGCTGCCGTGGGGCGGACCGCCCGGCGCAGGGGCGAGGAAGCGCGCCGTGTGACGAAACCGTAGCGGCGTCGCGCGGGGTCCGCGGCGGCGTAGTACGCTGGCCCTGCCGGGGCGGCATCCTTGCGGGGGAAGGTGCGGCGGGGTGATCGTGACGACGACGGAAGGCGTGGCGGGCCACAGGGTGGAGCGGGCCATCGGCCAGGTCTACGGGGTGGTGGTGCGCAGCCGGGGCCTGGGCGGCAACATCGTGGCGATGCTGCGGTCCCTCGGCGGCGGCGAGATCCACGAGTACACGCGGATGCTCGAGGACGCCCGGCGCCAGGCCATCGACCGCATGGTCCAGAACGCCACGGCCATGGGCGCCACCGGCGTCGTGATGATGCGCTTCGACTCGTCCGAGCTGGGACAGACCATGGCCGAGGTCGTGGCGTACGGCACCGCGGTCGTGCTCGCGGCCGAGGAGGCATGACGCCGTGATCCTCCGTGGGTTCCTGGTCGAGGCCGCCGCGGTCGTCCTCCTCGCGCTCGGCGGGTACTGGCTGTGGGACCGCCACCGCTACCGGGGCTCCGGCCGCGAGTCGCCCACGCTGCAGCGGACCGACGAGGTCTTCCTGGACCCCGCCACCGGCCGCCGGGTCCGCGTCTACTTCGATCCCGCCACCGGCGGGCGCGTCTACCGGAACGA
>JAJYVV010000120.1 GCA_021791815.1 Bacillota bacterium | reverse complement strand
CCGCGGGAGGCGCCCGCGGGCCGGGCGCTGGGGCCGCTCGGGCAGCCCCGCGAGGAGCGCCCCGACCGCGGGGACCCCGGCGCCCACGCCCGCGGGCAGCCGCCGCAGCAGGCGGAGAAGCCAGGCCATCGCGCGGGGGCGCCGGACGAGATGGCGCAGCAGGAGGCGCACCAGGGCCATGCCGCCGGAGTAGGCGGCGGCCTCGGCCCCGCCGCGGGCGAGCCACGGCCGCCGGGCCGGCAGGCGGGCGACGGCCTCCTCGAGCAGCACGTGGTAGCGCACGCCGGACGGACAGGCCGTCTCACACGCCCGGCAGTCGAGGCAGCGATCGAGGTGCAGGGCGACGTCCGGCTCGGCCGCGCTCACCTCGCCGCGGAACAGGGCGCCCATGATGTCGATGCGGCCGCGGGGCGAATCGGCCTCGCCCCCCGCCGCGTCCTCGCGGTAGGTCGGACAGGCCGGAAGGCAGAAGCCGCAATGCACGCAGGCTTCCAGCTGGCGGGCCGCGGCCTCGGACGGCGGCCGCGCCGCGGCGGTCCCCGGCACCTCCATCCCGCCCCTCCCCCTGCGCCGCGTCCCGGCGCCCGGGCCCTTCAGAGGCCGCCGACGAAGCGACCCGGGGCGAGAACCCCGTCCGGGTCGAACCCGTGCTTCACGGCGGACAGCCAGGGCAGCAGCGCCCCGGGGTCGCCGAATGGCGGGACGGCCGCCCGGACCCCTTCCGGAGCCGCGGCGACCACCGCCCGACCGCCGCCCGCCTCGGCCGCCGCCCGCACCCCGCGGACGACGTCCGCCACCCGGTCCGGGGTCAGGCTCCCGGCCGGGGCGGACTCCAGCACGACCCAGAGGACGCCGAGGCCAGCCCACGCCGTAAGGCGGGCCGCGGGCGCCAGGACCGCGCCCTCCGCCATCAGGGCGGCGAGCGCGCCTTCCGGCACGTCGCAGCGCACCGCGACGCCCTCCGGGCCCGCCGCGGCCGCGGGGTCGGCGGCCGCCCGCCACGCCGCCTCGGCGGCCTCCGCCGGGAGGGGCCGGCTCCAGCCGTCCAGGGCGGCCAGCCGCTCCGCCTGATCCGCGACGTCGGCCGGGCCGCCGTCCACCGCGACGAGGCATGCGCCGTCGGCCACCGCGATCGCGGTGGGCACGAAGTCGGCGTCGAGGACCGCCCGCGCCGCCGCGAGCGCCGTCGCGTCGGAGCCGAAGGCGGCGCCCCGGAGGGCGGAAGCCCGCGGGCGGGGGCGCAGGCGCAGGCAGACCTCGGTCAGCACCGCCAGGGTGCCGAAACTTCCCACCATCAGCTTCCCGACGTCCAAGCCGCTGACGTTCTTCACCACGTTGGCGCCGGCGGCGAAGGCGCGCCCCGCCCCGTCGACGCAGCGCATGCCCAACACGGCGTCGCGGGCCCCCCCCCAACGCAGGCGGGACGGCCCCCAGGCGTCGGCGCCCAGCAGCCCGCCCACGGTCGTGGCTCCGCCAGACGGCCGACCCGTGCCCAGCATCTGCCCGCGGGCCGCCAGCACCGCGTCGAGATCGGACAGCCGCGTCCCGGGCCGCACGCGGACCGTCAGGTCCCCCGGCGCATACGCGACGAGGCCCGCGCAGGCCGTGGTGTCGAGAACGACCACGGGCGCGGCGCGCAGCACCCCGCCAGCCCGGTCGCAGGAACCGGCTCCGCGCACCAGCAGGGCGAGGCCCGCGTCCCGGGCGACCGAGACCACCGCGCCGATCCCGGCTTCGTCCCGCGGCCGGATCGTGGCCAGCGGAACCGGCCCGGCCACGGCGTAGCCCGCCGGCGGGCCGGCCGCCACGGCCGCCTCCGCGCCCACGCGGCGCAGGGCCACGGCGAAATGGGTGAGCACCTGCTCCACGTTCGGCTCGGTGGGAACGATGCGCCCTCCCCGCTCTCCCGGGGCCGGCCGGCGGCCGGCGCGCGGCGCCGCAACGCGACTCCCTTCGCGGATCCGGTCCCCATCCCTGCCGAACGGGCACCGGGCCGGGGGCGGTCCCTGGAACGGAAGGGTCGGATGGGCGGTGAGCGCCGCCGCCGACGCGGGCCCGGCGGCGGAGGCCGCGCGGGATCAGGGTCCACCGGCACCGTCCAGGTCCCCGGAGGCCGGGCCGGCCGGGTCCCCCGCCCCACGCGAGGCCGCCCCTGGCCCAGCTCCGTCGGGTTCGGAACCCGACGGCTCCGGCCCGCCGGGCAGCCGTTCCTCCGGGGCCGGCGCCACCGGTCCCTCGGGCCCCCGGGCGAGCAGGGCCACCAGGACCACGCACACGGCGGCGAGGGCGAGCAAGAACTCCGTCAGCCGGTAGTACCGGGGATAGAACCCCGAGACGCCGGCCCGTTCCAGCCAGTAGCCGCCCAGCAAAGCGGCGGCCCCGAGCGCGACCCAGAAGGCGGGACCGATGCCGCCGCCCAGCAAGACCGACCTCCCCACGCCGACAAGGTCGCGGCGCGGCCGTGTGGTGTGGTTTGGGGTCAGGATATCACCGGGAGGGGCCCGGCGCGGCACCCCGCTTCAACCGCGCCGCTCCGGCGGCGGCCGACGGCCCTGCCTCCCTCCGGCTCGCGCCCGGGGCCGCCAGGCGGCCCGCCGGGGCTAGCGTACCTCTCCCCCCGGGGCCGGAAACCTGCCCTGGGCCCGGTCCGGGTCCCGCTGGCGGCGGGCCTGCTCGAGCCAGGGCGGCGCCGCGCGGCGCCCATCCTCCCCGAGAACCACCTGCGTCAGGCGCACCGCGAGGGTCTCGTCCTCGGTGACCATCACCTCGCCGTACGCGATCACCCGGCCCCCGATCGCCACGACGGCGGGCTCTCCGACCTCCGTGGCCAGCGGCAGGACGGCTCCCGGGCGCAGGGATGCCAGGTTGGCCAGGCGGAACATCCCGCCGCCCACGAACACCGACGCATCCAACTCCAGGTCCTGGACCGGCACCCCCCGCGCGGCCCCCCCGGGACGGGCACCGGCGGCTCGCGCCGCGGTCCGTGGGCCGCTCGGGGGCGCGAGCCGGGCGAGCGCCTCGGGGTCGGCGGCCGAAACGCCCACGCCGAGCGAACGGGCCCCATCGGCCGCGAGCGCCCGAAACGGCAGCAGCATTCCGTCCGCCGGCCAAGGCGTGTCGGGTCCGAGCCGCTCCACCGTGGGGAGCGCGGCACCGGTCGGGCCCGAGCCGTGGGCGTCGGCGGATTCGGCGAGGGCGGCGAGAAAGGCCTCCGCCGCCTCCGCCGCAGCCGGCCCCGCCTCCTGCCAAAACAGCCAGAGGCACGCGCCGGGCGCGGGGCCCAGGCGGGCCACGGCCGTGGGCGTCTGGGACGCGGCCCCGGCGTCCGGTCCCGGGCCTCCCAGGGCGACGACGGCGCCCGGCATGCGGTCGTGCCACACGCGCCGCAGCACGGGCAGCAGGGCCCGGGCCAGGTCGTCGGGGGCACCCCCGCGGCCGGGCGGGGACGCCGCGGCCTCCTGGCTCGCATCACGGTCGGAGGCCTCCGCCGCCGGCCCGCCCGTGCCGTCTTCGGCGCGCCGCAGCGAGCGAAGCAAGGCGTCGATCTCGGCGGGACTGAGCTGGTCTCCCACCGCGGCACCCCCGCCCGGACCCAGCCCGGGCCACCTCCGAACGCCGCCGCGCGCCGCGCTGCCGGCCGCCGCGTCGCCCGATCGGCGCTTGGCACGCGGGCGGGGAGGGAGGCGCGCGGGTGTCCGGGCGGCGCCGTTCGCCGCGGCGGCGAGGAGCCCCTGCCCGGCCCACGCGACGGGTCGGTGCGGCGGCGCACATCGCACAGGCCCGCGGCCCCGCGTCGGCGCGTACGGGCCTGTGGCGCTCGGCGGCAATCCCGGAGGGCTGCGCCCGCCGCCGCGAACGGGCACCGCACGGTGCTTGGCTCAGGAACGCTGTGGCGCTGGGCCTTCCGCGGGAAGAAGAGCAATGTTTGACACCGGAAGGTCTTTGCTGTCATCATAGTTGCGAGACAGACAAGGGGGAAGCATCTTGAGTGCGGTCAGCGCCGGATCAGCCACGCCTCCCGAGCCTCTGCGCCAGCGGCTGTTCTCGTTCCTTCACCAGGAGATCGGCGCCATCGGCAACCACACCCTCATGAGCGCCAAGGACCTTGCCGAACGCTTCACTGTGACGCCCGTCACGATCTCCAAGCATCTGCACGCGCTCGAGCAGGACGGGTACATCCGCACGAAGGCAGCCGGTCCGCGCGGCACCATCATAGCGTTGGAAGCCCTGCCGCGGCCGGGCACGGACCTCGCGCCGCGGAGCAGGCGCCGGAGCGCGGGCGGGGCTGCCCCGGTCGCGATCCGCCGGGCCGGCCGCGCCTACTTCTGCCCCTGGTGCGGATCCAAGATCCAGAAGGTGTGGCGCTTCTGCAACCGCTGCGGCGAACGTCTGCCGCACTGACGCCCACGGCGCGCCCGCGCACCTGTGGCGGCCCCGAGTGCATGCCGGCGCCCCGCACCGCGATGGCGGCGCGGGGCGCCGCCCTGTCCCCGACTCACCGCGCGCCGGGACGGGCGGGCCGCCCCGCCGGCCGCGGCACGTCCCGCCGCGTCCGGGCCAGGTATGCCACCAGCAGCAGGATGGCCAAGGTCAGCGCGAGACTGACGTGGCCGTCCCCCCAGCCGAGACCGCTGAGGCTGCGGGGCTTCCCCAGCCAGTCCGCGACCGAGGCGCCGAGGGGCCGCGTGACCACGTACGCGACCCAGAACGCCAAGACCTCATTCCAGCCGAGCCACCGCCGCCCGATCGCGGGGAGGCAGATCACCCCGGCGAACAGCAGCGCCGAGCCGAGGTAGCCCAGGTGCAGCGTGGTGGCCGCCATGTCGCCCGTCGCGGTGCCCATGGCGAAGGTGGCGACGACCGCCGCCCAGTAGAAGGCCTCCCGGCGCGGCGTATCGATCGAATGAACCGACAGCGTCGGCTCGGTGGCGCCCCACGTCACGAACACGGCCGCCAGCAACGCCCCATAGAGCGCGGCGGAAGCGAAGTAGGGCACGCCGAGGACGACGTGCACGACGTCTGCGGCCATCGTGCCGAATACGCCGACGCCGACCACGGCAGCCCAGTACGTCCATGCGAGGTAGCGGCGCATCGTGAACTGGACCGCCAGGGCGGCGGCAAAACCGGCGAAGCCGAGCAGGACGGCGACCACCGGGCTGATGGCGTGGACGAGATAGTCGGACGTCGCCTCACCCATCGCCGTCGAGAGCCCCTTGACGACCCAGAAGTACACAGTGATCTCCGGCACTCGCACGGCGCCCCGGCGGACCAGCCACGAGGCCGAGCCCCGACCGCCCCGCGCCCCGCCTGCCTGGCGGATTTCCCGCTCTGCGTGCGCGCCCGTCACCCTCCCATGGTCTCTGCCACGCATGGCCCCGGTCCAGGGCCGGGCGGCGGCCTCGGCGCACGGCGACCGGCACCCCACCCAGGATATCCTGCCAGCCGCCGGTGCGGGGTTCCGGGTGCGCACCCATCCGGGGCGCGATCGGTCCCAACCGGACGCCCGGCCGCGTCCAGAGCCGGGGCTCCGGTCCGATGCCGGCGCGGGTCCGGCGTCAGAAAAAGGCGGCAAGGGTGTGCCCGGGCCTCCGTCCGACGGCCCGCCACCGCCCGCGGCAGGAAGCGCCCGGCTCGCGCAGGATGGGTGGAACCGTGGGGGTGACGCCGATGGCTCTGACGGCCGCACGGGGCCGCGGGAGTCTAACGGAGGAGCAGGTGGCGCTCTATCAGACCGAGGGCTACCTCGTGCTGCCGGGACTGCTGGAGGACCGTGACATGGCCCCGGCCCGTGCGGCCATGGAGGAGAAGGTGTCGTCCATCGCCGCGGCGCTGGTGGCCGACGGCCTGATCCCGGATCCTCTGGAGGACCGGCCTTTCCCCTCGCGCCTGGCGGCCCTGTTCGCCACCCTCTCCGACCGCGATTTCCTGCGCTACGGGCGGAGTTGGCGAGACCGCCGCGACGGCTACTTCCACCTCATGAGCAACGCGAAGATCCTCGACGTCGTCGAGTCGCTGATCGGTCCGGAGATCTTCGCCAACCCGGTCTACAACGTGCGGCCGAAGGTGCCGAGGGTGGCGGCCGGCGCCGTACCGTGGCACCAGGACAAGAGCTATTGGCCGGACGCCAACAGCAACCCGGTCGTCACCGTTTGGATCCCCTTGGTGGACTCCACGCTGGAGAACGGGTGCCTGCACATCCTGCCGCGCACCCACCGTCGGCGGCTGCTGTCGCACCACCGCGAGACCTACAGCGGGACCGGATACACGGAGACGGACGAGCGGCACCTGAGGGGCCGGCAGCGAGCCGTCGCGCTGCCACTCGGGGCGGGCGGGGCCATCGTCTTCAACGACCGCTGCCTGCACATGTCCACGCCGAACAACAGCGCCACCGTGCGCTGGAGCGTCGACTTGCGCTATCAGCCCACGGACCAGGACCCCATGCCCCAGCACGGGGTCGGCTTCCTGGCGCGCAGCCGTGCGCATCCCGAACGGGTCGCGACGCTGGCGGACTGGCTGGCCAACCGCGCGGAAGCTGGGGAGTGAGGCGGGGCGGCTCCTGTGGTCGCCGCGGCCGGACCGGCGCGTGCAGCCGGTGGCGACGGCGGAGGCCGGCGCGCCGGGGCGCGTGCGGGCCCGCGGCCAAGGCGGACCGAAGCCCGCGCGGCGGGGGGCGCGCGACGCGCGCAGGACGCCGAGCAGCCGCTGCCCGCCGAGCCGCCACGCCGCTGGCCGGGCACTCCAGGCGCCGTTTGGGCCCGTCCCCCGCTCCGGACTCCCGCGCGGCCACGCGCAGCAGGGCGCGGCCCTCCCCCACGAGCGCCTCGCAGTGAGCCCGGCGGAGGGCCGCGAACCGGGCGTACCCGAGCAGCAGCCCATCGCGCGCGGACTTCAGGCACCGGGCCACGCGCGCCCCAGGCCGTGCGCGGCGTCGAATGTGTCGCCGCCCCACCCGGCGGACGTCGGAGGCACCGCGTCCAGCGTCACCCCGAGGGTCCCGTCGGGGTGGCGAGCGCGGACGTCACCCGGCGCCGGCCGGCCGAGGTAGCGGTTGGGACTGTCCATCCAGCAGCGGCGCACGCGGACGAGCCGCTCGGGGGCGTCGGCGGCGAGGGCCGGGAGCGCCCCGCCCGGCAGCAGCGGGCGCAGCGGGACCTTCGCGAAGGGCGGCCGCCCTAGGACGGAGGCGGCCGTGCCCCGGGGCAGGGCGCCGGGCCGGGCGGAAGCCGAGAAGCAGGGGCGTGTAGCGCTCGGTGTCCGGTGGCAGCGCCACCTCGCGGACCGCGGGAGTCCGCGGGCAGCGGGCGGTTCCTCTCTAGTGGCCAACAGCCGCTGGCAGGGCGGGCCGGGGGGTTGGAGGCGGCGGCGGGAGACGGCCCGGTTTTGCAGACCGCCGCATCGACCGCTGCGCCGCGCCGGAGCGGCCGCAGGGGCTCCGGTGGGCAACCCCACCTTTTCCACTGGGTCGACCATGGTGGCTCGTGGCAGCGGGTCGGTCCCTCCGCAGAGCACCATGAACGGGTTGGCCGTGCGGGCGTCCGCGAAGCACGCACCGACGGAGCAATCAGTTCTGCTTCACCAGGCGAGATACCTGCGCAGCCAGACCCGGTAGTGACCCGGCAGATCTCCGGTCGGAGTTGCCCACACGTCGGTGAGGTTCACATCGAAGCAGGGTACACCAAGATGTCGCGCATCCCAATCATCCGCCTCCACGGCAAGTCCGGTTGCGCCTTGCGGAAAGCGTCGGACACTTGGCCGGCCGCCTCACCAACCACGATCTGGTTCTTGATGCCTGCGTCCTGCTGGGCGGTTTGGCGCACGAGTTCGGCGAGGACGCGCAGCTCCATCAAGAACTTGCGGCGTGGCACGACAAGAGCGGCGAGGACATGGCAGCGTTCGCCGCGCGGTACGGCTTCCTGGGGCTAGCCCTTCATGACCTCCGCCCGGAGGCGGCGGCGGATCGCCGGCTCCGCCGGGGAGGCTACCAACACGCTGGAGCCCTACCGTGGCCTGAAGTTGGAGGCACCGCCAGACGTGGTGCCATCCACCTTCGCCGGGCTGCGGCGGGCGCATGACCTTGCGGCAGACGTGGGTCCGCTCACGCAGCCGACCCCAGGGCGATTCGAGCCCTGGCGGCGCCTACGGCACGGCCTGCGCCGACCTCGACGCTCCGCTTGCCTGCGCTCCCACCAGCACCCCGTTCCGGCTTCCGGTCTCGCTCATCTGTTCGCCTTTCCCTCCCCCGCCCTTGGAGTCTCCATGAGTGTCGTTCCCTGTCCCACTCCTCCACTATGGCAGACAGGGCGCTGTCCGCCTCCACGATCGGCACCGTCCGCCCCGCCCAGTCGACGTGCATCTCCGCGCCGGCCTTGTGCTGCCGCCGCAGCACCACGTCCGCCCGCCGCAGCTCCCGCCCCACCACTTCACAGAATTGCGAGTACTGGTAACCATCCCCATGCTCCGCCTTGTACTCTTGCCACACCAACGAAAGCGTAACGTCCGCCTTCGCCAGTTCCCGCCGGACGTGCTCGATGTCCGGCATCGGCCGGCTGCCGTTCGCAGGAGCCGGCGCCGGGGCCACCACCCTCTCCAGCTCCGTGTCGTCCATCGCCGCGACCCGCTCCCAGGTCAGCCCCGCCTCCCGCGCCCGGCTGATGTACACCGACGCCGTGCTCGCCGAGACGCCGACGCTGGCTGCGGCCCGCCGCCCGCTCATCCCGCCTCCCAGACACAACCGCAACAGGTCCCTCGCCTTGCGCATAGACAGCCCCTCCTGGCCCAACGGTCCACCGCGGCCCCCTCTCCTGCCGGATCCGGGGTGCTGCAGTGTGCCGCCAGCCCTGGTGTCTCCTGCGCCACGACGCGTTGGGGCTGAACGCACAGGGCGCGTTCATGAACGGACTTGCATCCGGCATGCCGATAGCGTATTCCGGACCATCCTCACTTTTTGATCGGCATGGCCCGGATTCGCTGATCGGCATCCCCCGGATTCAGTGATCGGCATGCGTCGGAATCAGTGATCGACATGGCCCGGTACGCGCACCGAGGTGTTGCGGCCCGCGAGCACCCCCGACGATGCGACGAAGGCATATGCCCCGCCGTCCTGGTCCGTCGCCCATAGGTCGCCGCCCGCATAGGCCAGGGCCGAGTCGACCGGAGCATCAAACTCACCCTGGCCGATGGTCTGCTGCGCGCTCCCCAGGGGATCCACGCACTCGATGCGGGGCCGCGCGAACGACGCGATGCCGAAGCACACCGCAGGGTCGCCGCCGAAGGAGGGCGGGGCGGCCGAGGCCGGCACCAGCACGGCGCTGGACGTGATGGGGCTGCCGGAGGTGGTGTAGGTCCCCGTGCCTCCCATGGTCGGGAGAGGACCTATGCCAGCCGGGCCCTCAACGCTGTAGCACGCGAACCCGCCATCGGCCGAGCCGCTGCACACGGCCCAGCCGCCGCTGCCGGGGGTGGGGTCCGCCACGAACACCGGGGCGCTGGAGACGTAGGCGGTCGGATTACCCGGCGCCTGCTGGATGGTCCTCACGCCCGAGGGGCACGACGGGCTGCTGTAGGCGGGGCACCAGTTCCCGACCCGCCACCAGTAGAGGGTACGGCCCGCCGCGTAGGCCAGCCACCGGCCATCGGGGCTGATCGAGGGGTCCCCGGGGGAGTTGAACTCCTCGCCGCTGGAGGCGGTGAACGTGACCAGCGTCACGGCCGGCCCGGGCTCCCCGCCGTTGAAGGTGCTGGAGTACAGCGCCCCCTGGGTCGGCGACGTGAAGGCGAACCAGTAGATCGTGTCCCCGACCGAGACCGGGGTCGACTGGCTCTGGGCCGTGGGGTCGGGAGACGGCACGATCCAGGGGGCGCTGTAGAGGCCCGCCCCCGGCGGAACGCTGGCCGGCAGGACAGAGACGCGGGTCCGGGTGTAGGTGCCGCCGTAGTCGCCCCAAGAGTACACACTGGACGCGGCGACCGGCAGCGCCGGGATCAGCATCGATACCGAGCACCCCGATGACAGCCACCAGCAGGCGGCGGGCACGATGCAACACCACAGGAGATACCCCCTATGGGGGAACCGCAGGAGCGCCGCTATGCCTGCCGAAGAACCCCGGGGCCGGCTGGGAGGCGACAGCGTGGACGCGGAACTGCGCTCGTACCTGGAAGCCATGGAGCAGCGCATCACCAGGAAGGTCGACGCTGTGGATGCCAAGGTTGCCGCCGTGGACGCCAAGGCGGACAGCGCCCGCGCTGCCGCCGAATCGGCCCGCTCGGATGCCCATATCCTCCATGAGGCGACCATGAAGGCCATCGGCACGGTCATCGACGGCTTGAACATGCTGCGGACGGCCGTAGAGGGCCGCGCCGACGACCGCGAGCGCACCCTCATGAACCGGCACATCGGCCCTCTGGAGGCCAGCGCGGCCAACCACGAGCGGCGCATCACGGCCCTGGAGAAGGGGAGCCGGGGGTAGGGGCGCTACGCCCCCCGTGCTGCCCCGGCCGTCCCCCCCCTGCCGCCTCAGAGCGGCAGGTACTTCCGGGTGAGGATCGTGGCCAGGGTGAAGCCCACGATCAGAAACACCAAACCCCCGCTGATGAATCAGTGCGCGAGCACCCATCCGCCGAACGCCGCCACCCCGGCCCAGGGAGGCGCCGCCGGCTTCGGGGCCGGATGGATCCCTCCCTGGAGCGGCGCATCTGGCATGCACACGGTGCCCTGGGGCTCCACCACCGCAGACTCCCCCTGGGGGCAGTCGGGCGGGTTGACAATGACGCCGCCGGAACTCACGGTGCTGCTGGTCGGGGGCGCGGGCAGCGGCGTGCCAGACCCCGTCCCGCTGAGGGTGCTGGACGCGACCTCGGCCGACGCATCCGCGGACCGCTGCGCCGAGGACAGCGGGGCCGTGTTGGACGGATACACCGCAGGGGCCTTCGTCGTCGAGGATGCCGCCGGGGCGGTGCTGGTCTGGGGGGACCCGCCGGATGCCGCGCTGCCGCTGGGGGCCGGGGCGCTGGACGACGCGGGCGGCGTGGACACCGGGGTGGCCGCCACCCCGACCCCATTGACCAGCGCAACATGGGCGGAGCCCGGCACCCAGGGCGCCCGCTGGTCCGCCGGCACATTGCCGAGCTGCCAGTCCAGGAACTGCGTCGGGGTGATCCCCACCGTCGCCAACAGGGCCGCGTAGCTCGGCGACACCCTCAGGTCGGGCGGAACGCCGGAAGAGCCGCCCTCGGCGTACTTCGCCGGCGACAGGTCCTGGACCACCGCCGCCTTGACCGCCATGTTGTTGTAGATGGCCGCCACGGCGCCCTGGTACTGGGCCACGAAGCCCGGCGGCACGGTGATCGTGAACCCTGTCTGCCATAGTGGAGTGGGACAGGGAACGACACTAATGGAGACTCCAAGGGCGGGGGAGGGAAAGGCGAACAGATGAGCGAGACCGGAAGCCGGAACGGGGTGCTGGTGGGAGCGCAGGCAAGCGGCGCGCCGTGCAGCGGTCCGGGCACTGGGCCGCCTTCTGGGCACGACACCCCCAGATGCGCCGCCCGACCGCCCGCGACCTGATCAGCCATGCCCGCGGCACCGCCGCCTGACCCAACCACAATCGTGCCGCGCACCCCGCCGCACCGGGTGGGCGGCACGATCCGCGCCTGCTGCGCGTGCAGCCACGCCTCGATCTTCCTGCCGCCCGCCGTCCGTGAACGGTGCGCAGCCTGGACAGGACGACTGCTCGACGTCGGCAAACCCATCGGCCGTCACTTCCCCGGCGCCCCGCCCGAGCTTGCCGGCCAGCGGGGCGCCCACATTATACCTCCCCCGTGCCACGCACCCCACCCTCAGCACTCCCGGTCCACTTGCCCCCGTCTGCCCCCGCCCACACCCGAAAGCGCCTGTGCGAGAAGGACGAGCGGGCGCCGGTTTTGCCCCCCGTTTGCCCCCGCACCGGCCCAAGCCTACCTCACTGCGGAGCAATTCTGAGCCATCTAGAGCAACCTCCAGGAAATGGAGAAAGCCCCTCAACCGTTGTGGCTGAAGGGCTTTCCTTACTCTAAGTGGTGGGCGGTAGAGGAGTTGAACCTCTGACCTCGTGAACGTCAATCACGCGCTCTAGCCAACTGAGCTAACCGCCCGCCGTACCGTCCACCCGAGGCCTGACCACCATGAAGGCCGGAGCCAGGGTGACCGCTAGGTTACCACATCCCGCACGACCAGGCAACCTTCGGTCGGGACGCCGGCACGGCGGCGTCAAAGTCGCAAGGGAGCCAGGCGGAGCCAGGCGGGGCGGGGGGCCACTGGCGGAGCGGCGGCGAGTGTGATATGGGAGGGGCGTGGGACACGCCGACGAGCCGAGCGCGGACGGGGTCGCGGTGCGTCGGGACTGGCGGGCGGGCCTCGTGGTACGGCTGCTGCGGAGCGGGGAAGAGGCG
>JAJYVV010000119.1 GCA_021791815.1 Bacillota bacterium | reverse complement strand
CGGCCTCCGTCCGGCGGCCCCGCGGCGGTGCCGGCCCGCCGCCGATGGCGATGCCGGGGGGTGGTCGCGGCCGCCGCTCCGGGGCGGCCCCTCCCGGCCGGAGCGACCCGCACGCGGCCCCCAGAGGCCCTGGTCCTCCAGTTCCCGCCGCAGGGCCGCCAGCTCCTCGGCCGATTCCGCCTGATCGAGCGCCAGGCCGGCCTCCGCCAGGTAGCGCAGCTCCTCCTCGGCCGAACGCAGGCGCGCCGTCACCTCCTCCTCCGCGCGCCTGCCCTTGCGATACCGCCGCAGGAGGCGCTGGGCGTTGGCGGCGGCCGACGCGGCGGGGTCGAGGGCGATGTCCAGCTGGACGTCCGGGTTGGAGACCGACGGCAGCCGCACCGAGGCTGCGCCGCGCGGAACGAGGTGTCCGTAGGCGAGGAGCGTCTGGCCCTCCTCGCGCCAGCGATCGGCTTCCAGGGCGCCCTCCCGCTCCTGCCGCTGCTTGCCCGCGCGCCGGCCCGCCCGGTCCTGCGCCGCGCGCAGGGCCGTCGCGAGTTCCTGCCGGAGCGCGGCCTCGCGGTCCTCGGCCTCCAGGCGACCGTAGGCTCCGGCCAGCGCTGCGCTGGGCGACGCCGAAGGATGTGTCGACCAGCCGGGCAGGGGCCAGGGCAGGGCCGCGGGCCGACCCCGGCCGTCCCGGCCGACGCACGGCCGGGCATGGCCGCCCGCGGCCGCGGCAGCCAAGCCGACGAGCGCGGCGGCGAGCGGCGACGTACCCGGGGGCAGGGGCGGCGGCGCCGGCGAGTCCGGCGCACCACCCGCCCATGCCGCGACCGCGTCCGCGAGCGGGCGGGTCAGCCCGAAGACGGTCGCCTGCAGGAGCTCGGCCGGCGCCTCCCGGCCGGGGCTCCCGGCCCAAGCCGCGTCCAGGCGCGCCGCGAGGGCCTCCGCGCCTTCGGCGGCCAGGGAGAGCACCGGGTCGACGCGGCCGGCCGGCCGCGGTGGAGGGACGTAGGGGACCCCCGGGAGCAGCTCGCGGACGCGGTTGATCTCGGGCGGCACGCGGCGGAGGGCGTCCAGGACCCGGCCGTCCGGGCCGACCAGGACCATGTTGGCCAGCCGCCCCGTCACCTCCGCGACGAGCCGGAGCTCGCGCGGGTTGCCCAGGTCGTCGCGGCCCTCGATGGCGAGCTCCAGCACGCGCTCGAGCCCCGGGTGGACGCACGCGGTGAGGCGGCCGCCCTCGAGGTGCCGGCGCAGGAGTTGGCAGAACGGGGGCGGGGGCGCGCCCGCCGGGGGCGGGCGGTCCGCCGCGACGAGGACGCGGCAGAGCACCGGGTGGGCCGAGATCCGGAGATGCGCCGTGCGCCCCGGCCGGCGCAGTTGCAGGCAGAGGTCGTGGGCCGAGGGCTGGGTCACCCGCTCGACGCGGGCGCCCACCCACGCGGCCCGGATCTCGGCGGCGACGGCCCCGACCATCCATGCGTCCACGGCCTACAACTGTAACGACCGGGAGCCGGCGCGCCAAGCGGCGGCCCGCCCGGCCTACGGCTGGCTGCCGGAGGCCGGGTGGGCGCCGGCGGACGGGATCGTGGCACCCGCGGGGCCGGCGGAGGCCGGAGTCGCCCCTGGCGAGGCGCCGCCGCTGCCGGAAGCGGCGAGGGGAGGCGCCACCTCGATGTGCGCGACCGGCAGCCCGTCCATCAGGATCAGGCTGCTGCCCGCCGCCGCCGGCGTCACGGCGAGGTCGAGCGGCGTTCCGTCCGCCGCGACGGATCCGCCCGTGTTCTCGCTGGGCAGCGATACCTGATACGCCTGGCCGTCGCCCGTCACGAAGTGCAGCGTCGCGGTTTGCCCGGCGACGATGCAGATCAGGGACGGGTCGGCGGGTTGGCCGGCCTGGACGACGACCGTCCACTGCTCCGCGCAGCCGGCGGGGACCCCGCCCTGGTTGCCCGCCGCCCCCTGGCCGCCGGTCGCCGCTCCGCCCGCTCCGCCCGCGCACTGCTCGGTCGGCGGCGCGTACTCCATGTCCACCGGCACGTATTGGGCCCAACCCGTGCCCTTGATGAAGGCGATCGGCTCCGCCCACGACTCGCCGAGGATGGATCGGTTCAGGTAGACGCGCATGACGGGCTGGCCGCCGCACGCGGGGTTCCAAAGCAGCGGCGGGGTCGTGGCCGTGACGGCATACTCCTTCCAGAGCGTGTCGTTGGTGGCCGGGGTGGGCTGGGTGCCGCTGACGAACCAGTCCTCCTGAATCCATTGGGGCGGCGTCAGCGCGGTGGGGCTGCACACGTGCCAGGGCGCGCACTTGGCGTCCACGGGCGCCTCGACGACGCCCGAGGGCTGCGGGAACTGCACCGGCTGATACGGGGCCACGGCGTCCTCCATCACCTTCTGCCAGATCGGGCCGGCGTAGGTGTCGCCGTAGGCGTCGTTCGGCACCTGCTCCTGCTGGTTGTCGTAGCCGACCCAGACGGCCGCGGTGTACAGCGGCGTGTATCCGACGAACCACAGGTCCGTGTTGTTGTCCGTCGTTCCGGTCTTGCCGGCGGAGGGCCATCCGGGGACGTTGTCCTGGACGTCGGCGTCGTAGCCCGTGCCCCAGTTGGAGTCCCAGCCGTGGCCCAGCCCCTCGTCGTAGATCGTCGGGCTCATGACGGCCTCCAGCACCTGCGTCATGACGTAGGCGATGCGCGGGTCGACGACCTGCTTGTAGCGGATCGGGTCGGTGCCCAGGACCGTGCCGTCCGGGCCCACGACCTGCGTGACGAGGCGCGGCTGCACGAGCATCCCACCGTTGGCGATGGCCGCGTAAGCGTCCGCCATCTGCAGCGGCGAGCAGCAGGTCTGCTGGCTGATGCCGCCGATGGCGGCGGGCAGGTAGGCGTCCGCGGACGTGAGGTCCAGCCCCATGGCGTCGGCGTTGGCGATGCCCTTCTGCACGCCGATGTGGTTCAGCACCTGGACGGCCACCGTGTTGACGGAGCGGCGCACGGCCTCCGTGAGCGTCGTCAGTCCGTAGTAGGGCGGGCCGTCGTCCGTCGGAAGGTACTGGGGCTGGCCCGGGCCCGCCGGGAACGAATGGATGGTGTCGTCGACGACGGTGCCCATCGTGAGGCCGTTCTCCATGGCGGGGATGTAGTCGATGATCGGCTTGATGGACGACCCGGGCTGCCGCAGGCCCTGGGTCGCGCGGTCGAGGCCCAGCGCCACCGTGTGCTGCGCGCCGCCGACGATGGCCAGAATGTTGCCGTTGTGCTGGTCCATCAGGATGAGCGCCGCGTCCATCTCCGGCCGGCCGCTCTGCTGGGCGATCGCCTGGAGGTGCTGGTCCACCGCCTGCACGGCGTCGGTTTCCAGGGTGGGGTTGAACGTGGTGTATATCTTGAGCCCGCCGTTGACGATTTCGGCGAAGGTCAGGTTGTACGGCGGCTGTTCGAGCGTCGTGATCACGTCGTCGACGATCCACGGGTAGGCGTAGCCGGACGAGGCGCCGGACTGCGCCGAACCCTGCGACAGTTCCAGGCCGGCGGCGACGGCGCTCCGATACTGCGCCGGGCTGATGTACCCCAGTTCGGCCATGAAGCCCAGCACCTCGTTGCGCCGCTGCAGGGCGGCGGCGGGGTGCACCAGGGGATCGTAGCCGGCCGGGGCCTGCGGCATGCCGGCCAGGAGGGCCAGTTGAGGCAGCGTGAGCTTGGAGAGATCGCTCTGGTTGAAGTATGCCTGGGAAGCGGCCTCCACGCCGCGGATGCCGATGCCGAGGTAGACGTCGTTGAGGTACATGTCGAGGATCTGCGGCTTCGTGTAGGTGCGGTTGAGCTCGATGGCGAGAATGGCCTCGCGGATCTTGCGTGTGAGCGTATCAGCCTGGTTGAGATAGAGCGTCCGCGCCAGTTCCTGCGAGATCGTGCTTCCTCCCTGGACGTACCCGTGGTGCACCACGTCCGTCAGGGCGGCCCGGGCGATGCCCCGGAAGCTGATGCCGATGTTCGTGTAGAACGAGCGGTCCTCGGTGGCGATGAAGGCGTCTTGAAGGATGGGCGGTATCTGGTCGATCGTCACGGGCTGGCGAGCGTCCAGCGTGGGTAGATACTCCACGAACTGACCGCTGCCGTCATAAAGGGCCGAACTCGCCCCGAGCGGGTTGCTGGGGTCCCCCAGCGCCGGTACAGTCCCCGCCGCCCGCACGAAGAGGTCGATCGCGAACGCGGCGACCGCCAGCACCCCGAGCCCGAAGACGAGGGCGACCAACCGGCCCCAGCGTATCCGCCGCCGGCGCCGGCCCCTGCCGCGCGCCCCGCTGCGCCCCGGCCCACCCTGCCCGCGCGGTGCCACTGACCCCGTCCCTCCATGCTCCGATGCGCCGACCGAGCGCGCACGGTCCAGGGCGCTCCGTCCGCCCGCCGTAGCCTCCCAGCTTCGGCACGCGGCGACGGGGGCCTGCCTCGGCGCCCCGCCGGGCCCGCGGCCGGCCGGGCGGAGGCCGAAAGATCGCTGTGCCAAGCGGCCTGCGGGGGTGGGGGGCTCCCGAAGCACCGATGCCCGCGCCGGGGCGACGGGCCTCGCGGCGGCCCAGGGCACGAGCGAGCCGGGCCTGGGGATGGCGCCTCCCTTCCCCGCCGCCGCGGGCCGCGCCCCGGCCCAGGCCGCGGCGACGGACACACGGCGCCACGCCAGGCGTAGGTTGGACGGGACAGGCGAACGGGTTGCGTCAGGGCTCCGGCGGTGCCGTCGGCATTTCCAGGTGCACCTCGGCACCCGCCGGTCCGTTCCGCAGGCGCATGCGACCCTGGTGCCGCTCCACAATCCAGTTGCACAGGATGAGCCCGATGCCCATGCCCCCGTCCTTGCGGCTCGCGCGGGTGCGGAACGGCGCCGCGAGCACGTCGGGCGGGAAGCCGGGGCCGTTGTCGCAGATGATCGCGTCCACGGGACCGGCGTCCTGCGGCGCCGCGATGTCGATCCGGACGCGCGCCTCGGGTCCCGCGGCCTCCAACCCGTTCCGGACAAGGTTCCAGATGAGTTGAAGCAGCGCCTGTTGCTCGCCCCGTACCCAGACGTCGGCCTCGGGCGGCGAGACGCGCACGTCCACGGTCCCGTGGCCCACCTGGTCCCGCGCCTGGCCGGCCGCGTCGGCCGCCAGCGCCGGCAGGGAGACGGCCCGCAGCGTCCAGGGGCGACTGGCGGTGCGGTAGGTCTCGAAGAGGCGCGTGACCGCATCCAACCCGCCCATCGCGGTGCGCGCGGCGGCCGCCTCGTCCGCGAGCCCGCGGGCCGCCAGGCGCGCCGCCTGGGTCTGCAGCCGCAGGTGGGCGACGGACAGGGGGCCGCGCATCTCGTGCGCGAGGAGGTCGAGAATATCCACGGGCGCCCCGGGCCCCGCTGGCCGATCGGCCGCCGCCACCGGAACCACGGCGTCGGGCAGGAGAAGCTCGAGCGCGTCGCGGGCGGCGGCGTGCCAGGCGCGGAGCGCGTTGGCCCCTTCCGCGCTCAGGTGCGCCGTGCGGAGGTCGCAGCGGACGAAGCGGAATCGCGCGCTGACGCGCCGCAGGTCCTGGACGAGGGCGGGGGTGACGGCTCCATCGACCCGGACCGTGGCGCCATCGCGCTGCTGTTCGACGCGCACGGCCGCCGTTTCCACGGGGTGTCGCCTTCGCTGGAAGGATTCGCTTTCCTGCCGGGGCAGCGCTCGGACGTTCCGGGAGGGCGTATGCCCTCCGGCGGCCGGGGCGCGGCGCTCCGCGGGCGGTGCCACCCGCAACGGCGCCGATGGGCTTCGTATTTCCTTTATCCGGCGCAGCCCCGCAGGCGGTACCATGGGGCGCGGCCCGCGGCGGCCGCGCGCGTCTCCCCGGCCCGCGGCGCCGCGGGCCCAGGAAGCGGGCGCCCTTCCGGCGAACCGGCGAAGGAGGAGGCACCCCGCCCTCCGGGACGTCCGGCTCGGAAGGCTGGCGCGGAGAACCGGCGCGGGGCTGCCGCCGGCGGGAGAGTGAACATGCGCGTCATCGTCTTCGGCGGCGACGGTTTCTGCGGGTGGCCCACGGCGCTGCACCTGTCCGCGCAGGGGCACGACGTGGCGATCGTGGACAGTCTCGTGCGGCGCCAGTGGGACGTCGAACTCGGAACGCAGTCCCTGGTGCCCATCGCGAGCCTGTGGGAGCGCTTGGCGCGGTGGAAGGCGGTCGCCGGCCGCGACATCCGGGCCTACGTCGGGGACGTGTGCGACGCCGAGTTCCTCTACGGGGTGCTGCGGATGGAACACCCCGACGCGGTGGTGCATTTCGCGGAGCAGCGCTCCGCGCCGTATTCGATGATCGACCGCGCCCACGCGGTGTACACCCAGGTGCAGAATGTATCGGGCACGCTCAATCTGCTTTATGGGATCAAGGAGATTGTGCCCGCGTGCCACCTCGTGAAGCTGGGCACCATGGGCGAATATGGCACCCCCAACATCGACATCGAAGAGGGCTACATCGAGATCACGCACCACGGTCGCAAGGATGTGCTGCCGTATCCCAAGCAGCCCGGGTCGATGTACCACCTGTCCAAGGTGCATGACAGCCACAACATCCATTTCTGCTGCCGCGCGTGGGGACTGGCGGCCACCGATCTGAACCAGGGGGTCGTGTACGGCGTTCAGACGCCGGAGACGCTGCTGGACCCGGTCCTGTACAACCGCTTCGACGTCGACGGCGTCTTCGGCACCGCCCTCAACCGGTTCGTCGTCGAGGCGGCCGTGGGTCACGACCTGACGGTGTACGGCCGTGGCGGGCAGACCCGCGGTTTCATCCAGATCGCCGACACGGTGCGGTGCGTGCAGCTCGCGCTCGAGCACCCGGCCGGCGCGGGTGAGTTCCGTGTCTTCAATCAATTCACCGAGCAGTTCTCGGTCGAGGATCTGGCGCGCCGCGTGTCCGCGGTCGCCGGCCGCCTCGGTCTCCAGGCGCGCGTCGCCCATGTGGAGAACCCCCGGGTGGAGCGGGAGGAGCACTACTACAACGCCGCGCACACGGCGCTGGTCGCCCTGGGGCTGGAGCCCCACCTCCTGAGCGAGGGCCTGATCGAGGATCTGCTCCACCTGGCGTTGCGGTTTGCGGACCGCATCCTTCCGGGTACACTCTTGCCGACCGTGCGCTGGCGGTGAGCGGACGGTCGCCGGAAGCGGGCCCCGGTCCGGATCCGGACCCTCCGGCGCCGCGCCCGCCGCCGGTGCCGCGCAGCCGAGCCCCGTGCGGAGTTGCGGTGCGGGAGGGACGAGCCGGTGCGGGTGGCCATGTTCACCGAAACATACCTGCCCTCCACCGACGGGGTAGTCACGCGCCTGCTGGCCACCCTGCGCGAGATGGCCCGCCTGCGGCATGAGGTGCTCCTGCTCGCGCCGGACGGCGGCCCGGCGAGCTACGCCGGCTTTCGCGTCGAGGGCTTTCCCGGCAACCCGTCCTTCCTCTATCCGGACAAGCGGGTGATCTGGCCCCGGCCGAGGGTGCTGCGCCTGGTGCGCGAGTTTCGGCCCGACATCATCCACACGGTCAATCCCGTCGTGTTCGGCATGGGGGCGATCGCCTCGGCGCGGCTGCTGGGCGTCCCCCTGGTCGCGAGTTACCACACCCACATGCCGCATTTCGCGGACCTCTACGGCTACCCGTGGGCGAAGGGCTTCGTGTGGTGGTACATGCGCCTGCTGCACAACCGGGCGACCCTGAACCTCTGCACCTCGGAGTCGGCGCGGCGCGAACTCGTCGCCCATCGCTTTCGGCGCGTGCGCGTGTGGAGTCACGGCGTGGACACGGCCCGCTTTCACCGGACGCCGGCCGACGCCGCGATGCGGATGCGGCTCTCGGGCGGTCACCCGGACGACCTGGTCCTGCTGTGCGTGGCCCGGTTGGCGCCGGAGAAGCAGATCGAGCGGCTGCTGCCGGTCGTCCGGCGGGCGCCCGGCGTCCGCCTGGCCCTCGTGGGGTCCGGGCCGCTCCGCGAGCGCATCGAGCAGGCTTTCGCGGGGACGCCGACGGCCTTCCTCGGCGAGTTGCTTGGTGACGACCTGGTGGCGGCCTATAATGCGGCGGACGCGTTCCTCTTCCCCTCGACGAAGGAGACGCTGGGTCTGGTCCTGCTGGAGGCGATGGCCTGCGGTCTCCCGGTGATCGCCGCGCGCAGCGCCCCCAGTCTCGACCTGCTCGGCGAGGACGAGGCCGGCATCCTGTACGACGCGGACGACCCCGACGCGCTCGTCTGTGCGGTGGAGTCGTTCCGCGACAGCCAGGCGCTCCGGGAGCGCCTGCGCGAGGGGGCGCGCCGGCGGGGTCAGCAGCGTGGTTGGGAGGGGCCGACGCACCAACTGCTGGTGTATTACGCGGAGGCCCTCGGCCACGTGCGGGCGGGCGCCCGCGCCCCGCGGCTCATCTCCGGGGGGACCGGGGCCGGGGGCGCCTAGGCGTATGGAAGGGAGCAGAGCCTTGTGGGCGCAGGTCCGGGGCGGGGGGCGAGGGGTCGTCACCCTGCCGGCTGAACAGGCGGCGAAGTGGGATCACGGCGGGGAAGCGCCGCCGGCGGCCGACGGGGGCACGGCGCCGCGGCGCGTCCTGCGGCGAACCAGCGCCTGGCGGCAATACGGCGAGTTCGCCACGGTCGGCGTGTTCAACGCCATCGTCGATTTGGGCGTCCTCAATCTGCTGCTGTGGCTGTTCCCGACCACCAACCGCCTGGGCCTCACGGTCGAGAACTCCCTGGCCGTCGCGCTGGCCATCACGAACTCCTACCTGTGGAACAGCCGGTGGACCTTCCGCCCGCAGGCCGACGGCAGCGTGCGGCAGATGGTGCTCTTCGTGGCCCAATCCCTGCTCAACATCGGCATCAACGACCTGGCGTTGATCCTCACGGCGGCTCCGGTGCGCCACCTGCACCTGGGCCCCGCCTGGGTCTCGCTGAACCTCAGCAAGGGCGCCGCGATGGCCTTTGCCTCAAGCACGAGCTTTCTCGTGATGCGGCTCTTCGTGTTCCGGGCGTCCCCGCGGCGGACGACCCCTGGGCGCGGCCAGCGGCCCACCGCCTGAGTCCGGGTCGGAGCACGGGTCCGGCCGCGCGGCACCGGCCGAACCCCTCCACCCAACCCCCAGCGCTGGATCGCCCGCATGGCGGCGCCGGATCGGTGTGGCCGCCGCCCGGGCTCAGAACCAGTAATACCGCTCGAGGAGCCGCCGGCTCGCGGCATCCATGGTCGCCACGTCGGGGATGTCCGCCCGGTTACCGTCGCGATCCGAGAACAGGATGCGGCCCGCCGGGACCTCGGGACGGTTGCCGTCGCCCGCGGCCACCAGGCGCGGGCCCGTCTCGAGTTGGGTGATGCCCTCGAACAGGCTGGCCATGCGCATGCGCATGGGACCGCGGTCGGTGAGCAGCTCCCACACGACCGCGCCGCTGTGCCCGGGATCCTCATCCTCGACCGACACGATCTGGAGGATGCGCGGCAGGAAGTAGCGGAGGTGGAGCGAGTGCTCCACGGACCGCCGGGTCTCGGTGTCGCAGCCGTCCAGGCTGGGAAGCACGCCCAGTTCGACACGGTCCGGCTTGCCGCCGTCGCTGCGCCGCCCGTCGGAATCCGCATCGTCGACGGCCACGACGGAGATCCAGCGGCCCGGATCACTGAGCGGGAACGCCATGTGCACGATGATTTCCCCGTAGTCGACCCCGTGGACCTGGCCCCACAGCCGGCCACCGGCATCGCCGTGCAGCCGGCAGTCCTCGGGGCGGAGCTCCAAAAGGTCCAACCCTTCCAACGCGGTCTGCCAAGGGTCGGCGTCCTGGGCTTTTTCGCGCCCATCGCCCGGGAACGGGGAACCCGTCCCCCGGTGCGCGGTGGCCGCGGTCGCGGCTCCGTCCTGCTGCCCCTGCTCGCGCGTCAACGGCTGAGCACCTCCGTCGCCGCGCCCGCGCGCGGCTCCGATCGTCCCGGTCCGGCCGGACCGACGCGCCGCCGGGCGAGGAGATCCCCGGCCCGGTCGGCCGCCGTCAGACGGTGATCTCCCTGCGGCGCAGGGCCTCGTACTGCGCCTCGACCAGCTTGGCGTAGATGCCGCCCCGTTCGATCAGCTCGTCGTGGGTCCCCACCTCCGCGATCCGACCGTGGTCGAGCACCACCAGGCGGGTCGCGTTGCGCAGCGTCGAGAGGCGGTGCGCGATCGCGAACGTGGTGCGGCCCCGCACGAGGCGGGCGATGGCCTGTTGGATCTGCCGCTCGGTCTGGGTGTCGACCGAGGCCGTCGCCTCGTCCAGGATCAGGATGCGCGGGTCGTGCAGCACGGCGCGGGCGATCGTCACGCGCTGCCGCTCGCCGCCCGAGAGCCGGTGCCCGTGGTGGCCGACCTTCGTGTCGTACCCGTCCGGCATGCGCACGATGAAGTCGTGGGCGTTGGCGATCTTGGCGGCGCGCATGACGTCCAGGGCCGTGGCCCCGGGCCGCCCGTAGGCGATGTTCTCGAAGATGGTCCCGTCGAAGAGCAGCGTGTCCTGCATCACGAGGGCCACCTGCCGCCGCAGGTCCGCGCGGTCGATGTCCCGGATGTCGACGCCGTCGAGGAGGATGCGCCCCGCGTCCACGTCATACAGGCGGGTCAGCAGGTGGATGAAGGTCGACTTGCCCGCGCCGGTGTGGCCCACGAGGCCGATCATCTCGCCGGGCTGCACCTCCAGCGAGACGCCCTTCAGGACGGGCGTGTGGGCCGCGTACCCGAACTCCACGGACTCGAAGCGGACCGCGCCCTCCAGGCGCGGCATGGAGCGCGGTTGCCGCGCGTCGCGGACCTCCGGTTCCGCGTCGAGCACCTCGAACACACGCTCGGCCGAGGTCAGCGAGGTCGCGTAGTATTGGGCCAGGTTCTGAAACCAGCCGAGCGGACCCGTGAACATGCCCAGGTAGCCCATGAAGGCCACCAGGTCCGGATACGGCATCCGGTCGGCGGCGATCGCGCGGCCGCCGAAATACCAGAGGAAGATGCCGCCCAGTCCCGCGATGAAGGCGAAGGCGGGAAAGATCGTCTGCCACTGGTAGTTGGCCACGATGGTACGCCGGACCAGTTCTTCGTTGACGCCCTCGAAGTGTTCGACCTCGCGCGATTCCTGACCGAAGGCCTTCACGACGCGGATGCCGGAGAGCACGTCGTCGATGACGACGTTCAGCTTGCCCGTGGTCTGCCACAACCGGCGGTCCACCTTGCGGATCAGCGGCCAGAAGATGCGCCGCGCGACCAGCAGGGACGGCGTCGGCAGCAGGACGATGATCGTGAGCTTCCAGTCCATCGCCGCCATGAGCACCACGGAGCCCAGGATGCGGAGCGAGTTGGGCAGGAAGAAGGGCACCGCGTCGGTCAGGAACTGCTGGACGCGCTGGGTGTCCGTGCTGATGCGGGTCATCAGCTGCCCGATCTGCATGCGGTCGAAATAGGCGAGCGACTGGCGCTGCAGACCCCGCCAGATGCGCGCGCGCATGTCGCCGGTGATGCGCGAACTGACCCAGACCCCGACCCGGGCCTGCAGGATGCTGATCAACTGGTTCGTGCCCTGCAGCAGGAGAAGCACGAGGACCAAACCGCCCAGCAGGTGCAGGTTGACCTGCGGCACCTGGTGCGGCGGGAGCCCCTGCGTCTGGACGAGGTCCTTGGTGATCAGCTTGCTCAACTGGGGCGACAGGAGCGCGAGCAAACTGCTGATGATGACGATCGTCGCGGCCGCCGTCATCCGCCACCGGTACGGGTAGGCGAACTGGAGGAGGCGGCGCATGGCCGCGCCGCGATCGAGGCAGGTACCGCAGACCTTGGTGTCCTGCGACAGACGCCTCCCGCACTTGGGACAGTAGTAGGGGAGGTCGTCGAGGTTGACCTGGACGGCTTCCCCCTTGGCGAGGCGGTCCAACGTCCGCGCCGCGATCGCCATGTGCCGCGAGAGCGTGCCGCTCAACCGGACCAGGGGCAGCTTCTCCCCGCTGCGCTTCTCGGCGACCACCACGGCGGCTCCGACCTCGTTGCGCAGGCGGCAGGCCTTGACCTCCGCCAGGGGCAGGCGCAGGAGGACCGTGGCCCCGCTCGGCGGTGGCGCGGCGAGGAGGAGGTGCTGCCCGTCCCACATCTCCTCGCGCGTCCGGCGCAGGTACGGGCCCTGAACGGATGGCCATACGCCCTCGTCCGCGTAGACCAGGACCTCCCCATCGCGAACGACCAGCCAGCGCTTGCCGAACCGGCCTTCCTCGGTCAGGTCGGTGCCGGCGCAGAGGGGCGGCAGGGCCGGTCCCGTGCGGGCGCCGTCCGGTCCGGGTCCCGGCAGGGCCGGGGCGCGGTCATGGCCGTTGCGGTCGGTCGGGGCGCCGCCGGCGGCGCCGGGCTGGCTGCCGCCCGCGGTGGGAGTGGACACGATCAGAGCCCTCCTTGCAGCGGTCGGAGACGTCCGCCCGGGGCGCGCCGCCCCGGGCCACGCGAGGCGTCTCCTGACTGCGGGCCGGGATGCCACCGGTCGCCTGACGGGGATGGATC
>JAJYVV010000118.1 GCA_021791815.1 Bacillota bacterium | reverse complement strand
CCGGGCGGCCCTGCTCGCGGCGGCCGCGCTCTCGGCGGCCGCCGCGGCCGCGTCCTGGCTCCGCGACCGCGGGTCGCGCGCGCGCCACCCGGCGATCGAGGACATCCCCGCGGCGGACTGATCCGGGGCCGGCCGGATGCGGCGCAACGCGGCGAACTCGCGCCGTGGCGCGGGTCTGCCCTTGCAGACCCGCCGCGGGAGCACATATCCTGGCCGGCGGGAGGCGCCGCCCATGCCAGCCGGAGACGCCGCCGCGGTGGCCTTCACCAAGGTGCAGGGACTGGGCAACGACTACCTGTACGTGGACGGTTGGAGCGAGCCCCTGCCCCCAGACCTGCCCGCGCTGGCCCGGGCGATGTCCGACCGCCACTTCGGCCCCGGGGCGGACGGGATCATCACCATCGAGCGGGGGCGCGCGGCGCCGCTGCGCATGCGGATGTGGAACGCGGACGGATCCGAGGGCCAGATGTGCGGCAACGGCATCCGGGGCTTCGCCAAGCTGTGCTACGAACGGGGATACGTGCCGGAGGGCGCCGAGACGTTCGGCGTGGAGACCGCGGCCGGCGTGATGCGGCCCACGGTCTTCCCCGAGGGAGGCCGCGTGCACCGCGTGCAGGTCGACATGGGGGAGCCGCGGTTCCGCCGCGCGCAGATCCCCATGGCCGGGCCGCCCGGCGAGGAGTGCCTGGAGGAAGGGCTGGAGATCGGCGGCGAGCGCGTGCGCGTGACGGCCGTGTCGATGGGCAACCCGCACGCGATCCTGTTCGTCGAGGACCTGGAGCACGCCCCGGTGCGGACGCTCGGCCGCCGGATCGAGATGGACCCTCTCTTCCCCGAGCGGGTCAACGTCCACTTCGTGCGCTGCGCCGGACCCGCGGATCTCGAGGTGCGCAGTTGGGAGCGCGGATCGGGCGAGACGCTCGCCTGCGGCACGGGCGCGTGCGCCGCGCTGGTGGCTGCGGCCCGCACCGGTCGCGCCGGGCGGACCGCCACCGTCCGGCTGCCGGGGGGTTCCCTGGAGATCGAGTGGCGTCCCGATCACCACGTCCTCATGACCGGGCCCACCGTCCAGGTCTACGACGGGGTGTATGCCCCGGGCTGATGGGGCGCCGGCCCGGGCCGTCCCCGGGCGCCGCGAGGAGGTTTGTCCTTGGCCGTGCGCGTCGCCGACCGGATCGCCGAGGTCCCGCCCTACCTGTTCGCCGAGCTCGACCGCCGCCGCGCGGCGGTGGCCGCGCGCGGCATCGACGTCATCCCGCTCGGGATCGGCGACCCCGATCTCCCCACGCCCGAACCGGTCGTGGCCGCGCTACGCGCCGAGGCCGGCGTTCCGTCCAACCACCGCTACCCGGACTACGAGGGCTGCCCCGCGTTCCGCGAGGCCGCCGCCGCGTACATGGCCCGGCGCTTCGGCGTCTCGCTCGACCCGGGATCCCCGCCCCGCGGCCAGGTCCTGGCGCTGATCGGCGCCAAGGAGGGCCTCTCGCACCTGGTGTGGGCGTTCTGCGACCCCGGCGACGTGGTCCTCTGCCCCGATCCCGCGTACCCCGTCTACGCCGTCCACACCCGGTTCTGCGGGGGCGTGCCGTACCGTCTGCCGCTGCGGGCCGAGCTGGGCTTCCTGCCGGACCTCGACGCCGTGCCGGCCGACGTCGCGCGCCGGGCCAAGATCCTCTTCCTGAACTACCCCAACAACCCGACGGCCGCGGTCGCCGACCTCGCGTTCTTCGAGCGCGCCGTGGCCTTCTGCCGGCGCCATGACATCCTGCTCGCCCACGATGCGGCCTACGTGGAGATCGGCTACGACGGCTACCTCGCCCCCAGCGTCCTGCAGGTGCCGGGCGCCGCGGACGTGGCCGTGGAATTCCATTCCCTGAGCAAGCCGTTCAACATGACGGGTTGGCGCATCGGGTTCGCCTGCGGCAGCCCGGCCGCGGTGGCCGCGCTGGCCATCGTCAAGAACAACACGGACTCGGGTCCCTTCACGGCGGTCCAGCGGGCGGCCGTCGCGGCGCTGGACCTTCCGCGGGCCGACCTCGAGGGGCGCATCGAGGTCTATCGGCGGCGGCGCGACCGGATGACCGACGCCCTGCGCGCCGCGGGCATCGCCGTCCCCCGGCCGCAGGCCACCATCTACCTCTGGTGCCCCGTGCCCGCCGGGGAGACCTCGGCGGGATTCGCCGGCCGGCTGCTGGAGGAGGCCGGGGTTTTCGTGACCCCCGGCACCGGCTACGGTCCCGGCGGCGAGGGCTTCTTCCGCATCTCGCTGACGTGCCCCGATGCGCGCCTCGACGAGGCGGCGCGGCGGATCGCGGCGTTCGGGCGGCCCTGACCGCCCGAACGCCGTCAGCCCACCGCCACGGTGTCGCCCGTCAGGAGGCCGGGCGCCGGAAACGCCCGGCAGAACTCCCGCACCTCGTGGGCGATGCGCCGCCCGGCCTCCTCGTCGTCGGGCGCCGCGACCACCTGGTCGATCCAGCCGGCGATCCGGACCATCTCGGCCTCGCGCATGCCCCGCGACGTGACGGCCGGCGTGCCCAGGCGGATGCCGCTCGGGCTCCACGGCTTGCGGGGGTCGTCCGGGATCGTGTTGAAGTTGCAGACGATCCCCGCGCGGTCGAGCGCCCGCGCTGCGCGCTTGCCGATGACGCCCTTCCGCGTCAGGTCGATGAGCAGCAGGTGGTTGTCCGTGCCGCCCGAGACCAGGTCGAAGCCGCGGGCGGTCAGCGCCTCGGCCAGGGCGGCGGCGTTGGCCACGATCTGCCGGGCGTAGGCCGCGAACTCCGGCGCCGCGGCCTCCTGGAGCGCCACCGCGATGGCGGCGGTGGTGTGGTTGTGCGGCCCGCCCTGCAGGCCGGGAAAGACCGCCTTGTCGATGGCCTCCGCCAGGCCCTGGCGGCAGAGCAGCATGGCCCCGCGCGGGCCGCGCAGCGTCTTGTGCGTGGTCGTCATGACCACGTCCGCGTGCGGCAGAGGACTCTCATGCACCCCGCCCGCCACGAGCCCCGCGATGTGCGAGATGTCGGCGAGGAACAGCGCGCCGACCTCCCGCGCCACCTCGCCGAAGCCGTGGAAGTCGAAGCGCCGCGGATAGGCGGTACCCCCGGCCACGATGAGCTTCGGCCGCTCCCGCCGCGCGATCTCGCGCACGGCGTCCATGTCGATGCGCCCCGTGGCCGGATCGACGCCGTAGCGCACGGGCCGCCAGAACCGGCCGGTCATGCTCACGTCGGCGCCGTGGGACAGGTGGCCGCCGTGCGGCAGCGCGAGGCTCAGGATCGTGTCGCCCGGCTGCAGCAGCGCGCAATACACGGCGAAGTTGGCGGGGGTGCCGGAGTAGGGCTGGACGTTGGCGTGCTCGGCGCCGAAGAGGGCCTGGGCCCGCGAGACGGCGAGGGATTCGATGCGGTCGATGTACCGCTGGCCCTCGTAGTACCGCCGGCCGGGGTAGCCCTCGGAGTACTTGTTCTGCAGGACGGAGCCCGAGGCGTCCAGCACCGCCTGGGAGGCGTAGTTCTCCGACGGGATCAGCCGGACGGAGTCGCGCTGGTAGCGCTCCTCCTTCCGGATCAGGGCATAGAGTTCCGGGTCCGTGCGCTCCAGCGCGAGCATGATCCGACCCCTCCCGTCGCCGGGGCCGCACTTCGCCGGCCCGAGGCGGGTTCCCTGGGGCGCCGGCACGCCGGCCCGTGCCTCACAGCCAGCGGCGCAGGGGATACGTCCACGGCGCGGCGGCCCGCAGGCTCGCCTGCATCGCGGTCCAGTGTGCCCGCAGCCGGTCGGCCCGCCGCCACAGCACGTCCTCGGGCTCCCCCGCGCCGAAGCGGATGCGGCCATACTCCGCCGCGAGGCCCGCCGCCGCGGCCGCCCCGCCCGGTACCAACAGGGTGAGCGCCGCCAGATACTCCGCCGGGGTTTCGGACCGGTCGCGGGGGCGCCCGTACCGCGCGCCCACCCGCTCGCAGGCCCTCCACACGCGCTGGGCCGCGTGGCCGGGCGTGGGCGCCGCGCGGTGCTCGTCGAGGACGTTGGCCGCCGCCCCGCCCAGCAGGAGGACCAGGAGCGCCCCCGGCAGGCCGGCGAGGACCCACCAGCGGGCGGCGGCCGCGTCCTGCAGCAGCCCGAGCCGCGCGCCGATGCCCCGCGACTCCGCCGCGGTCGCCGGCTGGGCGGCGGGCGGCGCGGCGGGCGTCGGATCGAATGTCAGCCATCCGTACGGCGCGACGTAGGCCTCCACCCACGCGTGCGCGGCGTTGTCCCGCACGAGGAACGTGCCGCCCTGCGGCGGGAGGGCCACCCGGTAGCCCTCCACCCAGCGGGCCGGGATGCCCAGCGTGCGCAGCAGCACGACCATGGCGCTGGAAAACGACGTGCAGTAGCCGCGCAGGCTGTCGAACAGGAAGTAGGAGACGAAGTCCTGGGAGGCCGGGACCGCGGGCGCATCCAGGGTGTAGGTGTAGTCGGCCTTGAGGTGCTGCTGGATGGCCAGCGCCTCCAGCAACGGGTCCTGGCCGAGCCCCGCCGTCCAGGTCCGGGCCAGGTCTCCGACCGCCGCCGGCAAGGTCGAGGGCAGCTGCAGGTCGGAGGCCACGGGCAGCGTGCCCCCGGCCGCGGCCGCCCCCGGACCCGGCTCCGCGAGGACCGTCACGCCGCGCTCGGCGAGGTCCAGAGCCTGCAGGGGGCTCACGGTCCGGCCGCCGAGGCTGGATGCCGTGTAGGCCGCCAGGCCTGTCCCGTCCCAGACGTCCGGCCCGAGCACCGCCGCGGTGAGGTCGTATCCGAAGCCCTTGACCGGCACGGCGGGCGCCCAGACCTCGCCGGCCTCGTCCCAGGTCACGTCGGCCACCGGCAGCCGCAGCGGTACCAGGGCCGTGAACAGGTTGTCGGAGACGGCCGCCTCCAGCTCGATGTGCGCCGAGAGCAGGGTGTAGGGGGCCGGAATCGCGGCGCCGGACAGGAAGTCCCGCCCCAGTTGGCCCGCGGTCGCGGAGGCCCAGGCGGGGTCCGCGGTCTGGGCCTCCGCGTCGGGGAGCCAGCCCTTCCCCGTATACAGGTCGCGCACCGCGCCGCGCAGGTAGAGGATCGAGGGCAGCGCCCCCGATCCGCTCACCGAGATCTGCAGGGCCACGGAGTTGTCCGGGGACGCCGGACCGCCGAGCTGCGCCACGTCGGCCGAGAAGCCCGTCTGCTGCAGGCTGAAGCCGCCCGTGCGCAGGGCGCTCCCGCCCCCGCCGCCCGGTCCCGGCGCGCTGGCGTTCCCGGACGACGGCGCCTGCGGCCCGAAGCCGAGGTCCCCTTCCCGCGTGGCCTTCTCCATGCTGCCGATGATGGGCAGTTGGTCGATCCAGACGCCGAGGCTCCCGAGGTTGGCGGGCGCGCCCTGGCGCGGCACCACGGCCAGGGCCGCGAGGACCAACAGGCCCGCGAGCCCGGCCATGCCGAACGCGGTCCAGGGCGTGGGGCTACCGACCCCCGCCTCCGTGCGCAGCGCCGTCTCGCGGGCCCGGTCGGCCGCCAGCCAGAACAGGCTGATCCCGACGAGCGGCCAGAAGAGGCGCACCGTCGCGTTGTCGACGAACTCCCACTCGATCACGAGCAGCGCGAACCCGAGCAGCAGGGCGAGCGCGGGCCGTCCGGCGCGGGCGGCGACGAACACGGGCAGCGACACGGCGAAGCCCAGCACGGCCGTGACGGGCACCGGCGCCGGAGGGGAGAGCGACGCGCCGCCGCTCGCCTGCCAGGACACGAGCTGCGTGGCCACGTTGACCGCGTAACCGGCGATGGCCTGGCCGCCCCCGGGAAGGAGGAGCCGGACCAGGCCGGCGGCCGCCCCCGCGCACACGAGCCCCAGGGGCAGCCCGATGCGCCAGCGCCGCGTCGCGGCGTGGGGCCCGGCGACAAAGTACGCGAGGGCGGTCCCCCCGAGCAGGGCCAGGACGACGCCGGGTCCCACGGCGATGCCGAGGAACGCGGGCAGGGTGGAGAGGATCAGCCCGGCGAAGGCGACGGCGCCGATCCCGGCCGCCGAGTCCAGGGGCAAGCCCGCGCCCCGCCCGGGCTCCGGACCACCGCGCGCCGCGCCGCGCACGCCGGGCCCGCCCCCGAGGCGGGGCCGCCGGCCGCCCCGGGCCAACGGCGAGAGCTGCATCCGACCCCCGCGCCCCTTTCATGGCCGTGTGGCCCAAGTCCGTGCGGCGGATCCCTGCCCTCCGCTCAACCCGCGGGCGGGCCCGTGCCCGCCGCTTCGCCGGCGGCCGCGGCCTGCCGCGCCCGGGCGGCGGGAAGGACGCCCTGGGGCCAGAGCCGCCCGGCGAGCTGCTCGGCGGAGGAAGCCGCCCACGCCGGGCAGCCGATCTGCCTCAGGTGGCGGACCGCGGCCGGGACCGCGTCCCCGTCCGCCCAGGGCGGCAGCACCAGCACCGCCGCCACCGTGGCGCCGCGCCCCTGCAGGACGGGCAGCGTTCCGGCCCAGCCGCTGGGATGGGCCGGGGTCACCAGGACGGCCACCGACCGGGGGGGGATCTGTTGGGCCAGCGCCGGGAGCCGGACGCGCAGGGCGTGGGGACCGTCGGCCTCCACCTCGGCGAGCAGGTCCAGCAGCTTGCCGAGGGCCCCCGTGCCGCGCGCGCGGACGATGGCCGCCGGGCGCGACCCGGTGGCGAAGAAGCTCAGGGTCGCGCCGCTGCGGAGGATCGCGTGGCCCGCCGAGGCCGCCATCTCCGTCGCCGCGTCGAGCAGCCGGGGGTCGGGCGACCGCCCGTACGCACCCACCCACAGGTCCAGCACCACCACGCCGTGGCCGCCCGCCGACGGCTCGACCTCCCGCACCTGCAGGGCGCCGGTCCGCGCGCTGCGCTTCCAATGGATGCGCCGCGGGGAGTCGCCCGGGAGCATCGGCCGCGTGGTCACGACCAGCGTGGGGTCCGGATAGGGCGAGTGGCCCTTGACCGCGCGGCCGTATGCCTCGGCCTGCTCCAGCGGCCAGTGCGGCAGCGGGTGGAGCCGCGGCAGCACGGTCACCTCGTGCTCGGAATGGAGGTGGCGCACCCAGGCGAACAGCCCGAAGGGTCCCTCGGTGCCGATCTCGACCGGCCCGAGGCGGTAGTGGCCGCGGCGCGCGGACGGCGCCCGGCGGATCTCCAGCCGCGCCAGCGGCGGGAGGCTGTAGCGCTCGGTGCGGGCGCCGCCCACGAAGGCGACGGTCGTCCGCGGCCCGTCCCGCAGGGTGACGGCGGGCGCGAACAGCCAGCCGTCGTTGGCGATCTGGATCTCCGCATCCAGGGGGTCGCCGGCCGTGTAGTTGCCGGGCCGGAACCGGTAGAGGACCGCGGTCTGGAGCCCGACCACGAGCGCCCAGGCGAAGTCGAGCGCCCCGAGCAGCACCCACAGCCAGACGGCGCCGATGGCGACCGGACCGCCGAAGGCGAGGGCCAGGCAGATGAACACCACCGTGAAGGCCAGGTATCCGGGCCGGATCGCGCGCGGCCACATGCCCGCTCCCGCCCCCCGCTGCCGGATCCGCCGGCACATCCCCGGGGCCTAGGGGCGGCGCACCCCGGCCGGCACGGCCACCGAGCGGAGCACGCCGCCCACGACGGCCTCGGGGGTCTGCTCGCGCCACCGCGCCGCCGGGGCGAGCACGACCCGGTGCGGGAGCGACCACGGCGCGAGGGCCTTGATGTCGTCGGGGAGGACGTAGTCGCGCCGTGCCAGGGCCGCATGGGCCTGCGCCAGAGCCACGAGGGCCAGCGTCGCCCGCGGGGAGGCGCCCAGGGCGACCTCGCCGTGGCGGCGCGTGGCCGCGCAGAGGTCGACGGCGTACTGCTTCACGCTGGTCTCCACGTGGACCGTGCGGCAGACGGCCTGCGCCGCGCGGATGTCGTCGACGGTGCACACCTGCTCCATGTCGCCCAGCGGATCGGTCTCGAGGAAGCGTTCGAGCAGGGACACCTCCTCGTCCCGGCCGGGGTAGCCGAGCGCGACCTTGAGGCCGAAGCGGTCCAGCTGCGCTTCCGGCAGCGGGAAGGTGCCCTCGTACTCGACCGGGTTCTGGGTGGCGAGGACCAGGAACGGGTCGGGCAGGGGATAGGTGACCCCGTCCACGCTGACCTGCCGCTCCTCCATGGCCTCGAGGAGCGCGGACTGCGTCTTGGGCGAGGCGCGGTTGATCTCGTCGACGAGGACCAGCTGCCGGAAGACCGGCCCCTCGCGGAAGCGGAACTCGCCCGTCCGCGGGTCGTAGGCGTTGAAACCCGTGATGTCCGAGGGGAGCAGGTCCGGCGTGAACTGCAGCCGGGCGAACGACGCGCCGATGCCGTGCGCCAGGGCCTTGACCAGGGTCGTCTTGCCCGTGCCGGGCACGTCCTCGAGCAGCACGTGCCGCCGCGCGAGCAGGGCGCAGAGCAGCAGGGTGACCCGCGTCTCCTTGCCGATCAGCACCTGCCCGATGGCGGTGCGCAGACGCTCGCCCAGGGTGCCGACGTCAGTGACGGTCAACCGCCCTCCCGGCGCCGCCTCCCGGCTCCGCACCAAGCCCGGGAGGCCGCGGCGCCGGTCCCTCCCTTGCCGCGACGAGGTCGGATCGCCGGGCGCCGGTGGGGCACGCACCCCCACCCCGCAGGGACGGGCCGCCGCGCCGCGGCCGCCGCAGCGCAAGATTCGCATCGCGGCCAGGCAGACCCTGCAGTGGCCGGCCGGGGCCGGGTGGGAACCCGTCGCGGCGGCCGCCCGCCCCCGATACAATGGCGCCGCGGCCGGCCGCGCGCGCCGTCGTGAGGGGGCCGTCCCGTGGCGCTCCCGGATCCCGCCGCTCCCTTCCGCCGCGCCCGCGTGGCCGTCGTCGGGCTGGGCCGCAGCAACGCCGCCGTGGTGCGCTTCCTCGCGCGCGCCGGCGCGCGCGTGGAGGCGTACGAACGCAGGGAGCCCGCGGCGCTGGTCGGGGTGGCCGCGGAACTCGCCGCCTCCGCCGCCCTGTTCGCCGGTCCCGCCTATCTCGACGCCCTGGGCGCCCGCCTCGACGGCCTGGCCGCCATCTTCGTCACCCCGGGCATGCGCAAGGACCTCCCCGTCCTGGCCGAGGCCGCGGCCCGGGGCGTCCCGCTGTGGACCGAGGCCGCGTACGTCCTGGAGGCGGCGCCGGTGCCCGTCATCGGGATCACGGGCAGCGCCGGGAAGACGACCACCACGACCCTGGTGGGCGAGGCGGTGGCCCGGTGGCGGCCCGGGAGCCTGGTGGGCGGCAACATCGGCCTGCCCCTCCTCGACCGGCTCGAGGGACTGCGCCCGCCCGCCTGGATGGTCCTGGAGCTCTCCAGTTTCCAACTGGAGCTCTGCCGCACGGCCCCGGCCATCGCCGGCGTGCTCAACCTGCGCCCCAACCACCTGGACGTGCATGGCAGCTTCGAGGCCTATGCCGACGCCAAGCGCCGCATCTTCCGCTCCCAGGTCCCGGGGGACTGGGCCGTCTTCGGGCGCGACGACCCGGGCGCCGCCGCCCTCGAGGCGGAGGCGCCCGCCGGCCGCCTCGCCTTCTCGGCGCGGGGCCCCGTGGACGCGGGAGCCGGGGTGCTCCGCGACGCCGTCCGGTGGTTTCCGCCCGCGCCGGCGCCTCCCGTCCGGCCCGACGGACCCGCGCCGTGGCCGAAGGCCGCGGCCGTCGTGCCCCTGCCGTCGGTGCGGGTGCCGGGGCAGCACAACCGGGAGAACGTCGCGGCCGCGGCGGCCCTCTGCCTGGCGGCCGGCGTGCCGCCCGGCGTGATCGGGGCCACGGTGGCCGCGTTCCGCGGCGTCGAGCACCGGCAGCAGGTCGTGCGGGAGTGGAGGGGCGCGCGCTTCGTCAACGATTCGATCGCCACGACGCCGGACCGCTGCGCGGCGGCGCTGGATACGTGGGGCGGCTCACCCCTCGTCCTGCTCGCCGGGGGGTACGACAAGGGCATCCCCTTCACGGAATTGGGCGTGGAGATCGCGCGCCGGGTGGAGCGCGTGATCCTGTTCGGCGCCACGGCCGGCGCCCTTCAGGAGGCCGTCGAGGCGGGTGCCGCGCCGGCCGGGCGCCGCCCGGCGATGGAGCGCGTGCCCGACCTGGACGCCGCGGTGCAGGCCGCCGCCGCGGCGGCGCGCCCGGGCACGGTGGTGCTGCTCTCGCCCGCCTGCGCCTCCTTCGACCAGTTCACGGACTTCGAGGAGCGCGGGCGGCGGTTCCGCGCGCTGGTCGAGGCCCTGCCGGACTGAATCCCGCCCTCGCGCCGCGCGGGCCTTCCCCCGCAGGAGAAGCCCCCGTCCGCGCGAAGCGGGGGACCGGCGCGATTCGGGCCGGACGGGGGCGGGCGTTGGCGCACGAGGACCCGCCGGCGGGCGAGGGTTTGGCCGCGTTCCAGCGCCGCTACTGGGCGGCATGGGATGCATGCGACCTGGAGGCGACGGCCGAGTGCCTGGACGCCGACTTCTCCGGCACCTTCGCGGGTCCGGCGGGTCAGGCGGTGCTGGTGCTGGGCCGCGCGGAGACGCTCGCGATGGTCGCGGCCTTCTTCGCCCGGGTGCGCGGGGAGCGCGCCTCCTGGCGCCGGAGCGGGCTGCTCCCGCTCCACCGCGGCGGCGACGAGGCGGCGGTCGCGATGCGGGTCGAATGCCGGTTCCCGGACCATCCGGCATGGGACAACGCCGAGCTGACGGTCGAGACCTACCGCCGCGGCGTGGATGGGCGCTGGCGCCTGTGGCGGGCCCACAGCGAACGGCTGCGGTAGCGGGCCCGAGGCGGATGCCCGAGAGGGGGTCGGCCCGGCCCGCCGGGGCGCGGATGCGGGGCCGGGGCCCGCGTCCCGGCGGGTGGGCGAAGGATGGGCAGCGGGGCGGGCGAGGGCGCGTGCGTGTTCCTGATCCCGGACGGGTATCTGCCCGAGGGCGGCACGGGCATCGAGAGCCACGAGGCCATCTGCGTCCTCAACACGGCGCACGAGGACGCGCGCATCGTCGTCACGGCCTACTACGCGGACCGGCCCCCGCAGCGCAGCGCCCCGATCACCGTCCCCGGGGAGCGGGACGTCCACCTGCACCTGGATGCGCCCGCGGAACTCGGGGGGCTGGCCATTCCCCGCGAGACCCCTTACGGCCTGCGCGTCGAGAGCGACCGCCCCGTGGTCGTGCAGCACAGCCGGATGGACACGCGGCTCGGCGGCATGGCCCTGTTCACCACCATGGGATTCGTGGCGCGCTGAGGGGCCGTCCGCGCATCGGGCGCGCGGCCGGCCGCCCCCGGCGCGCATGAAGGTCCCGCGCCCGGCCAACCCTGTAGGCGGTGTCGCGGCGGTCCGCCCGCGACCCGCCGGAGGGATGCTTCCTGCCGCCGTACGCGGCCCTGGTCCGCCACCCGGGGAGCGAGCCCCTGCACATGGCCCTCGAACTGTCGGTGCTCGCCTCCGCGCGCGGCCACCCCCTGCACGTCCACGTGGAGGGCCTGCGCGGCACGGGCAAGACCACGGTGATCCGCGCGGCGGCGCGGCTGCTGCCGGCGATCGTGCGCGTCGCGGACTGCCCCTACAACTGCGACCCGGCTCGCCCGCACTGTCCCCTGCACCGCGGCCTGGCCGAGGACGCCCTCCGCGCCCTGGGTACCGAGGTCGTTCCGGCGCCCTTCCTGGAGATCTCCCCATCGGCCAAGATCGGCACCGTCGTCGGCTCGGTCGACCTCGGGCGCCTGACGGACGCCGAACGCCCCCAGGCGGCCCTCCTGCCCGGCACGCTGGCGCGCGCCCACCGCGGCGTGGTGTTCGTCGACGAGGTCAACCGCCTGGCCGACGCGAGTCCCGAACTGGCCGACGCCCTGCTCGACGTGATGGGCACGAAGCCGGGACGGCTGCAGATCGAGGAGGCGGGGCTGCCCCAGATCGTCCTGCCCTGCCGGGCCACCGTGTGGGCCGCGAGCAACCCGGACGAAGAGCCCGGACCGCTCTCCGACATCCGGCGGCAACTGGCGGACCGCTTCGACGTCGCGGTCGCGATGCGCCGCCCCGCCGAGCCGCCGGCCGTGGTCGCCGTCCTGGCCGCCGAGGCCCTCGCGGACGAGTCGACGCTGGCGGCCCTGGCAGACGCCGCGGTCCCCCCGGAGGCGCGACCCGCCGCGCGCGGGGAGGCCGTGGCCGTGGCCGCGGATGCCGGGCCCGGCGGGGACGCCGCCAGGCGCGAGGCGTCCCCGGCGCGGCCCGACCCGACCCAGCGGCTGCGCCTCGAACTCCAGGCGCAGTCCTTCCGGGCCGTCCCGCCGATGCCTCCGGCCCTGGCCGAACGCCTGGCCCGCGCATACTGCGAGTTCCAGATCGAGAGCCTGCGCGCCGTGCAGGCCTGGCAGGCGGCGGCGCGCCTGCGGGCCCTCCGCGAGGGGCGCGGCGAGGTCGCCGCGGAGGACTGCCGTGCGGCGGCTCCGCTGGTGCTGCGCCACCGCCTCGAGAGCGACGAACTCGCCCGCCTGCTCCGCCAGTGGGAGGTGGAGGGGGAAGGCGGGGAGGGCGCCGCCGCCCTCGCCGCGGCCGTGGCCGTGGCTCCGCGGGGCCGGGACGGGAGCGGCGGCCATTTCCCGGCGGCGGGCGCCGCGCGCTGGGGCCCGCGGG
>JAJYVV010000117.1 GCA_021791815.1 Bacillota bacterium | reverse complement strand
GGGGTAGCCGGTCTTGTCGGCGACGAGCTCGAGGAGCACCTGGCGGGCATCCGGCAAGGGCGCGCGACCCGCCGGGGCATCCGGCGGCCGCGCGGCCGCCTGGGCGGAGAAGTCGAGGATCTGGCGGAGCGTGGACAGCCCGGCGAGGTCGGCCGGCTCGACGGCAGGGAGGTCGGGGAGGCGCTCCTGGAGGGCGGAGAGGATCTCGACGCGCTTGATCGAGTCGATGCCGAGGCCGGATTCGAGGTCGAGGTCGAGGTCGAGCATGTCGGCGGGGTAGCCGGTCTTGTCGGCGACGACCTCGAGGAGGACGCTCCTGGCGTCGGGGTTCGTGCCGGCCCGCGGCGCGGAATGGACCGGCGCGGGGTCGCGGACCGGCGCCGACGCGAGGGCCATGTCGTCGCGCCGCTGGGCAGGGGTGGGCGCTGGCGGCAGGGGCATCCAGGCCTCGCGCGGGGGCTCGCCGGATCCCTCCATGACCGCGGCCGGGACCGGGGCGGCGGCCCCGGGAACCTGCCCTGCCACCTCTGCCGGGGGCGGTTCGAGGGAACCGGCGCCCGCGCCGCCTCCCAGGATGGTGGAGAGAGCCCGGACGGAGGCCTCCGCCGCCCGCAGGAAGAGCGCATGGCTCTCGCCCAGCACGCGCTCGAACGACTCTTGCGCCGCTGCGGCCTGGCGCGACATCTCTTGGAAGGCTGCGATCGCGGCGGTCGACGCCGGCTCCCGGCCGGCGGAGGGCTCCGCCGCGGCAGCGGCCGGCGGGCCGTCGACGGACGGCCCGGCCGGCCAGGTGGGGGCCGCGTCCCCGCCCGGGGAACCGAGCGGGGCGTACGGCTCCGCACCGGGACGGGAACCGGGGACCGGGCTCGGTGCGCCGTTGCGGGCCGGCGCCGAGGCGCGAGGGGCGGGTTGCTCCGCCCGGGCGGGAGGATTGGGCGGCGGCAGGGCGGCGGCTCCCCCCGCGGGCGGGTATGGCCGCCCGTAGTTGGGACCCGCGATCGCGATCGGCAGGGCGGACCGGCGAGGCTCCGCCTCCGCCGCGTCCTCCGGCGGACCGTCATCGTCCCAGAGGCCCTCGCAGCGCAGGGCGACTCCCGCCGCCGCCAGGCGGCCCAGGGCGCGCCACAGGGTGGCCACCCCGTCGTGGCCGCGCCGGTCGAGGCTGACCGCGAGGTGCGGCCGTCCCTCCAGGATGCGCGCGACGAGGCCGGTGAGGACGGCTCCGGGGCCGACCTCGACGAACGTCCGCACGCCGGCGTCGTGGAGTGCCTCGATCTGGCCGATGAAGCGCACCGGGTTCCCGATCTGCGCCGCCATCCGGGACCGGATCTCCGCCGGCTCCGCGGGGTAGGCGGGGGACGTGCCGGCTTCCCCCGTCCCGAACACGGGGAGCGAGGGGGGCTGGAGGGCCACCCCCTCCAAATAGGCCGCGAAGGCGGACGCCGCGGGCCGGACGAAGGGGGAGTGGAAGGCAGCCGAGACGGGCAGACGCTGGAACCGGATGTCGGCGGCCCGCAGCCGTGCCTCCAGCCGCCCGACGGACTCGGCCGAGCCGGAGACGACCACCTGCTCCGGCGCGTTGTAGTTGGCGATCACCGCCCCGTCCCCGGACAGGAGGGAGCGGATACGTTCCGGCCCGCAGAAGGCCGAGGTCATGGCGCCCGACCCGCCGCCCGCCTCCGCCATCAACTCCCCGCGCCGCCGCGCCGCGCGCAGGAGATCGTCCGCCCGCAGCGAGCCCGCCGCCGCGAGGGCGGTCAACTCCCCGAAGCTGTGGCCCGTCGCGAAGTCGGGCCGGCAGCCCGCGCGCCGCAGGACGGCCAGTGCGGCAAGCCCGGCCGCGCCCAGCGCGGGTTGCGCCCATTCCGTCCGCGCCAGGCGGTCGGCCTGGGCGCGGCGCGCCGCCTCCGTGAAGGCCGGCACCGGGAAGACGACCTCGTCCAGGCGGCCGTCCGCCGCCAGCGGCAGACCGGCCGCCGCGTCCCAGACGGCGCGCGCCTCCTCGAACGCCATGGCCAGGCCGGCGCCCATGCCGGGGTACTGGCTGCCCTGGCCGGGGAAGAGCAGGGCCAACCGCCCCGGGGCGGGGGCATCCAGCCCCGAGTAGGACGCGGAGTCGTCGGCGAAGCCCGCCGCCGGGGCCCGGCGGACGCGCTCCGCCGCCTGTCGCAGCAGGGACGCCGCCTCGGCGGCGTGGGTGGCGACCAGCGCGAGGCGCACCGGAGCCGTGTGCGCGAAGGTGGCCTGACTCCGCCGCGCCCGGTTCGCGAACGCCCTCGCCGCCGCCTCCCTGCCGGCCGGCCGCTCCAGGTCCGCCGCCGCCTCCTCGGCCCGCTGCGCCAGCACGACCGGATCCTCCGCGCCGAAGAGCAGCAATTCGGCCGCGACCGCCCGCACCCGCGGCGCCCGACCTCCCGGCCCCCGATATTCCTCGAGCGTGACGTGGAAGTTGGTGCCTCCGAACCCGAAGGAACTCACCGCGGCGCGCCGCGGCGCCTCGCCCCCGTGGATCCAGGGGCGCGCCTCCGTGTTCAGGTAGAAGGGGCTGGTGTCCAGTGCCAGCTGGGGGTTGGGCGCCTGGACCTTGATCGTGGGGGGCAGGATGCCCGAACGCAGCGCGAGGACGGCCTTGATCAGCCCTGCCGCGCCGGCGGCCCCCTTGGTGTGGCCGATCTGCGACTTGATCGAGCCGAGGGCGCACCACGGTCGGACCTCCGCGCCCCCGGGGATGAACGCCTCGCGCAGGGCGTGGAACTCCGCGGCGTCGCCGGCCCTGGTTCCGGTGCCGTGGGCCTCGACGAGCCCCACCGTCCGGGGCTCGTAGCCCGCGGCCGCGTACGCGCGGCGGAGGGCCCGCACCTGCCCCTCGGCGCGGGGCGCATAGACGCTCTTGGCCTGACCGTCGGAGGACGAACCGATGCCGCGCAGGACCGCATGCACCGGCTGGCCGTCGCGCTCCGCATCCTCCAGGCGGCGCAGGGCCAGCAGCCCCACGCCCTCGCCCAGCACGGTCCCGTCCGCGTCCGCGGCGAACGGCCGTGCGTCGCCCGTCGGGGAGAGGGCGCCCGTCTTGCTGAAGCACATGTACATGAAGGCGTCGTTCATGGCGTCGACGCCGCCCGTGATCACGAGGTCCGCCTTTCCCAAGGTCAGTTCCATCGCCGCCATGTCCACGGCGGCGAGGGAACTCGCGCAGGCCGCGTCCAGGACGCAGTTCGTGCCGCCGAGGTCGAGGCGGTTGGCGATGCGCCCGGCGACGACGTTGCTCAGCAGGCCGGGAAAGGTGCTCTCGGTCCACGGTGCGTAGGAGGCGGCCATCCGCTCGGCGATGTCCTGGACCCGGTCCTCCGGCAGGCCCGCCTCCCGCATGGCCTTGACCCAGATGGGCCTCTGCAGCCGGCCCGCCATCTCCATGGCCAGCGCCGTGGCGGAGGCCCCCAGGATGACCCCCACCCGGTTCCGGTCGATGTCCGCGGCCCCCGTCGCACGCACCTGCGACCACAGTCGGCTGGCGGCCACCAGCGCGAGAAGCTGAGAGCTGTCGGTGGACGCGAGCAGCCGGGGCGGCAGGGCAAACCCCAAGGCATCGAAGTCCACGGGGGACAGGCAGGCCCCGCGGTTGCTGCAGACCTTGTCGCGGTCCCCGGGGTGGGGGTCGAAGTAATCCTCCTTGAGCCAGTATTCCGGCGGGATCTCCTCGATGAGGTCGCGGCCGCCGACGATGTCGCGCCAGAACCCGCCCAACCCGTCCGAGCCCGGAAACAGCACACTGATCCCGACGATGGCGATGGGCGCCATCCGGTCCGCGGGTTCCACTCGTCCACCTGCTCCGGAGGTATGGTTGCGATCCCGGGGCCGCTGCGCATCCGCCCCGGGTCCACGGCACCCGTCGGGCGCCGGTGCACCAAGCTGGGATCGTCTCCGAGGGCCGGCCCGCCGTCAAGTGGCGAGGGCGCCCCTTCCGTCGACGCGATCACCGGCGCCGCGTCCGGTCCGCCGGGGACCGCGGGTTGCCGGCCCGTACCCCCGGACCATCCTGGACCCGTTGTCTGGTTCGGCGTACCCTTGAAGCAAGGCGTGGCGGCCGGTGCCGTCGCCCGTCGCCGTGCCCCGTCGGGGGGGCGCGGCGGGTGAAAGGGGCAGCAAGGCCGCATGTGGCGCGCGATGTGCAAGGCGAAAATTCACCGGGCCACGGTCACGGACGCGGACTTGAACTATGAAGGCAGCATCACCATCGACCGGGTCCTGCTGGACGCGGTGGGCATCGTGCCGCTGGAGATGGTCCAGGTCACGAATCTCTCCAACGCGGTCCTGTGGCGCACGTACGTGATCGCCGGGCCGGCCGGCAGCGGGACGGTGTGCTTGAACGGACCTCCCGCGCGCCACTTTCACCCCGGTGACCGGGTGATCATCCTTTCCCACGGCTACTGCGAGGACCGCGACCTGGAGGCATGGGTGCAGCGCACCGCCATCGTGGATGGGGACAACGGACTCCTCCGCGTGGAGGAGCACCGAGCCGTGTAGGACCGGTCGGCCGCAGGCGCCAGGGACGCGGCGCATGGGGAACGTGCCCCAGGGTGGATGGCAGCGCCGTCGGGCGGGAGGCGCGTGGGGCCCCTCCCCAGGTGGAACGCCGCACGGTTGTGGCCGGCCGCCCGGTGCCCGTCTTCGCGCGGCGGCCTGCGGGCCCCACCCCTTGTGGCGTGGGTCGGGCATGCGCGAAGCGGCTCCCCTCCGCATCCACGGCACCCGGTCGCCGCCTGCGCTCCGCCAACGGGCCGCGCCCTGGGCGGTTGCTGGTCTGATCAATATTGACTTTCGTTGCGCCCTGTCCTACCATGCCGGCGGAGGGCCCGGACGGGCAGCCGTGCCGGGCCCGGGGGGGGGCATCGCGGTGGTGGCGCCGCCGTCCATCCGTCCTGCTGGCACCGCCCGCGGGCGGGCCTGCTGCCCGTCGGGACCGTAGCGCAACCCTGGGAGCGTCCGACCGTGGTCCCATCGCTTCAGAACCCGCAATGGAGGTGTGTCCGCCGTGTCCGTCGTGCGTTGGGATCCGATCCGCGAGTGGGGCGAGTTGCAGCGCTCGATCAACCAGTTGTTCGACGGGCGGCCGTTCACGGACAGCCTGCGCGTACCATTCCCGGTCGACGTCCTCGAAACCGCGGATGCGGTCCTGCTGCGGGCAGACCTGCCCGGCGTCCGGCCGGAGAACATCCAGGTCCAGCACCACGACGGCCAGATCTTCATCCGCGCGACGCGGACGGCCACCGCTCCGGAGGGCGCCGCCTGGCTGGTGCGGCAGGCGCCCGACGGCGAGATGGTCCGCGCCCTCCACGTCGCCGTGCCCGTCGAACTCGACGGTGTCCAGGCGACGTATGACGCCGGCGTCCTCGAGATCCGGCTTCCCAAGGCGGAGAGCGCACGACCCCGCGACATCCCCGTGCAGGGGGCCGGCGCGGGGCGGCGGCGGCTACCGGCCCCGGGGAAGCCGGATTCCCTGGGCACGCCCGGCGCGTGAGGTCGGCCTGGGACGCGGACGGGGCGGGTCGATCCCCGCCCCGTCCGCACGCCCCCGGGGCGCTGCCTTCGCAGCGCGCCCAGCCTGGGAGGCACTCCCCCGCGTGCCCCGGGGAGGTCGGTCTCCGGGCGCGGGTGGGCGCCCGCCCACCTCCCCGAGTTCGGTCCCGCCGATGCGGGCGGACCCGCCGGGCACAGGTTCGATCGGCTCGACGGGCTCGTCGGTGGCGACGGGGCCGCCGGCGGCGGGCCTGCCGAGCGGCCGTCCATCCTCCGCCGGGGATGCGGCCGCGGCGGGCCGCCCGGGAGACGCCACGGCCGCCGACCGAATCCTGCCCGCGCAGTCGCCGCCCTCCTCGCCCGGACCGTCGGAGAAGAGCTGCGGTTCCAGGCATACCGCAACGCGGCCCCTGGGCCGAACCGCGCGCGCGGCGGTCGCGAACAGCCGGGCGTCGCCGAGGATCTGGGCGAGCGGCACCAGCCGGTCGCGAGCCCGGGCCGCGCTCCTCCCGCGCCCCCCGGTCGCAGCCGCGGCTGGCGCAGTCCGTTCCGACCTCCGCCAAGGGGTCCGGGAGGCCCTCCGCCGAGCGGCGGTCGGGCACGGGGAGACCTCCGGCGGGAGGTCCGGCGCGCCCCCATCCAGCCCCGGTTCAGGCCCGGCCCGCCGCCAGCGCCCGCCAATCCCGGAATCCCTCCCAGCGGGCGACCACGGCGCGCGCGTCGTCCGGTGCGATGGACGCCGCGGCTGGGCTTCCGGGCGGCGCGACGCCCTCCAGCTCCGAACGCACCCGCCGGCGCACCTCGTCCAGCGTCCCGCGCCCGGTGTTCCACGTCCGCGCGTCGACCTCGAAGTGCGCGGCGACCCGGGCGCCCGCGGCGGCATCCCCGGCGTTGTGAGCGGCCGCCAGGTCGCGCGCGAGCGCCTCGTAGTCGGAGAGCGACGGCTCGGGCGGTAGCGTGCCAGCCCCCAAGAAGGCTTCGAGCACCCGGACGATCTCCCCGTGCCCGCGCCGGCGGGCCCACTCGAGCGGCGCAGCCCATGGCGGGTCGTCGGGGAGCGCGGCGCTCGCGCCCCGGCGGAGCAGGAACACCACCATCCGCCGCCTCCCGTACTTCGCCGCGTAGCCGAGCGGAGTGGAGCGGAACTCCTCGTCCCGCGCGTCGAGGTGGGCGCCGTGCTCGATGAAGACCGCGGCGCTCGGCACGTCGCCCCGCTCGGCGAAGCGGTGGAGCGGCGTGATGCGCAGCCAGTCCGGGTGGCTGGGATCCATGCCGTGGGCGAAGAGCAGTTCGGTGATCTGCCGCGTCTTCCCGGCGACGGCCACGCGCCGGGGCAGGTCGGGCCTGTAACGGAGCATCAGCCGGACGAAGCCCTCGTGGCCCCCGGCGCTCCCCAGGGCGGCGGCGTCGTCCGCGAGCGCGGGGTTGGCGGCGAAGACAGCCGCAGCCGTCTGCACGTCCCCGTAGTGGGCGAGGAGGTGCACCGGACGCGCCGCGCCGTAGGAGCACAGCAGCCCCACCATGCGCGCATCGCCCCGGCTCAGCGCGATGCTCAGCGTGTCGGCGGAGCTCTCCACCTCCACGTTGGGGTGCGCGCCGTGCTCCAGGAGCAGTCGGGCGATCTCGAAGTGCCCGTGGTAGACCGCCGAGTAGAGCGCATGCCCGCGGGGCGCGATGCCCTCCTCCGGCAGGTTGGGGTCGGCCCCGCGCGCCAGCAGCAGGGCGACCATCTCGGCCCGCCCGGCCGCGGCCGCGTTGCGCAGAGGGGTGCCGGAGCAGGGATAGTAGCTGACGTACGGCGAGGGCTGGTTCACCAGCGCCGGGTCCTGGTCGAGCAGCTCGCGCACGCGCGCAAGGTCGCCGATGTACGCCGCCGTACAGATGTCGCAGCGGGCCCCGCGGGCCCGCAGGTGCGCCACCGCGTCTTCGAACGACACCGGCAGGTTCTTCATCCAACTGCGGAAGTGGTAATCCCCCCAGGCCAACTGGATCGGCCGCGCGCCGTCGGCCCGCGGCGCCTCGATGTCGGCGCCCCGGGCCAGCAGGTCGTCGATCACGTCCAGCTGCCGGGTCAGGGCGGCCCAGTGGATCGGCTGGTTCGATCGCTCGTCGGGCGCGTGCACCAGCGCGGGCGAGGCGTCCAGGAGCCGGCGCAACGCTTCGAGGTCGCGGTCGCGGATGGCGGCCGCGACCGGCTCGCCGGCAGGCGGCGTGCCGCCGCCCACCGCGAGGTCCAGCAGGGCCCGCATCTCCGTCAGGCCCCGGTCGAGGGCCACCTGCGACAGGGTGTCCGGCGTTCCGGAATGCACCGGGTCGGCGCCCCGCGCGAGCAGGAGCCGGGCGGCCCGCAGGGCGTTCTCGCGGACCGCGAAGGACAGGGCCGTGCGCCCCTGGTAGTCGGCGCGGACGAGGTCCGGGTCGCGGCCGAGGAGGCGTTCGATCGCCTCCGCGTCGTCCGCGACCGCGGCACAGAACATGGCCCAGACCTCGGTGCCGATCCCCGGGGACCAGACCAGGGGCTCCGTGCTCTTCAGCGCGTCGGGCCGGATCATTCGCCGCACCCCTTCCGCGAACGCCGGACTCTGCGATGGGCGGGCGGCGCGCAGGCTGCGCTCGACGTCGGCGAGTTGGACCCGCAGCCGCCTCCGGGCGGTGTACAGGCGGGTCTTCACCGCATTCGGCGTGATCCCCAGGAAGGTGGCGATCTCCCGCTGCCCCTGCAGGCTCATGTAGTGGAGCAGGACGGCCTGTCGCTGCGCCGCGGGCAGGGCCATCACGGCCCTCCGCACCACCGCGCGAAGTTCCGCCGCCTCCAGGGCGTCCCCGGGCGACGGCTCCGCGGAGGCCACGTCGACCGCCGCCTCGAGCGGCACCTCCGGCGCGCGCCGCCGGCGCGTGAGGCGGTCGCAGTGCTTGACGATGAGCATCCGGAGCCAGGGCGCGAAGGCCGACGGGTTGCGCAGGGAGGGCAGCCGCCGGTAGGCCTCGGCGAACGCCTCCTGCGCCGCGTCCTGCGCGAGGTGGAGATCGCCCACCGTCGACATCCCGTAGGCCACCGCCATGTCCTGGAAGCGGCGCACGAGCGCGGCGAAGGCCTCCCGCTCCCCCCGCCGCGCCGCCTCGACCAGGGCGGGCAGCGCAGCCCCGTCCATCGGCAGAACCTCCGTCGCCGTGCGCCCTCGCACTATAGACCCACCGGGGCCCTCCGGTGTGATGCGGGGGGTGCGCCCACCCGGGCCGGGCCTGCCATGTATGCGCATATGAGATCACGTGGTAGGCGCATACGGCGGGCGGCGGGCCCGGGACGGTCGCGAGGGGGATGTTGGGGCGGGGCGATGCGGGTGGGTGAGGCTGGGTGCCGGAGCGCGTCAACGTCCACCTCCCGGACGACCTCCACCGGGCCGTCGGGGCGCACCGCGGGCGGCTCAACGTGTCGCGCCCTGGCCAAGGAGGTGGCCCGGTTGGAGACCGTGGAGCTGGTCGAGCATCGGTTGCCGTCCGTGGGCCAGGGGGAGCGGGAGGCTGTCGCCCGCCGCCTGTGGGCGGAACGGGAGCGGCGCGACACGTTGGGGTACGCCGTCGGCTACCGCGCGGCCTTCGAGTGGGCGCGCGAGCGCGGCGACCACGAGGCCGTCGCCGCGCTCGCGGCGGGGCGCGCCCTGCAGGCCGGCACCCCACCCGGGGTGGACGGGCCAGATGGCGCACGGCGGCTCGTCGGCGGACGCCCTTGCGGCGGCGACCTGGTCCGACCTCGGCGCGAGGTGGCCCAGTCGCTCGAGCGCCCGGGCGGGGTTCCGCGCGAGGAGGTGGCCGCCTTCCACCGCGGGGTGCGCGGCGGGGCCACGGCCGTGTGGGAGGCCGTCCGCGCCGACGTGATGGGCCGGGACGAGGCCGACCCGGCCGAAGAGGCGGCCCCCGGGGGCGCGGCGTCGGGATCCTCCACGACCCCGCCCTCTCCCGGCACACCCCCCCACCGCCGGGAGGGCGCGTCACGACGCCCAGCCGGGTGCCTTCAGGCCGCCGGTCGCCACCAGCGCGACGGCGATCGCCCACAGCGGCAGCAGCCCCAGCACTCCGCTGGGAGCCCCAGGAACGGCGTGCCAGGGCGGAACAGCGCGTAGATCGCCAGCGTCCGGAGCCCGCAGTTGGCCATGCCGTGCGCCAGGGCGCACGGCCACACGGACCCGGAGCGATAACGCAGCCACGAGTGCAGCACGCCGAGCGGGACGGTCGGCAGCCAGAAGAAGGGATCGACGGCCCAACCCCTGGGACCGGCGCCTGGCGGTCCCGCCAGGCCGCGCAGGCCGCAGACGGCGATCACCCCCCTTCACCGCGCGGAGGCCGGAGGGCGTCGGGCAACCCGGCCACCGGCCTGATCCTCGCGGCCCTCTCCGCGGCCTCCAAGGGCCGGGGCACGCTCGCGGACCTCCTGGCCGCGGTCGAGGCCAATCTCAACGGGCGGGCCCGTCCGCTGCGAGACCTGCGCGCGGGCCCACGTGGCGCTGCCCCAGAGCCCCGCGCGGAGCGGCTGAACCGCCGCCGGGCGGGCGCGCGGGCCGCACCGCCCTGGCGGCAGGGCCCCGGAGGCGGCCCGCGAAGCCGACCCGCCGGCCCGTGGCCGCCTTCAGGGGGTGAATCCGGTGGGGCAGGGGCGAACGCCCGGCGCCATGCGGGGCGTGGTGCTGCCCGGGGACCGCACGGTGGCCTTCGTCGAGAGGCCGCTTCGTGACCCGGGACCCGGGGAGGTGCTCCTCGCCGTGGAGGCCTCCGGCATCTGCGGCAGCGACATCCGCGCCATCTACCGCGGCCACACGGGCGAGGGGGCCGAAGCCTACCGGGGCGTCATCGCGGGCCACGAGCCGGCGGGCCGCGTCGCGGCCGTGGGACCCGGCTGCGCCCGCCTGCGCCCGGGCGACCGCGTCGCCGTCTACCACATCGCCGGTTGCGGCGTCTGCGCGGATTGCCGCCGCGGCTACATGATCAACTGCGCCGCCCCGGGCCGCGCGGCCTACGGCTGGCAACGGGACGGCGGCCACGCGCCCTACCTGCTCGCGGATGAGCGCACCTGCGTGCCCCTTCCCGCCACCGCCACAGCCGTGGACGGGGCCCTGGTGGCCTGCGGCTTCGGGACGGCCCACGAAGCCCTGGGGCGGGCCGGCGTATCCGGACGCGACCGCCTCTTCGTCGTGGGCCTAGGCCCCGTCGGGCTGGCCGCCGCCATGCTCGGGCGGGCGATGGGCGCCGGTCCGGTGGTCGGCGCCGACGTCTCGCCGGAGCGGCGCGCGCTGGCGCGGCGTCTGGGCCTGGTCGATGTCGCGGTCGATGTGGCGGCGGGCCCGGATCGGGCCCTTGAAGCGGTCCTCGACGCCACCTCCGGCGTCGGGTGCGAGGTGGCCGTCGACTGCTCGGGCTCGGGCGCGGGCCAGCTCCTCGCGGTGCGGGCCACGCGGGTGTGGGGCCGCTGCGTGTTCGTCGGCGAGGGCGGGCGCGCCACGCTGGACGTGTCGCCCCAGGTCATCCACCGGCAGATCACGCTGATCGGCTCCTGGGTGACGTCGCTTCCCAACATGGAGCTCTTGGTGGAACGCCTCGACCGCTGGCGGGTCCATCCGGAGGCGATCGTGACCCATCGCTTCCCGCTGGCGGCCGCAGCCGACGCCTACCGCGTCGCCGACGAGGGTCGGGCGGGAAAGGTCGTTCTCCTGCCGGGCTTGCCGTGAGGGGCGGGCGCCGGGCACGTCGCAGACGCCCGGAGGCGACGGCCTGGGCCGAAAGTATGATCATTCCAACTATGGGTCTTGATGCTATTTCCCGGCCACGCTATGCTGCCGGGCAGCGGCCGTGATCCCACGACGCCGCCGGGAGGCATGCGTACATTGGGACGCAAGCGCGGTAAGGGCATTCGGCGCGCGGAGCCCGACCGCGACCCGCGTCTCCTCCGCCCCTACAAGGACCGGCTGGCCAAGGCCGCCATGGGCTTCTGCGTCGGGCACACCCTCGGGGCCCTCGGCCTCCCCGAGCTGGGGCGCGTGGTCGCGGACGCCTCGCCGGAGGGCCTCGTCGTGCGCAGCATCACCGGGGACAAGCTGTTCGCGATGGAATCCGGCCGGCACGTCCTGCTCGAGCAGGTCTCGCGGCGGGGCGCGGTCGACCTCTACCGCGTGCTCGCCGGAGTGGCGGCGCACGTCGCGCGGTTACGCGGGCCGGTAGACGCAGTCATCGTCTATACTGGCGGGGTTCGGAGGGCGGCGGACGCGCTGGACGGAGGCGCTCTCTCCCTACGGGTGTTCAACGTCTTCGCGGAGGATCTCGACGGGGACGCGGTCCTGGAGCGATGCCGGAACAAGGTGGAGGCGGGGCTGACCCTCGATGGCGAGGAGGCGATGGCCCTGGCCTTCGTGGGCGTCATGGGGCACCGCGAGCGGCCTGTGGCGGCGGCCGTCCGGGACGCGTTGGAACTTGTGGTCGCCGTGCCGCGGGAGGTCGATCGCGAGGCCTGCGCGGCGGCCATCGTCTTCATGGGCAGGGGCCGGCTGACGGAGGAGGAGCTCGCGGGACTGAAGGAGGCGTTTGCGGTGGCGGCTCCCAGCATGTCCCGACTGCTGCGGGCGGAGGGCAAGGCGGAGGGCAAGGCGGAGGGCAAGGCGGAGGGCAAGGCGGAGGGCAAGGCGGATTCGATTGTGCGCGCGTTGGGCCGGCATGCTGTCGATCTAGACCAGAGCCTGATCGCTCGTGTGCGTGCCGAGCGGGACATGGAGACGCTCGACGCCTGGCTTGACCTCGCGTACCGCTGTACCAGCGTGGAGGAGTTTGAACGCGAGGCCTTTGGGCGCCCTCGGCCGCGGCAGTAGCCCTGGTGCGATCGCCGGGCGGCCCGCCGGCAGAACGGGACGGCCGATCGAAGGAGGCGCTTGCGGTGGCGGCTCCCAGCATGTCCCGGCTGCTGCGGGCGGAGGGCAAGGCGGAGGGGAAGGCGGAGGGCAAGGCGGACTCGATTGTGCGCGCCTTGCGCCGGGACGGAGCTGGGCCGGGCCAGACCGTGATCGAGCGCGTGCGGGCCGAACGTGACCTGGAGACCCTCGATGCGTGGCTGGACCTGGCTTAGAGCCTATCCAGAAACCAAGAACGTGCGTACGTCGGCAAGGAGGTGAGCGGGGAAGGGGGGAGTTTGGTGTGGAGAGAGATGAGGGGGGATCCACACGGGACGCGAGCCAGGGGAGGGATTGGGGG
>JAJYVV010000116.1 GCA_021791815.1 Bacillota bacterium | reverse complement strand
GGCGCGCGCGGCGCGTTCGTCCGGGCCGCCGCCGACGGCTGGTGGGAATGGCCGGAGCGGCTGGGCGAGCCCGAGGTCCGCCGCATGCGGGCCGCGGGCGCCGCCGTGGCCGTCGGGCGGGACCGGACCCTGGTCGCGGGCGCCCGGGCCGACCTCGCCGGATGCCCGGCCGTGCCGCCGCGCCTGGCGCGTTGGCTCGGCCAGACGGACGCGCCGGAGCCGCCGCGCGATGCGCCACCGCCGCTCGCCTGCGGGGGCGCCATCCTCGAGTTCGGGTGGAAGACGTACGTGGTCGCCATCGTGAACCGCACTCCCGATTCGTTCAGCGACGGCACCGGGTCCCTGCCCGGCGCAGGGGCGACGGTCGCCCGGTGCTGGGCGGCGTTCCGGGCCGGGGCCGACGTGGTCGACCTCGGTGCCGAGTCGACCGAGGAACGGGAGCGGGGCACCCTGTCGCCGGCGGGCGAGGTGGAGCGGCTCCTGCCCGTCCTTCGCGCCCTGGGCGACCTGCCCGCGGTCGTGTCGCTCGACACGCGCCGCGCCGCCGTGGCCGAGGCCGCGCTCCGTGAACGGCCCGTGGTGCTCAACGACGTCGACGCGTTGGCCGACCCGGGCCTCGCCGCCGCGGCGCGCTCCGGGCGGGTGCCGGTCGTCCTGATGCGCTCGGCACCGCTGCCGCCGGGGGGAGCCGCCCCGGAGGCCGCGGCGGCCCAGTTGGAGGCCGCCCTCGCCCGCGCCGTGCGCCTGGGCCTCGACCCGCGCCAGGTCGTCCTGGACGCCGGGTTCGGCTTCGGGACCGCCGATGTCGACCAGGACCTCGCCGTGACCCGGGGCCTCGGCGCGCTGCGGCGGCTCGGGCGCCCGCTGCTGCACGCTCCCTCGCGCAAGGCCGCCATCGGGCGGGTCCTGGGCTTTCCCGAGGACATCGCCCCGCGGCTGCCCGGCACGGCGGCGGCCGTCGCCATCGGGATCGCGGCGGGGGCCGACCTCGTCCGGGTCCACGACGTGGAGGCGATGGCCCGCGTGGCCCGCATGACCGACGCCCTCGTCCGCGGCCCGGCCTGGCGCCTCCTCGCCGCTCCGTGACCGCCGTGTCGGCGCCGGCCGCCACGGGCGTCGGCGCCGGCCCGTCCGCATATCTTCGGAGCCGTGCGCAAGCGAGGGCCAACCGGAGCCTGGGCCGGGATGATCCCGCCGTTCATGGTGGGCGGGGTCCGCGTGCGGGTCCACGGCGGCCTCGTCGTGCTGCTGGCGCTCGCCGTGTATGCCCGCCTCGGCGCCGAGGCGGCCGTGTTCGCCGCCGTCCTTCTCGGGCATGAGCTGGCGCACATCCTGATGGCGGCGGCCTTCAACCTGCGGGTCACCGACCTCGAGCTGCTGCCCACGGGCGGGGTGGCGCGGGTGGAGGGCCTGGAGACCGCCGACCCCGGGGTCGAGGCCGTCGTGGCGCTGGCGGGCCCGCTCCACAACCTGCTCTGCCTGGCGGGCGGCTTCCTGCTGCGCGCGGCCGGCGCCCTGGCTCCCGGCCGCGGCGATTTCTTCCTGCTGGCCAACGCGGCCCTGGCCGCGGGCAACCTGCTGCCCGCGCTCCCTCTCGACGGGGGCCGGGTCGTGCGGGCTGCCCTGGCCCTGCATCGCGGCGCTCGCGCGGCGACGGCGTGGGTGACCCGGGCGGGCCTCGCGGTCGGCGGGGCGATGTTGGCGGCCGCGGCCGGGCTGCTGGCGCTGCGGATCGTGGCGCCGGGGCTCCTGGTGTTCGGCGCGTGCATCGTGCTGCGGGCGCGCGGTGGGAGGGAGGACGTCGGCATGCGCCCGTGGCGCGAGATGGGCGAGCGGTCCGCGGGCATCGGCATCCTGCCCGTCCGGGTGCTGGCCTGCGGGCCGTCCATGCGGCTCCGCGAGGTGGTCACGCGGTTCCTCCCCCGGCACTACCACCTGGTCTGGGTGGTGGCCGGGGGCGGCAAGGCGGTGGGACCATGGGATGAGGCGGCGGTGTGGAGGGCCCTGCGCAGCCATGGCGCGGACGCCGCTGCCTCCGTGCTGCGCGGGGAGATATAATGGACGGGGCCTCCGCCGCGATCCGGGCGGCCCCGTTCCGCCGGGGCAGGACCTTCGCCAAAGGAGGCATACGCGTACGCGGCGACGTCGCGGCGGGGCTCGCTCGGAGGCGGCCGCGGCGGGTTCCCCGTCGCCGCCCCCATCCCCGTCGACCGTCCCCGGCGCGGCCGGGCGGCCGGCGCCGCGCGAGGCGGCTCGCGCCCGCCGCGAGATTCTGGTCAGCTTCGAAGACGGCGAGCCCAAGGTCGCCCTCCTCGAGGACGGGGTGCCGGTCGCCGTCGAGTTCGACCGGCCGCAGAATCGGCGCGTCGTCGGCAACATCTACAAGGGCCGCGTGCAGAACGTCCTCCCCGGCATGCAGGCCGCCTTCGTCGACGTCGGCCTGGAACGGAACGCGTTCCTGTTCGTCGACGACGCGCGCCCGGGCGCGCTGGACGCGGACGATGCCGAGGACGACCCGGGCGAGGACGCCGCGCCGCCCACCGCCCGGCCCAAGGCCGGCATCTCCAGCCTTGTGCACCCCGGCGAGGAGCTGCTGGTGCAGATCGTCAAGGAGCCCTCGGGCAGCAAGGGGGCGCGCGTCACCCGCGCGCTGTCCCTCCCCGGCCGCTTCCTGGTGTGGGCCCCCGGGGGCGACCACGTGGGCGTCAGCCGCCGCATCACGGACCCCGCGGAGAGGGAACGGCTGCGCGCCGTCGCCGCCCGCCTGCGCGAGCCCGGGACCGCCCTCATCGTCCGCACGGCCGCCGAGGGCGCGGGCGAGGCCGACCTGGAGAGCGACCACCGGCTGCTGGCCGCCTCGTGGCAGGAGATCCTGCGCCGGGCACGCACGGCGACCGCCCCCGCGGTCGTGTACCGCGATCTGGACGTCGTGCAGCGCGCGCTCCGCGACCACCTCGCGGACGGCGCATCCGTCGTCGTGGACCGGGCGGAGGAGGTGGCCGGCCTGCGCGCGCTGGTCGCCGCCACCGCTCCGCACGCCTCCGTGCAGGTCGACGCCGCGCCCGCCGCCGACGTTCGGCGGGGCCTGTTCGCTGCCCGGGGAGTGGACGCGGCCGTGGAGCGGGCCCTGGGGCGGCGGGTGGCCCTGCCCAGCGGCGCCTACCTGGTGATCGACCAGACGGAGGCGCTCACCGCCGTGGACGTGAATACCGGGCGGTTCGTCGGCGGCGCGGGGTCGGCGAGCCTGGCGGACACCTTCCTGGCCGCCAACCTCGAGGCCGCGGCCGAGATCGGCCGCCAACTCCGGCTGCGGGACATCGGCGGCATCATCGTGGTCGACTTCATCGACATGGACCTGCCCGAACACCGCCGGCGGGTGCTCGACGCGCTGGAGGCCGCGTGCCGGCCGGACCGGGCCCGGCCCCAGATCCTCGGCATCACCCAGCTCGGCCTGGTGGAGATGACGCGCAAGAAGACCCGCCAGAACCTCCGCGAGTTATTGACGCGCCCCTGCGCGACCTGCGAGGGCCGCGGGCGGGTGCCCTCGGAGGAGTCGGTCAGTCGCCAGGTGCGGCGGGAGATCCGCGCGGCGCTGCGGGACGCGCCGCCCGCCGAGGCCGCCCTGGTGGAGGTCAACCCCGCGATCGCCTCGTTGCTGATCGGCGCCGGGGGGCAGGAGCTGCCCGCCCTGGAGCACGACACCGGGAGGACGGTCTTCGTCCGGGGTGCCGTGGATTGCCCGCTGGACGGGATGCGCGTGCGGTCGGTCGGGACGCGCAGGGACGTGGAGGCGGCGTCCCGCCCGGTCCGGGAGGGCCAGGTCCTGGACCTTCAGGTCGAGGAGCCGCACGCCACCAGTCGCCAGGACGGGATCGCCCGCCTCCAGGGCTACGTGGTGGACATCGAGGGCGCCGCCGCGCGCGTCGGCCAGCGGGTGCGCGTGGAGATCACGAAGGCCTCCCGCACCTATGCCCGGGCCCGGATGATCTGACGGCGGCCGCCCGCGACGCGCCCAGACGTCAAACCGAACCGCCCGAGGGGCGGCCGGCTTCAGGGACGACAGATGACGCGCGCCGGTATTGACCAGGCGTCCGTCGCGCGGTACCATTCGAAGTTGCCGCCCGGATTCCGGGCGTTGCGTCGCGTCCGCCGGCTCACCCGTGTCCCGCCGCGGTCCTCACCGTGGCATTCGAGACCGGTGGCTCCGGTTCCTGCCCGGCGGGTGTCCGGAGCCCGCCGAAAGGACAGCGAGGGGTGATCCGCACTTGGCGCAGACCGCGTCCGTTTCGACGCGCACCCGCCGCAGCTTCTCCCGCATCCAGGAGGTTCTCCAGATCCCGGACCTCATCGAGGTCCAGCAGAAGTCGTATCGGTGGTTTCTGCGCGAGGGACTCGACGAACTCTTCGCCGACATCAATCCCATCAAGGACTTCACGGGTAACCTGGTGCTCGAGTTCATCGACCACGCCCTGGGCGAGCCCAAGTACACGGTGCAGGACTGCAAGGAGCGGGACGCGACGTATGCCGCGCCCCTCCGAGTCCGTGTCCGCCTGATCAACCAGGAGACGGGGGAGGTCAAGGAGCAGGAGGTCTACATGGGCGACTTCCCGCTCATGACCGACCAGGGCACGTTCATCATCAACGGAGCCGAGCGCGTCGTCGTCAGCCAGTTGGTGCGGTCGCCGGGGGTGTACTTCAGCCGGCCCACCGACTCGAGCGGCGCTCGGGTCTGGGGTGCCACGGTGATCCCGAACCGAGGCGCCTGGCTCGAGCTGGAGACGGACAGCGCCGGCGTCATCTACGTCCGCATCGACCGCACGCGCAAGCTCCCGGTCACCGTCCTGCTGCGGGCGTTGGGCTTCGTCACGGACGCCTCGATCCTCGACCTCCTCGGCGACACGGAGAACGTGCGCGCCACCCTGGACAAGGACCCCACCGAGACGGCGCAGCAGGCGCTCCTCGAGATCTACAAGCGCCTCCGCCCCGGCGAGCCGTCGACGGAGGATGGCGCCCGGCAGCACCTGGAGAACCTGTTCTTCGATCCCAAACGCTACGACTTGGCCACCGTCGGCCGCTACAAGCTGAACAAGAAGCTGCACACGCGGCACCGGCTGATCGGGTGCGCGCCCCTGGAGGACCTCGTCGACCCGGACGGCGGGGAACTGCTCGCCGCGGCGGGGGAGCGTCTCGACCGGGCCACCGCGGACCGCATCGCCCGGGCGGGCGTCGAGTCGGTCGTGGTGCGCGCCCCCGACGGCCACACGGTCCTGGTGCGCGGCAACGACCAGCCGGAGATCACCGTCCGCACCCTGAGCCGCTCCGACATCGTGGCCGTCGTCAACTACATGGTCACGCTGCTGCGGGGCGTTGGCCACGAGGACGACATCGACCACCTCGGCAACCGCCGCCTGCGCAGCGTGGGCGAACTGTTGCAGAACCAGTTCCGCATCGGCCTCTCGCGCATGGAGCGCGTCGTCCGCGAACGCATGACCATCCAGGATGTCGACGCCATCACGCCGCAGGCGCTGATCAACATCCGGCCCGTCTCGGCCGCGATCAAAGAGTTCTTCGGGTCGAGCCAGCTCAGCCAGTTCATGGACCAGACCAACCCGCTCTCGGAGTTGACGCACAAGCGCCGGCTCTCGGCCCTCGGGCCCGGGGGGCTCTCACGGGACCGCGCCGGCATGGACGTCCGCGACGTCCACTACAGCCACTACGGCCGCATGTGTCCGATCGAGACGCCGGAGGGTCCCAACATCGGGCTCATCGGCGCGATGTCGAGCTTCGCGCGCATCAACGAGTATGGCTTCATCGAGACGCCGTACCGCCGGGTGGAGAAGGGGCTCGTCACGGACGACATCGTCTACCTGACCGCCGACGAGGAGGACGAGGCCGTCATCGCCCAGGCCAACGCCACCCTCGGCGAGGACAGCCGCTTCGCCGAGGCGCGCGTGCTCTGCCGCTCGCGGCACGAGTTCCGCCTCGTGCCCGGGGACCAGATCGACTACATGGACGTGTCACCGAAGCAGGTCGTGTCCGTGGCGACGGCCCTGATCCCATTCCTGGAGAACGACGACGCCAGCCGCGCCCTGATGGGCGCCAACATGCAGCGCCAGGCGGTGCCCCTGCTGCAGAGCGACGCGCCCCTGGTGGGTACCGGGATCGAGTTCAAGACGGCGGTGGACTCCGGCATCGTGGCCGTGGCCCGGCGCCCAGGGGTGGTCGAGCGGGTGGACGCCCGCGAGATCGCGGTCCTGGCCGACAACGGCGAGATCGACACCTACCCGCTTACCAAGTACGCCCGCAGCAACCAGGGGACGTGCTTCAATCAGCGCCCGACCGTGGTGCGCGGCCAGCGGGTGCGGGAGCGGGAGGTCCTGGCCGACGGCCCCTGCACGGACCAGGGCGAGATCGCCCTCGGCAAGAACGTGCTCGTCGCCTTCATGCCCTGGGAGGGCTACAACTACGAGGACGCCATCCTGATCAGCGAGAAGCTGCTCAAAGAGGATACGTTCACCTCCATCCACATCGAGGAGCACGAGGCGGAGGCCCGCGACACGAAACTGGGACCGGAGGAGATCACACGCGACATTCCCAACGTCGGCGATGACGCCCTGAAGGACCTCGATGAGCGCGGGATCGTCCGCGTCGGCGCGGAGGTGCATGCGGGCGACATCCTGGTCGGCAAGGTGACGCCGAAGGGCGAGACCGAGCTGACGGCCGAGGAGCGCCTCCTGCGCGCGATCTTCGGGGAGAAGGCGCGGGAGGTCCGCGACACCTCGCTGCGCGTCCCCAACGGGGAATCCGGGATCGTCGTGGACGTCAAGGTGTTTCGCCGGGAGGCCGGCGACGAGCTGTCGCCCGGGGTCAACGAGTTGATCCGGGTCTACATCGCCCAGAAGCGGAAGATCTCCGAGGGCGACAAGATGGCCGGACGGCATGGCAACAAGGGCGTGGTCGCGAAGATCCTGCCCGAGGAAGACATGCCCTTCCTGCCCAACGGGACGCCGATCGACATCGTCCTCAGCCCGCTGGGCGTGCCGTCGCGGATGAACATCGGCCAGATCATGGAGACCCACCTGGGATGGGCCGCCAAGGCGATGGGCTACTATGTGGAGACGCCCGTGTTCGACGGCGCCCGGGAGGCGGACATCCACTCCGCACTGCGCGAGGCCGGGCTGGCGGAGGACGGCAAGTCCACCCTGTTCGACGGGCGCACGGGTGAGGCGTTCGACCAGCGCGTCACGGTTGGCTACGCCTACATGATGAAGCTCCTCCACCTCGTGGACGACAAGATCCACGCCCGATCCACCGGCCCCTACTCGCTGGTGACCCAGCAGCCCCTGGGCGGCAAGGCGCAGTTCGGGGGCCAGCGCTTCGGCGAGATGGAGGTCTGGGCGCTGGAGGCCTATGGCGCCGCGTACACCCTGCAGGAACTGCTCACGGTGAAGTCCGACGACGTCGTCGGGCGTGTCAAGACCTATGAGGCCATCATCAAGGGTGAAAACGTGCCGGAGCCCGGCGTGCCCGAATCCTTCAAGGTCCTGATCAAGGAAATGCAGTCGCTTGGACTCGACGTGAAGATCCTGTCGGAGGATGCCCACGAAATCGAAATCCGTGAGTCCGACGAGGACGTGTCGGAGGCGGCCCGCGACTACGAGCTGGACGTCAGCGTCGCGGCCCCGGCCCAACCGGCCGCCGTGGCCTCGGGCGGACGGAGCGAGGAGGCCGAGGAGGAGGACGAGGGCGAGGAAGCGCTGGACGAGGACGCGGGCGCGGCCGAGGACGAGGGCGCGGAGGGCGAGGCGGCGGAGGACGAGCCCGGCCCTGCGCTGGGCGAGAAGGAGCTGGACGTGGAGGGGGATGACGCGTAGCGCGCGGCGCCCCCCGGCGGTTCGCTCGGCGCCGCTCCGCCTGGAAGCGGCCCGCACTTCGCTCCGGTAAGGGTGGAGGGGCTGGATTGAAGACGATCGACGGCTTCGGCCGCGATGCCGCGGATGGGGCGGACGGCGCGGAAGGCCTCGTCGCGGACGTCAACAACTTCGATTCCATCCGCATCGGGCTGGCGTCGCCCGAGCAGATCCGCGAGTGGAGCAAGGGTGAGGTCAAGAAACCGGAGACGATCAACTACCGCACGCTGAAGCCGGAGCGCGAAGGCCTCTTCTGCGAGAAGATCTTCGGTCCGACCAAGGACTGGGAATGCCACTGCGGCAAGTACAAGCGCGTGCGGTACAAGGGGATCATCTGTGACCGCTGCGGGGTGGAGGTCACCCGGCAGAAGGTGCGCCGCGAGCGGATGGGCCATATCGAGCTCGCGGCTCCGGTTTCCCACATCTGGTATTTCAAGGGCATCCCCAGTCGGATGGGCCTGCTGCTCGACATGTCCCCACGGTCCCTGGAGCGCGTGCTGTACTTCGCCGCGTATGTCGTCATCAAGCCAGGCGAGACGCCCCTGATGGAAAAGCAGATACTCTCCGAGAACGAGTACCGCGACCACCGGGAGAAGTACGGGGACCAGTTCGTGGCCGGCATGGGCGCGGAGGCCATCAAGGTGCTCCTGGAGGCGATGGACCTCGACGAGCTGGGCACCGACCTGCGGGAGGAGATCGAGCGGACCGCGGGCCAGCGCCGCATCCGCGCGGTCCGGCGCCTGGAGGTCGTGGAGGCGTTTCGCAAGTCCGGCAACCGCCCGGATTGGATGATCCTGGACGTGGTGCCCGTGATCCCGCCGGAGCTGCGCCCCATGGTGCAGCTCGACGGCGGGCGCTTCGCCACGTCCGACCTCAACGACCTGTACCGGCGCGTGATCAACCGCAACAACCGCCTCAAGCGCCTCCTGGACCTGGGGGCGCCCGACATCATCGTGCGCAACGAGAAGCGCATGCTGCAGGAGGCCGTCGACGCCCTCATCGACAACGGCCGCCGCGGCCGCCCGGTGGCCGGGCCGGGCAACCGCCCGCTGAAGTCCCTCTCCGATATGCTCAAGGGCAAGCAGGGCCGCTTCCGCCAGAACCTGCTGGGCAAGCGGGTCGACTACTCCGGGCGTTCGGTGATCGTCGTCGGACCGGAGCTGCACATGCACCAATGCGGCCTGCCCAAGGAGATGGCCCTGGAGCTCTTCAAGCCCTTCGTCATGAAGAAGCTCGTCGAGGGCAACCAGGCGCACAACATCAAGAGCGCCAGGCGCATGGTGGAGCGCATTCGCGACGAGGTGTGGGACGTCCTGGAGGAGGTCATCGCGGAACACCCGGTCCTGCTCAACCGCGCGCCGACCCTCCACCGGCTGGGCATCCAGGCCTTCGAGCCGGTGCTCGTCGAGGGGCGCGCCATCCAGGTGCACCCGCTCGTGTGCGCCGCGTACAATGCCGACTTCGACGGGGACCAGATGGCCGTCCACGTCCCGCTCTCGGCGGAGGCCCAGGCCGAGGCCCGCATCCTGATGCTGTCGTCCAACAACATCCTGAACCCGAAGGACGGCGCCCCGGTCGTCACCCCCACGCGGGACATCGTGCTGGGCTGCTACTACCTCACGCTGGAGCGGCCCGGGGACCGCGGGGAGGGCCGCAGCTTCGCGAGCGCCGATGAGGCGATCATGGCGTACGAGCTGGGGCAGGTCGGGCTCCACGCGCGCATCCGGGTGCGGATCGGCGAGGATCGCTTCGAGACGACGGTGGGGCGGGTCATCCTCAACGAGCGGCTGCCCCAGGCCGTCCGCTTCGTCAACGAGGTCGTCGACAAGAAGGGCCTCGGCCGCATCGTCGGGGAGTGCTACCGCCTGCTCGGGAGTGCCGAGACGGCCAACATCCTGGATTCGATCAAGCAGCTCGGCTTCCATTTCGCGACCCGGGCCGGCGTGACGATCTCGCTGGCCGACCTGGACGTTCCGATTCACAAGCAGGAGCTGATGGCGGAGACCGAAGGCCGCGCCGCCCTGATCGAGCAGCAGTACCGGCGCGGGCTGCTGACCAACCAGGAGCGCTACGCGGCCACCATCGAGCTCTGGCAGCAGACGACCCAGGAGATGGAGCGGCGCGTCAAGACGTCGTTCGACGCCTTCAATCCCGTGCACATGATGGTGCAGTCCGGGGCGCGCGGCCAGCCCGGTCAGATCTCCCAGCTCATCGGCATGCGCGGGCTGATGAACGATCCATCGGGCCGGACGATCGAGGTCCCCGTGAAGGCCAGCTTCCGCGAGGGCCTCACGGTGCTGGAGTTCTTCACGTCGACCCACGGCACGCGCAAGGGCCTGGCGGATACCGCCCTGCGCACGGCGGACTCCGGCTACCTCACCCGGCGGCTGGTCGACGTCAGCCAGGACGTCATCATCCGGGAGGAGGACTGCGGCGCACCCTCGGGCTTTGTCGTGAGCGCCGTGCGCGACGGGCGGACCGTCATCGAGTCGCTCCGGGAGCGCCTCACGGGTCGGCTCCTCGCGCGGGACGTGCGGCATCCCGAGACGCAGGAGGTGCTGGCCGAGGCCGGGGTCCTGCTCGACGATGACCAGGCCAAGGCTGTCGCGGATGCCGGCGTCGAGGAGGCCGAGATCCGGTCCGTGTTCACGTGCCGCAGCCGGTACGGGGTGTGCGCGAAGTGCTACGGACGCAACCTCGCCACGGGGCAGCTCGTGGACGTGGGCGAGGCCGTCGGCATCATCGCCGCCCAGTCCATCGGCGAGCCGGGCACCCAGCTGACGATGCGCACGTTCCACACGGGCGGCGTGGCCGGAGAGGACATCACGCTCGGCCTGCCCCGGGTCGAGGAGCTGTTCGAGGCGCGCAAGCCCAAGGGCCAGGCCACGATCGCGGAGATCGGCGGCACGGTGGCCTTTGGCGAGAACCGCGGGCGCCGGGAGGCTGTCGTCACCGCCGACGACGGGGAGACACAGACCTACCCGATTCCGTTCGGTGCCCGGCTGCGGGTCCATACCGGGGACCGCGTCGAGGCGGGCGACGAGTTGACGGAGGGCCCCATCAACCCGCACGACATCCTCAAGGTCCGCGGAGTCCGCGGGGTGCAGGCCTACCTGCTGCAGGAGGTGCAGCGCGTCTACCGCGGCCAGGCGGTGGACATCAGCGACAAGCACGTCGAGATCATCATCCGGCAGATGCTGCGGAAGGTGAAGGTCGACGAACCCGGCGACAGCGACCTGCTTCCGGGCGGCCAGGTCGACGTCTACGACCTCGAGGAGCAGAATGTCCGGCTCAGCGAGTCGGGCCTGCGCCCCGCGGTCGCGAAGCCGATGCTCCTCGGCATCACGAAGGCGTCGCTCGCCACCGAGTCGTTCCTCTCCGCCGCCTCGTTCCAGGAGACGACCCGCGTGCTGACGGAGGCCTCCATCAAGGGCAAGCGCGACCCGTTGCTCGGGCTCAAGGAGAACGTGATCATCGGCAAGCTCATCCCCGCGGGAACCGGGATGAACCGCTACCGCAACATCCGGGTCTGGGCCGAGGGCGACGAGGACGACCAGGTCGATTCGGCGGACGCCGAAGCGGAGACCCTTGGCGGATACGGGGCCGGGGAGCCGTCCGCGCCCGAGGAAGGGGCGCCCGCTGCGGAGCCGGCCGAGGCCAACGATGTCGCCGACGTCGCCGCGGAGGGCCAGGGGGATTGACGCCGAGGGCGCCGGCGGGTCAGGGGGGCGGGCGCCCTCGCGCGCCCGCCCCCGGCGGACCCCGCGGGAAGCGAAATCGCCATTGACTCCCGCTTCGCCCACTGCTAAACTGTACGGGCGTCTTGACCCGCCGCTCGGAGGGCACATGGTGGACACACTTCGCCGCGCCGCCCGGCGCGCGGTGGGGACAAGACAGACCCTGCGCGCCGTCGAACGTGGGCGCGCGCTGGCGGTGTTCGTGGCCCGCGACGCGGAGGCGCACGTGGTGCGGCACCTGCTGGGGCTCTGCCGCCAGCGGGGAGTGCCGGTCCATGAGGTCGACAGCATGAGCGTGCTTGGGCGCACGTGCGGTGTCGAGGTCGGGGCGGCGTCGGCGGCCATCCTCGCGGAGGACGGGGGTCTCGATCCGGGGGCTCCCGCAGCGAGGAGACCCGGAGGCGCGACCTGACCCCAGGGCCCGTCGCCCCGACGCCACAGGGCGTGGGGGGAGGCGCCGCGTCCGGCGCCGGGCCCGAGGATATGGCCGCAGAGTCCTGAACGGGACGCAGCAGCGGACCAGAATGGCAAGGGGCTCCCCGATAGCGCGGAAGGCGCGGGGCCGCGGCCAGGGGTAGCGCGGGCGGCTTCCCGGGAATCGGCCGGGGGCCGTCTGCGCTATGCCCAGGAGCGGTAGGCGGCGGCGCGGACCCGGGGGGCGCGGGACCCAGGTCGGAGCCACGGCGGAGACGTGCGGACGGGGCGCGGAGGTGGACGTGTGCCGACGATCAGCCAGCTGATCCGCCACGGTCGGGAGAGCACGCGACCCAAGTCCAAGGCTCCCGCGCTCCGCGGGAGCCCGCAGCGGCGCGGGGTGTGCCTGGTGGTGAAGACGGCGTCGCCGAAGAAGCCGAATTCGGCGCTGCGCAAGATCGCGCGCGTCCGCCTGATGAACGGGGTCGAGGTCACCTCGTACATCCCGGGCGAGGGGCACAACCTGCAGGAGCACTCGGTGGTCCTGGTGCGTGGCGGCCGGGTGCCGGACCTCCCCGGGGTGCGCTACCACATCATCCGCGGGACGCTGGACGCGAGCGGCGTGGAGAAGCGGCGCCGCGGCCGGAGCAAGTACGGGGCCAAGCGCCCCAAGCAGAAGTAGCCCCGAAACCCCGGACCGGCCGGGGTGGGCGGCGGTGGGTCCCGTCCCCGCGGCGGCCATGAGCCGCCAGGCGGGGACGGTGGCGGGAGGGACACGGCGTGCCGAGGCGCGGGACGACGAGCAGGCGGGAGATCGGCCCGGACCCCGTCTACGGGAGCGAGGTCGTGACTCGCCTCATCCACAAGGTGA
>JAJYVV010000003.1 GCA_021791815.1 Bacillota bacterium | reverse complement strand
CCCGGTCCGCCGGCGCGACCGCCCGGATAGGAACACGGCCGCCACTCCGGCCCTGGCCCAGAGGACTCGGTCGAGTCCCACCACGAAGGCGACGTGGGCCCCGCCCCGCAGGGCTGGAGACCCGAGGCGCCGCGCCGTCGCCACGGCGGCGAAGACGCGCCCGCGGGCCGCGGCCGCGGCGGCCCGCCGGCCACCGGGAGGCCCGCCCGGTAGGCGGCGTTCCGCACGCTCCCGAGGATGGCGCTGCCAAACGGCCCGCCCGGGTTCTTGCACGCCTGCAGGACGGCCGAGGCCACCCCCGCGCGCTCCTCCGGCACCGCAGCCAGGGCCGCCGACGCGGCGGCGAACCCCGGCCCGGTCGCCGGGCCGGGGCCGACGCCCAGCGCGACGCCCGCCGCGAGGACGGCGCATCCGGCGGCCACCGCCGTTCCCCGGCCCGCGGCGCGGGCGACGCGATTGGCCGGCAACGCGCCGGCGATGAGCCCGCCGACCATCGGCAGCAGCCGCAGGCCCGAGCCCGCGGCATCCTCGTCGAGGACCCCCTGGAAGTATTGCGGCAGGATCAACCGGGCGCCGAACATGGCGAGCACCGCCACGGACATGAGGACGACGCCCCACGTGAACGAGCGGGACCGGAACAGGACCGGGGGACCAGGGGTTGCCCCCCGGTCGGCGGCTGAGCGTGCGCTCCCAGACGCAGAACAGGAACAGGACCGCCAGGACGGCGCGCGGCGAGCCCCAACCGGCCACACCGGCCTCGACCAGGCCGTAGGTGACGCGCGTCAGGCCGGCCGTGGAGGCGGCGATCCCGGCGCCGTCGAGGGCCGGCCGCACGGGAGCCCGCGATTCGGGCACCAGCAGCGGCACGGCCAGGAGACCGAGCACCGCGACCGGGACGTTGATCAGGAAGGCCCAGCCCCACCGGTGGTGGATGAGGATCCAGCGCGGAGGACGGGGCCGACGGGCACGGCGACGAAGTTGGCCGCGGCCCAGACGCCGACGGCCTTGGGCCGCTCGTCCGGCGGGAACAGCACCGCGAGGGCGAACACGGCCATCGCGATGACGCCGGCCCCCGCGAGACCCAGCACGAGCCGGGCGGCCAGCAACGCCCCCGGCGTCGGCGCAAGCGCCCAGGCCGCCGAACCGGCGCCGAACAGCGCCAAGGCGCCCTGCAGCACCGCCTTCCGCCCCGAGCGGTCGCCGAGGAGACAGCGGCGGTGACGACGAGCAGGTAGCCGGAGGAAAACCACTGCAACTGGGCCTCCGTGGCGAGCAGCGCCGTGGCGAGGGTCGGCAGGGCCACGCTCAGCACCGTGGCGTCGAGGGGGGCGGCGAGGACCGCGAGCATCACCGCGCCCAGGGCCCACCAGCGCCGGGTGCCCGCGGCGGTGTCCGTGGCAGGCACCTACTCGGCGCGGTCGGGTTCGCCGCGCGGGACCGACGCCGGGGCGACGGCCGCTGCGCGGGATGATGTTCGGGCGGGGGTGGGGGGAGGGCGCCCGGCGCCCTCCCCCCGGGGTCTCACCGCCCGGGGTCGCCGTTGCGGGCCGTCTCCGGGTCGCGCGCCCACACCGCCCACATCATCCTGTGGGGGATCTGTTCCCACGCCAGGACGTGGCGCCGGCCCTCGCGCTCCATGGCCTGGTCCGCTTGGGGACCGGCCGGGGGCGCCGCACCGGACGCCGTCCAGTACCGGCCGTAGAGGCAGTCGCCCTGGCCATCGATGAAGTACTCCCGGAAGCCGTCGCCGCGGCCCTCCCAGAGGCGGAGGCAGGGGACCCTTTTGCCGCCGCCGTTATCCAGGATGTAGGTGTCGGCGTCGACGGCGTGGTCGCCCGACGCCGCGCCGGGCCGGAGTACTCGCGGCATGAGCCGTCCCTGGGGCCGGAGCTCCGCGGTGGCGTTCGGGTAGCGCTGGCCCCACCACACGAGCCGCCAAGCCTCGTCCGTCTGTTCCACATACCACTGCATCCAGAGCCGCGCGTCCGGGAACTCCGGCTCGTAGTACTCGACCTCGATCTCGTGGAGCGTCCGGCCGTCCCAGTCGACCTCCGCGACATAGTACGTGCGGTGCACCTGGAACAGCGCGCCCGCGACGTACTGGAGCCACCCCGTCGACGCGCCCTTCTCGAACCGCGCGAAGACGCAAGGGTCCTCTCGCAGGCGCACCTCCCCCAGGCGTTCACCCGACGCCACGGTGACCGTCATCGTGGGCTTGCGTCCGCCTCCGGCCGCCGCCGCCACCGCCGCCACTCCCCTTCCTCGGGTCCAGTCTCCCAGCCGCCGAGCCACGCGGCCAGGCGCGCCCATGCCGGGCTGCGCGGTCTCGGGCCGGAATCGCCGCGAGCCGGCCCGTGGCGCGCGGGCCCCACCGCGCGGCGGCCCCGGGCGTCGGGGCCCGGGCGGGGCCCGGGCGTGCCCGACGCCCTCTCCTCGGCCAGGAGGCGGAGGAACAGCCGCCGCTCCCAGGCGGAGGAGGCCTCCCGGTGGGCCGCGCCGCCGGCGTCGTCCACGATGCCGGCCGCGAGCCACGGCGCACACGCGGCGGCGTGGGCGTAGGCCCCCCGGCACCTCGGACATCCCGCAAGGTGGGCGCGGACCCCCGGCCCGACGTCCGGCGCCCGGCCGCGGGCCACCGCCGCGATCGCGTCCATGGCGTCCGCGCACGGCTGCGTCACCTGCCGCCCTCCTCCCCCGGCACCGGCAGCAGGCGGCGCAGGGCCGCCAAGGCCGCCGCCGCCCGAGAGCACACGGTCCCCACCGGCACCCGCAGCACGGCGGCCGCCTCGGTGTACGTCAGGCCCTCGAAGTGCGTAAGGACCACCGCCTCCCGCTGCAGAGGGGTCAGGCGCGCCACGGCCCGGCGGAGCTCCGCCGCCCGCAGCCGCCGCTCGGCCGCCTCCGGCGCGCCCGGGTCCGGGTCCTGTGTCTCGGGAAGGTCTGGGCCGGGCAGCGGGGCCGGTCGCCGGCGGGCGTCGGCGCAGGCGTTGCGGGCCAGGCGGTAGAGCAGGGCGCGGAACGGGGCGGAGGGGACGTAGCGGGGACCGCAGCGGTACAGGGCGACGAAGGCGTCCTGCGCGGCGTCCTCGGCCTCGTGGGGATCCCCGAGGAGCCGCCGGCAGAAGCCGATCACGGCGGCGCGGTGGCGGGCGACCAACTCCCCGAACGCCTCCAGGTCGCCCGTGGCGAAGGCGGACATCAGGTCTTCGTCGGGCAGGGGCCGGGGCGCGGGCCGCGCGGCCGGCGGCCGACGGGGAGCCCCTGAAGCCGCGGCCGGCGCCTCGGGCAGGGGCGTGGGGAGGTCCCGGAACGAGGCCGCGCGGCCCGACCGGGCACCGGCAGCGGTGGCCACCCCATCCCCTCCGCCCTGCAGAAACGCCGATGCGGCCCGAACGCTTCGGGGTGGATGCGGGGTGCGCCGAAGAATCGTGCGGGGGCCACGGACAGGGGATCGCGGGGGGCGGCCTACCCGGCCTGGCATGGCGGGGTCAAGGTCCAGCGGCCGCCCGCCGTCGTCAGCCGGGCGCCCTGCTTGAGGATGTCCGGGCCCAGGCCGGAGAGCGTCCCGTTGACCACGCCCATCACCGTCAGGGTGCCCGTGGCCAGCGGGACGTAGCGTCCACCGTCCAGGGCGGTGAGCGCCGCCCCCGGGATGCGGTAGAGGTTGGCGGCCCCCATCGCCCCGGGGACGATGCCGCCGGCGAGCGTCGCCAGGAACGGGCGGTATCCCAGGCTCCGCAGGAGCGCGTCGGGGAAGTACGACTGGACGCCGCCGGTGTCGAGCATCACGCCCAACCCCGCACGGCTCCCCTGCGGCCCGACGAGCGCGATCGTCAGGTTGATGCGGTTGCCGGTCAGCGCAGGGCTGATGGTGCCGGCGATCGGCGCCGGGCAGTTGCTCCCCGGCGCGGCGGTGAGGGTCGCGGTCCCCGACTCCAGCACCCACCGGCCAGACAGCTCGTACCAGATCACCTGGCGGTGGTAGTAGGCCACGGTGACCTGGTCACCGGCCCGCGTCTGCGCCATGGCCGCGACGAAGGCGGCGCAGTCGGCCACCGGCCACACGGCCCCTCCGTCCGTGCCGTCCGTGACGGAGGTGACCACGTCGCCGACGGGGTCGGTGCGCTGCGTCCGGCCCACCAGTCCCACCGCGGCGGCCGGGCTGCCGGGCGCGGCGGCGTCCACCTCGCATCCCGGGACCCCGAACGACGCCGGCACGTCCTCCACGGTCGCGCCAAAGTAGCCGGGCGCCGCCGCGTGCACGGAGGCCCAGGCCTGGACCTCGGCCTCCGCCTGCGCGACCAGCGTCCCGACCTGGGCGCCGGCCGCCTGCGCCTGCTGGACGGCGGCCTGGGCGCGGCTCCCCGCGGCGTCGGCGCCGCTGACGGCGGCGTCCGCGCCGGGGTCCGCCGCGGCGGCGGCGCTTGCGGCCGCAGACGCGGCGGCCGACGCCTGCTGCGCCTGAGCCACCAGGGCCACCAGCTGGGTGTCGTCGGCTTCGAGGGGCTGCAGCGCCGCGGACGGGCTCGTCGCCGCGGGATTGCGGGCCAGGCTGGCCGTCGCCAGGCGGCCCACCTGGGCCGAGGCGGACTGGGCCGCCTGCAGCAGCGCCTCGGCCTGGGCCGTGACCGCCTCCGCCTGCGCGGCCTGCGACTCGGCGGTCGAGGCATCGGCCTGCGCCCGGGCCGCCGCAGCGCTGCCGCCAGGGCCGGCGGGGGCACTGGCGGCGCCTGGCGCGCCGGCGCCCGCGGCTGCCGACCCACCCGCGGGCCGCACGATGCCTCCGAGCAGCATGCCCGTGACGAGGAGGCCGGCCGCTCCAGCGAGCCCCGCCAGGACCAGCGGCACGTTGACCGGGGCGGTGTGCGCCCGCGCCCTCCGCGCCGCGCGCGCCGGCAGCGCGGCGGCCGCCGGGTCTTGGGCCAAGCGCACCCGCTCCGGCGCGGGCGAATCCGCCGCTCGCCGCCGGTCCCCGTCGCCGCCACCGATGGGCACGCCCGTCCCCTCTCGGACGACGGCGTTCGCGCCGCTGGTCCAACTTCCCTCCGGCCGGAGGGCGCATGGGGCGGCGCCGCGGCGCGGGCGGGCCGCGGGCCGCCTTGGGATCGCCCAAATCCGGCGCCGTCGCCACCGCGGCCGTGGGCGGGATGTTCAAGACGGGACGGGATCGATCTCCACCCGTCCGCTGACGGCGGCACCACGGGCGCGAACGCCGCAACCGGCGCGCCTACCCTCCTCCGGTGGCAGCGCGAGGTGCGCCGCCCAGCCACGCGTCCGCGGCCACCGATCCGCGCGGACCCGGGCCAGCGGGCCGGTCCCCCTGCCGGAATCGAGCGGAGGAGCGCTGCGCCCCATGGCGAAGCGGGCGCTCGCCCCCCGGTGGTCCGGAAGCCGTCGTGGGATCGTCCGGCGACGACGCCCCGGCCACGTGTCGAGTGCCCCCCACCGGCCTCCGAAGGGTGGCGGCGATGTCCGTCCTCCCGACCCTGACCGTGCGGCCGGCAAAGGCCCCCGACGCGCCGCGCGTGGCCGCGATCTACATCGCCTCGTGGAACGCGGGCTTCGTGGGCTTGCTGCCGCCACGGAGCCTCGATGCCGGACAAATCGCCCGATGGGAACGGGACATCTGCCGCCCGGCGCCCCACCGGTGGTGGGTGGTCGAGGCGGAACGCTCCATCGTGGGATTCACGGGGATCCGGCCGTGCGGGGATGCGGACGCCGCGAGCCTCGGCGAACTCGACACCATCGCCGTTCATCCGGAGGCGTGGAGGCAGGGCGCGGGCCGCGCCCTGATGGCGGTGGCGCTGGCCGCCTTCCGCCAGGACCGCTACCGCGCGGCCGTCCTGTGGACGCGGCGCGGCTACGAACGCGCAGCGTCCTTCTACGGGTCCACCGGGTGGCGCCCCGACGGCGCCGTGCGGCGCAACGGGACGGAGATACGGTTCCGCCATGCGCTCCAGCCAGAGCAGGAACGGGCCTCCGGGGAGCCGCCCTGAGCCGGCTGTGGTGCCCGGTCTGCTGCCCAACCCAACCCCGGCCGACGACCACCACGGTGCTCAACGCCATCATGGACATCACCCGGACACCGGCTGGGCATACCGGGCCTGTATGGGACGGCGGATCGCGGGGGCGTGGACGCCCTCCGCGGCCGGGCCCAGGGCGCCAAGGCCTTCAACGCCAACGTCCTCCCACTGGACGAGGCGCCCGCGGCTACCGCGATTTCGGCCGCGGCGTGGCGCGGAAGTTCGTCCTCGATCCGCACGGGCTTATCGCGAAGCGCCGCACCGCCGTCGCGACCTGGAAGCGGCGGGCGGCGTTCCGGCCGGAGAACGCCGCCCCGCCGCTCACAGCCAGCGCTCCAGGAACGCCAGCGCCTCGGTGCGCATCCCCAGCGTCTCCACGTGGCCGACGGCATACCGCGAGAGCCGCCACGCGTCCGCTGCGCCGCGCGCGGCGTAGACGGCGCGCAACTCCCGGTCCACGGCCTCCAGCCCCTCGGGCGGGGTGAGCCGATCGAAGTCGCCGGCCAGGGCGAGATGGGGACGGGGCGCGATCAGGGCGTTGATCCCGGCTGTCGAGAAGTGGCGCAGCAGCCGCGGCACGTAATAATAGATGCCGTGGCCGTCCAAGCCCCTCACGCGGATCAGCGTCTCAAAATCCGTCAGGCAGCAGATGTCCACGCACACCCGCACGCGGGGATCGAGCGCCGCGACCCACCAAGCCATGGTGCTGCCCATGGACATGCCGAGCGTGCCGATCCGCCCCGGGTCGACGTCCGGACGCCCCGCGAGGTAGTCCAGCGCGCGCAGGGAATCGAAGACCATCATGCCCCAGAGGACCTGACCCCTCCAGAGCATCTCCTTGAACAGCTCGGATTCCGTCCGCCCGCGCCGCTCCCCGAAGTTCCAGGCGTCGATCGCGAGGGCGGCCACTCCCCGGCGCGCGAGGACCTCGGCCCAGCCCTGCGGGGGCATGTACGGTCCGGCCTGGAGCATCTCGGTCTTTCCGAAGTCGGCGTGCGAGTGGTTGAACAGGACCACCGGCAGCCGGCCGGAGACGCCCCGCGGCCGGGTGTAGATCGCGGGCACCCGCTCCACGCCGTTGAGGTCGAGGAGGAGGTGCTCCAGGACGTATGGCTCGCGCTTTTCGGTCGAGAGGAGCGTCGCGGGCACGGGTCCGGACGCCGCCGGGAGTTCGCCGAGCAGGCCGCGCAGTTCGGCCCTGGAGACCGCGGCATCGACCGGGTCGCGGGCCTGCGCCATGTCCTTTGCCGCCCCTTGACGGTTCCAACCTTCGCGTGGGCCGATACGCGGCCGAGGCCTTCGCTCCTCTTCGCGGCGGCCATGGGCCGCGGAGCGCCGCGCTATACTTCCTTGCGGGGCGTGGCCGAGGCGTGACCGATCGCCCGCGGACCGTCGCCGTCACGGGCAGCCTCGTGGCCCGCGCGCTGCGCGAATCGGCCGACCCGTTCGCGATCCGGGACTTCGTCGACGACTACCGGCGTCCGGGGCGCGCAGGGCGGCCAGGACTGCTGGCCGAGGAGCCGGCGCCCACGGGCGACCCACGCTTCGACGCGTACCTGGCTGCGATGGCCGAGCACTTCGCCCAGGGGGATGGATTTCCGGCGCCCGGATGGGCGGAGGGTCCAGGGCGCTTCCTGGAGCGCTCCTGGTTCCACGAGCCGCGCGAGGGGTTCTGGCCCCTTGCACATGTGGAGACTCCCCCGGCCTTCCGCCGGCGCCTGGTGTTCATCGGGGAGCCCGAATTCGACCGGGTGTGGGGGGGCCGAGCCGGACCGGCTGTCGGCTCGTCACACGCAAGGACGCGATCGAGCGGGCGCTGCGCGCTGGCCAAAGGGCTTCACGAGCGCGGCGTGCACGTTGGCGGCGCCGCCACGCGCCTTGCCCACGATGCGCGCGCCGCGACCCGGGACGTCGACGGGGTGTTCGAGCCGGAGGCCGTCGTGGCCCAGGAGGCGCGGCGGATCGCGCGAGCGATGGACCTCGTGCCGGACTGGCTGCACGACGGCGTGCAGGAATTCCGCAGCCCGATCCCTGCGCGCGAGCGGGAGGTCCTGGATGCCCTGCCGGGCCTGCTGGTCTGGGTACCCGAGCCCGCCTCTATCTTCGCGAGGAAGTGCCTGGCCTCGCGCGTGGAGGATCGCGCCGACATCCTGACCCTCGCCGGCCGGCTCGGACTGCGCAGGGCGGCCGACGCCGTGGATGCCGCCCTGCGGGTTGACCCGTCCTCCCGCCTGTTGCCCAAGACACGGTTCATGATCGAGGAACTCTTGGACCGAGGCCCACAGGCCGCCCACCCGCCCGGGTTCGGCGCGGCCTCCGCACCGCCCCGCGGGACGCCGTGGCCCGGCGCGCCCTGTGCGGGTCAACGAAAGGGGAAGACCCGCGGGGCGGCCCACAGGCCGGCGCCAAGGAGCAGCGCTGCGGCGGGCAGGCCGTAGCGCAGGAAATCCCGGTTGCTGTAGCGCCCCGCGGAGGGCACCAGCAGGGCCACCTTGTGGCCGAGGGCGACCACCGGCGCTTGGGCGCCCAGCATCACGGCCAGGGCCAGCGGCCGCGCGTCGGCGTGGAGCAGGGCGGCGGACCGCAGGGCGACCGGCACCCAGAGCAGCACCGTGGCGACGTCGGACAGGAGCTGGGTGGTGAGCGCCGCCACCAGGAAGAGGACCGCCCACACGGCGAGCGGCCCGTCGGCGCGGGCCAGGGGCGCCAGGCCCGCGGCGACCAGGGCCGGCACGGGCGTGGCCTGCAGGGCCGTGCCGAGAGGGACGATGCCGGCCAGCAACAGGAGGATCGGCAGATCCAGGGCTGCCAGCGCCTCCTCCGGCCGCAGGCAGCCGGTGAGGACCATGCCGGCCGCCGCGCCGACGGCGGCCGCCGCCGGATCCATGAGCCGCGTGGCGGCCACCGCGACGAAGGCGGCAAGCAGCCCCAGGGCCACCGCGGCCCGGTCCCGCCGCGGGGGCGCGGCGTCGCGCTCGCCGAGCAGCAGGGCGTCGAGGCGCTCATGCAGGCGGAGGGCCGCGAGGCGCGAACCCGACAGCAGGAGGATGTCGCCCGGCCGGAGGCGGAGGTGCTGCAACCGCGTCAGGGGCTGGCCGCGGTGCCGCCACACCGCGAGCACGTCCAGCCCGTAGCGCTGGCGGAACCCGAGCTCGGTCAGGGTGCGACCGACCAGGCCCGATTCGGGTACGACCAGGGCTTCGGCCGTCACCGTCGCCGCCTCGGCCGGGCCCCGCAGCTCGAACAGCCCGGAGTTCTGCGCCTCGAGCAGGTCTTCGGCGCTGCCCTGCACCAGGAGCCTGTCCCCGGCCCGGACCACGCTGTCGGGGCCCGCGGTGGCGGGCGGGGAGCTCCCGGGCAGGGGCAGGCCCCGGCGCCCCGGCGCGTCGGCACCGGGAAAAATCGCGGTCACGCGCAGGCCCAGTTCCCGAAGCACGGCGGCCTCGCGCAACCGGCGCCCGTCGAGGGCCGAATGCGCGGCCACCGCCACCTCACCCTGGTACATCTTCAGGTTGGCGAAGTCAACGTCGGCGGGCTCCCCCGGATGCTTCGCCGGCAGCAGCGCCGGCCCCACGGTCACCGCGAGCGCGAATACGGCCGCGACGGCCACCAGCCCGACCGGGGCCTGGGTGAACACGCCGAAGCCCACCTGCCCGGGAACCGCCGTCAGGATGCCGCTCGCCAGGATGTTGCCGGCCGTACCGATCAGCGTGACCTCGGACCCGGCCAGCACCCCGAAGAGGATGGGCAGGAGCAGCCGGCCGGGCGTCGTCCCATGGCGACGGGCGATGCGGGAGACGGCCGGCAGCCAGACCGCCATGGCCGGAACGTCGCCGAGCAGGGCCGCGGTCGCCGCCCCGGCCAGGACCAGGCCGCCCAGCAGCCGCCGTTCCGCGAGCACCCCGTCCGGCCGGCCCGCGGCCACCTCGACGCCCGCCACGAGCCGGTCCGCGGCGCCCGTGCGGGTCAGACCGGCCGCCACGACCATCATGCCGCCGACCAGCAACACGAGTTCGCTCCCGAACCCCGCAAAGGCCCTCGCCACCGGGAGGATGCGCAGGCCTGCCAGCAGGCACACCAAGGCGCCGCCGACCACCGCGGACGGGACGCGGTGGCTGACCGCCGCCGCCACCACGGCCGCCAGGAGGACGAGGGTCGCCACCGCGGCCGCGCTCCAACCCACGCGGTGGCACTTCGGCTCCCGGGGCTGCGGCCCCTGTCTGCCGCCCCCCCGGAGCCCCGCCCCGGATCGGGGGAGGCGCGGCCCGGCCAAGGGCGAATCCCTGGCGGCCGTGCGCATACCCGCGGGCCCCCGGACGGCGGCCCTCGCGCTCGCCGTGGCCGTGCTGACCAGTTTCACCTCCGGGCCCATGATCACCGCCACGGCCCCCACCCCGCCCGCGGCCGTGGCCGCCTGGCGGCTCTGGCTCGCGGCTGCCGCCCTGGCGCCCTTCGGCCTCGGCGCGGCCGCGCGTTCCCCGACCCTGGGCCGCTGGCCGGGCCGGCTCTGGACGGTCGGTGCGGGGATGGCGCTGGCGGCCCACTTCTACCTCTGGATCGGCGCCCTGCGCCTGACCACGATCGCGCCCGCCGTCACGCTCGTGAACGCGGCCCCGCTGCCCCTGCTCGCCCTGGAGGCCATCCTGTTCGGGCGCCGGCCCAGCCCGGGGCAGTGGGTAGGGGTGGCGGTGAGCCTCGGCGGCATGGTGCTCCTGGGGGGCGGCGACTGGTCGCTGCGCGGCACGGCGGGGCTCGGGGACGCGCTTGCGCTGGGTGGGGCGGTCGCCTCCGCGGCATACCTGCTCGCCGGCCGGGCCGTGCGCCCGTCGCTCGGCGCCGTCCCATACAACCTCTGCGTGTTCACGGTCGCGGCGACCGCCCTGACGGGGCTCGCCATGGCTTCCGGCGCGCCGCTTGGCGGGTTCCCGACCCGCGTCTGGATCCTGCTCGGGGCCCTCGCCCTGCTGCCCACCCTGCTCGGGCACGCCCTCGCCAACTACAGCCTGGCGCAGATCCCCCCCGCCTCCGTCAGCCTCGCCTACCTCCTTGAGCCCCTTGGGGCGGCGGCGATCGGGTTCGTCTGGCTGCACCAAGCGCCCACGCTCGCCGAAGCGGTCGGAGGCCTTGCGACCCTGGCCGGGCTGGCGATGTATCTGCGGGTGGCCCCAGGGACGGCCGCGGCGCCGGCGGGCTGACGGCCGCAGGGACGCCGCCCCGTGAACCCGCGATCCGCCCCGTGGGGGGGCGGCCCGTCCGTCCGCGCCCACGAGGGCCGTCCGCCGACGACGCGCGGGCCTCAGGCCCCGTCGACGGACGGCCCATCCATGCCGGGCACGGGGATCTCGTTGAGGCGAAGGGAGACGCTCCGCTGGCCCCGGTGGTGGATGGCGTGGGCCAGCTGCATGGGCAGCTGGGCCCGCCGCGGCATGGAAAGGAGGATCTGCTCCCCGCGGCGGGCCGTCCAGGTCGCGCGCGACCGCTGGTGGTCGGCGCCGTCCGTCGCGAGGACCGTCGGGGCCCGGGCCAAGAGTTCCGCGACGTGGCGCGCGAGGCGGCCCATCGTCATCGACTTCGGGTGCGGCTGCCACCCGCACCGGTCGTCCGGAACCCTCTCCCGGATGCGGCGCGTGTTGGCCGTCTCGCGATCGCAGGCACCCAACGGGGGATGGGGCGGGGCCAGAGGCGCTGGCCCCGCCCCATCCCCCCTCTACTCGGGGCGAAACGGACCGCGGGGCAGCGGCGTCGGGATCTCCGCGGCCCCGGGCGCGGGGACCTCGGCCGCCGGCGATCGGCGCCGCTCCCGCCGCTTCTCCAGGACCGGGGCGAGGCGGATCAGGATCACGGGGGCTTCGTGGACGCGCGCACGGTGGCCCCGTCGAACATCCGGGGCTTGGTCCGGGGTCTCCACGCCTCCCCCGCGTCGCGGCGCGGGGGCGACTGGCGCCACCGCAGCAGGCCCATGGTTCACGTCCGGCGGGTCGAGGAGCTCCCAACGCCGGGGAACGGAAGGCCCTTGGCCGCGCATCTCTGTGCGCCGGAACGCAGTGGGGCGGCCCCGGAGAGTCCCCACGCGAGGCGCGGTGGAGCCCGCCGTGGGCGGAGCCGGTGAGGGTCCGTCCCCGCCTCCGGTCACCGCCACGTTTCCGCATCCGGCGCGAAGCCGCCGGCTTCGGCCGCATCCAGCGCCGCCGTCAGCTTGTCCACCAAGGCACGGGCGGAGGCCAGGTCCAACTCCACGGCGACGCGCGCTCCGGGCTCGAGGGCGTAATTCGAGAAGTCGAGCAGCACCGCGTGCTCCAGGCCGCCGTTGACCGGGTGGTCGAAGGCGACGGTGGCCTGGGTGATGCCGAACCACCCGGGCCGACCCTTGGCCGCTCCCCGCATGCGGACCGTATTCGAAATCATGGTGCACATGACGTCCCATCCCCCCGCTTGGATCAGTCGCTCAGGTGCTTCTGAAAGAACGCGAATATCTTGCCCCAGGCATCCATCGTCTGCGCCGGGCGGTAGTTCGGGGTGTGGTAATAGAAGAAGCCGTGGCCGGCTCCATCGTATCGGTGGAACTCATAGTCCTTACCGTACTTGCGCAGCTCGGCCTCGTGCAGGTCGACCTGGTCCGGGCTCGGGGACCGGTCATCATTGCCGAACAGGCCGAGCAGGGGCACCTGGAGATCCTTCGTGTAGTCGATCGGGGCGACCGGACGGGCCGGGCTCAGCTGATCGGGCGACGCCACCACTCCGCCGCCCCACAGGTCGACGACGGCGGCGAAGCCCGGCACCCTGGAGGCCGCCAGCAGGGCGTGGCGCCCGCCGGAACAGGTGCCCATGATGGCCACCTTGCCGCTGCAGTCGGGCTGCGCCTTGAGCCAGGCGAGCGCGGCCCCGCAGTCCGCCACCACGCTGTCGTCGTGGACGCCGCCCTGGCTCCGCACCTTCGCCGTGACGTCATCCGACGTCCCATGGCCGAAGCGGCAATACAGGTCTGGGCAAATGACCAGGTACCCGTGGCGCGCCAGCCGTTCGGCGAATTCCTGGTAGAACTCGTCCCAGCCGGGCATGTGGTGCACGAGGACCACCCCCGGATGTCGGCCCGCCCCGCGGGGGCGCGCGATGTACGCGTGAATCTGGTCTCCGCCGCCGCCCGGGTACCGGATGATCTCGGTCTCGATGGAGACCTGCGCGTCGGTGCGGAACGAGTTCCACACGGGCCGCCCACTCCCCTCAGCAACGAGCGTCGTGGCCGCCGCCTGCCCGCGGAGGGCGAGCCGCCGGGCTGGGGCCGAGCGGCGGCCCGCGGGCGCCTTGCGGCGCGGGGTCCGCATCCGGACCAGCCGCAACTTCGGTGGTCATGGTGGCGACTCCTGGCCGACCACTCGCCGTGGGGCCCCGCGTATCGTGGCCCCGACCCCTCGGGGTCATGGGGCACCCGGGGAACGCCCGCGCCTCCGCGTCGGACGGGAACGGGCGCGCCCCTGGCGAATCCGTGGTCTGCCGCGGCAAGCGCATCGCCGGCGGGTGCTGGAGGGGTCGTGCGTGGCGCGCACGCGCGTGGGCGTGGTCGGTTGCGGCGGGGTGAGCGAGGGCGCGTATCTGCCCAACCTTGCGGCGAGCGCAGCGGTGCAGGTCGAGGCGGTGTGCGACGTCGACCCGGAACGCGCGCGCCGCGCGGCGCAGCGCCACGGCGTGGCCCGCGCGTTCACGGACGTCGACGCCATGCTCGCCCGGGCCGATTTCGAGTTGCTGGTCAACCTGACCCCGATGCCCCTGCACGCGCCGATCAACCGGAAGGGTCTGCGGGCCGGCCGCCACGTCTGGTGCGAGAAACCGATCGCGACGTCCCTGGCGGACGGCGCCGCTCTGCTGGAGGAAGCGGAACGGCGAGGTCTCGGGCTGTATGGCGCGCCCAACTGCGTCCTCAGCCCGACCTTCCGGGCGGCGGCCAAGGTCGTCGGCGGGGGCGAGATCGGCAAGGTCTGCGCGGCCCGGGCGAAGTACGGGCACGGCGGCCCGCATGCGGAGTGGTTCTACAAGGCGGGCGGCGGCGCGCTCTTCGACCTCGGCGTGTACAACGTCACCACCCTGACGGGCCTCCTCGGACCGGCCCGCGGCGTCGTGGCCCTGTCCGGCGTGGCCCGGCCCCGCCGCACGGTCGCGGGAGCCGAGATCACGGTCGAGGCCGATGACAACACCATGCTCCTGCTCGACTTCGGCGACGCCCGCTTCGGGAGCATCATGACGGGCTTCGTGTATCCGCCGGAGCACGACCGCCGGGCCACGATCGAACTCCTGGGCACCGGGGGCGCGGTCAGCTGGCTGGGCCACGACTTCGCGCCCCGCGGGATCGAGGTCAGCCGCGCGGGCGCCACCGGCTGGGAAACGCGCGCCACCGATCAGGAGGGCTACCACTGGTCGTGCGGCGCCTCGTACGTCGCGGAGTGCCTGGCCTCCGGGACGCGGCCGGCGATGACCGGTCCGCACGCCTACCACGTCCTCGAGGTGATGCTCGCGGCCCTGGATGCCGCCCGCACCGCGCGGTATGTCCCGGTGCGCTCCTCCTTCCCGTGGCCCGTGTACGGGGAGGCCTGACGGCGACCGCGCGGTCCCGGGGCTCGCCGCCTCACGCCCCGCCGGGGCCGGCGCGCCCGGGCCCCGCATCGGCGCTCTCAGCCCGCCCCGATCAACGCCTCCAGTCGCTTCTGCAGGGTGGCCAACTCCTGCGCGACGTCCGCGCCGCCATACAGGGCCTGGCAGGCGTCCTCCACCGCAATGCTCAGCGCGATGGGGTTCGTCGGCCGGCCCGCCGTGATCTGCTCCTGAACGTCGGTGTACCCCGGGGCATCGAACTTCGCCCAGAAGGGGGGCATGGCGCCCCGCAGGGTCGGCCAGACCTGCTGGGCCACGGCCTCCACCACCGGGAGCCAGCCATGGGCGGCGAGCAGCCGCTGCTGCCGAGGCTCATACAGCCACAGCAGGACCTGCGTGGCCAGCTCGGGATCGGTCGCGTACGGGGACAGGCCCAGGCCGGAGTACGCGGGCACGACGTCTCGGGCCGGCATCCGCGGAAACGCCGCGGTCGGCAGGCTCCGCAGCGCGGGCGGCACGCGGCCCGGATAGATGCGCATCGGCTGGAGGAACGCGAACAGCGCATCCCCGGCGCTCCGCAAGAAGCCCCCGGTGTAGAAGTCGCTCCAGTGCGGGTTGTTGCAGTTGCTCTCCGGATCCGGGTGCCACCCGCAGCCGCGCGCCACGGACACGAGCCGCGTCGTCGCGGCCACGGCTCCGCTCAGGTCCAGGGCACCTCCGGCCGTCAGGCTCCCGCCCAGGCCCGGAACCAGGGCCCCTCAGAGGTTGGCATCCCCCCAGCCGGTCCCCGCCACCAGCACGGAGGAAGGGGCGCTCCCCCGGCCGACAGCCCGGGCGAGCGCATCCACGAAGGCCTGCCAGGTCCACCGTGGGGGCGAGGCGACGCCGAGTTCCCCGAGCAACGGCGGGTTCGCGTAGAACTGCCACTCGCCCACGACGAGCGGCAGGCCGCGCAGGACGCTCCCGTCCTGGTGGTCCGCCACGGCCCCGGGCAGCAGGGCCGCCGGGGAGCGGTTGGGCGCCGACAGCAGCGGCCGCAGGTCCGGGAAGTTGGGGTGGGCGTCGTTGTGGACCATGCCCGGACTGATGCCGAGGATGTCGCCGGTGTGGCCGTATGCCACGAGCCACGGCGTTCCCCTCGGGGGCCAGGGCGCGAGCTGGTCCAGGACCAGCCGCGGCCGCGCCCCCGAGGACCTGGCGCCGCCCGCTGGCCCGCGGCGCCGGCATGCGCCATCACGTCTGGCCGGCGATTCATCCCGGTGGCCGGCGGGACCTCTCCGGGCGGCCGAAACGGCCTCGCCCGTCGTCGCCCCCCATCCCGCGCCCCGGCGGAGGCGACGCGCGCCGTGGGTGGTCGCGGACAACCCGGGACCGTGCGGTTCTTTGCGGCGTGCGGGCGTGTCGCTGCAGAGGGGGTTCAGCCCCTGCAGGGTATCCACGACATGACCCGCCCCCACGAGGGCCCGGGGTCCGCCCCGGACACGGCCGGGCCGCGGGTGGGAGACCGGGCCCGTCCGGCCGCCTGCCGGCAGCTGGACGGCGGGCGAGACGAAGGGATGGTGGAACCCGTGGACGCCCCTGTGGCGCCCTGCGAGGCCCGGCCGACACCGGAGAGCGCGCGCATCCGGGCGGCGGCCGCCGCCGCCATCCCCGCATGGCGCGACGCCGAGCGCTTCGACGCAGCCCTGCTGTACGGGTCGGCCGCCTGGGGCGACGCCGGCCCGGCCAGCGACGGCGACGTGATGCTGCTCTCCGACCGCGACGGCGTGGGGGACGACGTGGTGCGCGCGAGCTGGGCCGCCTTCGCGCGAGGCCTTGCGGGGGGTTGGTGGCTACCGCGGCTCGCCTGCGGCGTCATCCTGCTGGACGATGGACGACTCGGGCGACTCGGGGTGGACGCCCGGCTCCCTTGGCGGGACCCGGGGGCGCGGGCCGCACGCGCCGCGGCCGCGATGGGCCCGGAGCCCCCGGCGGAGGGCACCGCCGGCCCGGCCGCCATCGACGGCTGCAGGCAGGCGGTGGTCTCGGCCGCACACGCCGCCCTGCTGGCGAGGGGCGTCCCGCCGTCGGGGCACCACCTCCTGGGCCGGCTGCGTGCCGCGGTCGGGCCCGACGCCGCCCGGGCCCTGGCGGATGGCGGGGCGCTGCCCCGCGGGCGCGAGGACGCCGCGTCGCGCCACGACGCGGCCATGGCCCTGCTGCGGTGGGCACGCGGAGTCGCCAGCGAGGCGGCGGGGCCCGGATCCGGTGCGGCCGCGGCCCAGGCGCTCCGCTTCGGCCTCAGCGCGGAGACGGTGGAGGAGGCGGAAAGGGCCGGGGCGGCCTGGCGCCGGGAGGTCGCCTGGGGCCAGTGGGGCCTCGTGAGCCGGGAGCTGGTCCGCATCACGGTGCTCCGCAACGTGGCGCCGCTCCTCGGCGTCGCCGCGGAACCCGGAGCCCTGGCCGCCTGGCTGGACGGGCACGAGCCCCCGCTGCTCGCCCTGTGGTGGGAGGCACTGGGCTCGAAGACCTGGGAAGCCGGCGACATCGGGGCGGCTCTTCGGGCGCGCGCGGCCCTGGCGCAACTGGCCGCCCGGCCTTGAGGGGGACGCACCCGGGCACCGGGGCCGCCCGTCGCCGGGGGCCCCCGGTCGCCGGCCGTGCCCCTCCTCCAGCCCCGGACCACGGGTCAGAACGCCAGACCCGTCCAGTGCGCACCGCCGTCGGTGGTCTCCCAGACGGCGCCGCCGCTGAGCAGCCAGCCGTGGCCCGGATCGAGGAAGAACAGGCTGTTGCCGAACCAGTCGTCGGCCGCCAGGGGCAGCGGCGCGGCGGTCCATGTGCGGCCCCCGTCCGCGGTGGACAGCAGGAGCGGGCGCGTGACCGCGGCGCGCTTCCCCGGATCGACGGGGCGCAGGACCTGCAGCAGGACCGCGTAGCCCTGCGCCGGCGATGCGAACTGCACCTGCGGGCTGCCGGCGAAGGACAGCCCGGAGAGGCAGCCGAGCGCCGTCCAGCGGGCCGGCGCGCCGGCCCCCTCGCGGAGGACGGGGCCGCAGCCCGCCCCGCCTCCCCAGACGCCCCACACCGCGCCGGTGCTGGTGATGTCCGCGGCGGCAAGGCCCCCGGGGCTGGGCACCGCGCCGGAGGACCGCCACGTCGCGCCGGCGTCGCCGCTGGTGAAGAGGTCGGGCGGCGGGCAGCCCGACGAGCAGGCCGAGCTCGCGCCGAGGCCGATGAGGACGCCGTCCCGGGCGGACAGGAACCGGACGGCCGCCGCGTTGGGGATGGGACTCGCCGGCGGGGCCGCCGCGCCGGAGCCCGCCGGCGCGGCGAGACCCCACGTGCGGCCCCCGTCGGCCGTGTGCCCCAGCAGGCCGGTGCCGGACTGCGGGTCCCATGCCGGCGTCGCGCCCACGACCCAGCCGTCGCGGGCGCTCGCGAAGCTGACCCCGGACAGCTCGGCGCCCGCGAACGAGGCGGCGACGGACCAGGTGCGCCCGCCATCGGACGTGCGGAGGACGGCGCCCGGGTCCGAGACCGTGCCGACGCCCCAGCCCACCGTGGGCGAGAGGAACTCCACGGCGGCCGTGGGCGCGGGCGCGGGCAGCACCTGCGCCCAGGTGGCGCCGCCGTCGGCCGAGCGCAGCAGCGCCGGGCCGGACACGGCCCAGAACGTCGCGGCGCCGCCCGGCGGCGCAAGCAGGCGCACGGGCCCGAGCTCGGACCATGTCGTTGCGGCGTTCCACGTCGCCCCGCCGTTCGTGGACCGCACCAGCGTGGTCTGCGGACCCGCGCACGCCGCCAGGTTGACGCCGCGCGCCACGAGCGCCTCCGCCGACGTGGCCGCCAGCGCGGGGCGCGCGACGTTACAGCGAGGCTGGCCCGCGGTGACCACGCTCCACGAGGCGCCGCCGTCGGCGGTGCGGAACACGGCGTTGACGCCGCACCCCGCCATTGCGCACGACCCCAGGGCGTAGACGCTCGCATAGCCCACGGCAGCAGAGCTGAACGCCAGTGCGCCGACGGCCCCGGCGCCCTCCCCCGGGTCCGCCAGGGGCAGCGTGCCCCCCGGCGACCACGAAGCGCCGCCGTCGGCACTGGCCATCACGCGCGCGACGCCGGCCGGCCCGGCGGGACTTGTCCCGCCGGTGGGCCCCGCCTCCAGGGCCCACAGGTTGGCTCCGGCGGCGGTCACCGCCAGGACCGGAAGCGGGAGGCCGGCGCCGCCCACCGGCGGATCCGCCGAAGGAACGGCCTGCCAGGTGCGCCCCCCATCCGTCGTGCGCAGCAGGCCGCCGCCGCATCCGGCGGCCCCCGGCGGCGTCGAGCCCGGACATCCCGTCCGGCCGGCGAAGCCGTGCTCGGCTCCCGAGAAGGAGAGGGCGTCGATGCCGGCGGCGTCGGTGTCGACCGCGGCCCAGGTGTGCCCGCCGTCCGTCGTCGCGAGCAGGACCTGGCCCGCCAGCTGGCCCGGCGATGGAAGCGCGCTGCACGCGGAGATGGAGGCCGCCGGCACCGCGATGGCCCACCCGTGCAGCGGATCGGCGAATGCCAGTGCCAGCACGGCGTCCGGACCCTGGTACTGCACGGTCCACGTGGCGCCGCCGTCGGTCGTGGCCTCGATCACGCCGCCCGTGGCCGTGCGCGTGCTGCCCATGCCGCCGCAGCCGGGCGTGGCCACCCCCGAAGCCCAGCCGTCGGCGGCCGATGGGAACGCCGCGTCGGTGAACCGCAGGGTCGGGATGTAGGCGGGAGGCGGCGTCATGCTCGCCGCCGGCCCCAGGGTCACCGGCAGGGCGGGCATCGCCGACGCCGCGGGGGGCGGCGCGATCGAAGAGGACGACGCCGCGGCGGTGGGCGTGGCGGTGCTGGAGGAGGTGGGCGCGGGAGCGGAGCCCGGGGAGCGGGAGCCCGGGGTGCCGATGGGCGGCCGCGGCGAATGCGCCCTCTGGGACGCCGGAGCGGCCGCGCACCCCGCGACCGCCAGGGCGAACGGCACCGCCGCGACCCGGCGGGCCAGCGCCCACCGCCCGGGACGGTGCACCCCGACCACCTCCGCCGCCGGGATGGACGCCGCGGATGGCATCGCGGTTCCGGGGATCACGCGCGGCGGCACGCGCGCCGCGGGACGAGGACCCTGGCCCCAATCTGACCCTCCGGATATGCTACCGGAGGGGGGAACTACAGCCCATGACCGCCAAAGTGTTGCGGAACGGTCAGATCACGATCCCGAAGGAGGTGCGCGACGCGATCGGCCTCACGGAGGGCGGGACCGTCGTCGTCCGCGTCACGGGGCCCGGGCAGGCGACCCTCACGGCCTTGCGCGTGGCGGCCGCAGGCGACCTCTTCGGGTCGCTGCCTCCGCGAGATCCCGGCTGGTCGCTCGCCGCGGCCCGCCGCGAGTATGAAGAGGCCCGCACGGCGCTCGCCGCGCGGGATCGAGCGGACGAGGACCCATCCCGTGCATGAAGCGCACGAGCATGGACTGCTCGACACCAACGTCGTCGTGTACTTCATTGCGGGCGTTCCCGCGGAGTTGGCGGCGGGGGCACGCGCGCTGGTGGAGCGCGCCGGGGAGCACATGCTCCTCGTCGTGCCCGCCCTCGTGGTGGCGGAATGCGTCTGGGTCTTGGAGTCCAAGGCGTTTGGGCATCGGCCGGCCGAGGTGGCCGCCACGCTCCAATCGTTCCTGTCGCTGCCGGGGATCGTCTGCCCCGAGTGGGACGTGGTCGTCGAAGCCCTCGCCATTCACGCGGACGGGGGCGCGGACTTCGTGGACGCCTACCTCGCCGCCGCGGCGGCGGTGCGCGGCCCGCGACGCGTCTTCACGCGGAACACCCGCGATTTCCAGCGCAGTGGCATCCACCTTCCGGACTGGTGGTCGGCCGCGGGCCATGCCGCTCCGCGGGACGGCGCCGGCCCCGTCTGACGGGAAAAGATCTTCCACTCCAGCCAGGGTCGGGCGGCGCCGGGGGCCCGGCGGGCGCGCCGGGCCCCCGGCCGGCCGCATGTCGCGCAACCGCCGCGCCGCCGCCGGCGCGGACCTCCAGCCAAGGCGGTTTCCGGCAGGCCGGCCGGCACGTGGATGCGCGGCGCAGCGCCGGAGCGCGGGACGCCCTACGGCGGATGCGGCGCGAATGGCCGGCGCGCCGCCCGGAGGCGGCCTGCGCGGCCGCCTGACCATCGCACCTTGCCGGTGTTAGCGTGGCGGGCACATCGCCGAAGCCCTGGAACAGCCAGGGCGCGGGGGAACACCGCAGGGTGAATCCCCGGAGGTCGCGCGGACCTGCCGGGGAAGGGGACACTCTTTCCTCCCAACCCGCGGCGCGCCGGCGGGCCGGAAGGGGCAAGCGCCGGACGCGAACCGTGAGCTAACCCCGCAGGCGTGCAGGGGGTGCGTGCAAGATGTCTCTGCGTCGGAGACTCGCGGCGCTGGCCGGAACGGCCGGCGTCGTGCTGGCCCTGACGGCCTCGGCGCCGGCCCTTGCGGCGAGCGGAGGGACGGCGCCCGCTTCCTGGGCCAAGCTGGCCGGAACGTCCGCCGGGCAGGTCCCGGCGGGCCTCGGGGTCGGCGCCACCATCGGCGGCCACGCGATCACCGGGGTGGTGCACCTGACGGCGACGGCGTACGGCCCGAGCCTCGCCGACAACTACCCCTACCCGGCGGTCGACTTCTTCGGCAAGCCGCTGGTGCCGGGCGACGTGGCGGTCGACCCGGGCGTCATTCCGCTGGGTACGCACCTGTATGTGCAGGGCTACCGGTCCCCTTCGCTTCCGGCGGGCGGCGAGTACGCCTGGGCCCGCGACGAGGGCGGCGCGATCCAGGGCAACCGGATCGACATGTTCATCGACGGAAACCCGCGCCAGGTCTCCAACTTCGGCGTGCAGCGGGTCACCGCGTACATCCTGAACTGACGAAGGGCGGCGGCGTCCCCCGGCCGGAATGCGGCAGGTGGGGCGCCGCCGCGCGCCGTAGGCGCCCGCGCCGGGCCCCGGGGCGCCTGCCCCGGACCGGCGCGGGAGGGACCGCTCGTGGAGACGGCCCGGCGCCTGCCCCGCAGCGCCCCCGCGTCCGAGGGCGTGGCGGCGGGACGCATCGCCGCGCTCCTGGACGCGCTGGCGGCGCGGAACCTGCAGATGCACAGCCTGATGCTGCTGCGCCACGGCCGGGTCGTGGCGGAGGGCTGGTGGCGGCCGTACGCCGCGGAGACGCCGCACGCCCTGTACTCGCTCAGCAAGAGCTTCACGTCGACGGCGGTGGGCCTCGCGGTTCACGAAGGCCGCCTGTCCCCGGACGACGCGGTCGTCTCCTTCTTCCCCGACGACCTGCCGCCGCGGATCGGACCCAACCTCGCGGCCATGCGCGTGCGCCACCTGCTGTCGATGGGCACCGGCCACGACCAGGACGCGACGCCGCGCGTGCGGGAGGGAGGCAACACGGCATGGGTCCGCCGGTTCCTCAGCCTGGACGTCGAGCATGAGCCGGGGTCGAAGTTCGTCTACAACAGCGCCGCGACCTACATGCTCTCCGCGATCGTGCAGCGTGTCACGGGCCGGACACTGCTCGACTACCTCGCCCCGCGGCTCCTCGAGCCCCTGGGCATCCGGGGCGCGACGTGGGAATCCTCTCCGGAGGGCATCCACACCGGCGGGTGGGGCCTGTCGCTGCGCACCGAGGACATCGCGTGCTTCGGCCAGCTCCTCCTGCAGGAAGGACGCTGGGGCGACCGGCAACTGGTCCCCCGGGACTGGATCCGCGAGGCGACGTCGGTTCAGATCCACAACGGCGGCGGGCCGAATCCCGATTGGGCCCAGGGCTACGGCTACCAGTTCTGGCGCTGCCGGCACGGCGCCTATCGCGGCGACGGCGCCTGGGGCCAGTACTGCGTCGTCCTGCCCGAGCAGGACGCGGTGCTGGCCATGACGGGCGGGACCGGCAACCTCCAGGGTGTGCTCGACTGCGTATGGGAACACGTGCTCCCGGCGCTCGGGGCCGGAGCAGGCTCCGCGGCGGACGATGCGGCTCTGGCCGGGCGGCTGGGTGCCCTGTCGCTCGCGCCGGCGGGTGGCGACGCACCGGGCGCCGCGTTTGCCGCGGGCGGGACCTGGACCTTCGAGCCGAACGCCGCCCGACTGGAGACCCTGACGCTGGACTTCGGCGGTCCCTCGTGCGGGGTGCGCATGGTCGAAGGCGGCGCCGAGCGGCGGATTGCCTGCGGCTGGGGGCGATGGGAGCAGGGCGACCCGGGGGCGGAGCCGTGCGCGGGGCACGCCGCCTGGGAGCCGGACGGCACGCTGCGCCTCGACTGGTACTGGGTGCGCACGCCGTTCGGCCGGACGCTGCGCATCCGCGCGGACGGCGCGGGGGTGGACGTGGAGTACCGGGGCAACGTCGGGGAGCATGCGAACGGTCACCGCCTGCGCGGCGCGTGAACGCCCAGGCGGGGAGGGTGGGCGGCACCGCCGCCCCGCCTGGGCGCTCAAACCTTGTCCAGGGGGCGGCGGGGCTCCGGCGGCGCGTGCAGGCGGATGGCGTCTCCGGCCCGGACGCGGCCGGACTGGATGACGATGGCCATGATCCCGGCCTTGCGGATCAGTGCGCCGCCCGCGCTCCGTTCCAGCACCGCCGCCATGAGGCCGTTTTGGACGCCGTCCAGCTGGGTGCACGGATTGCGCAATCCGGTGACGAGCACCATGGCCTCCGGGCCGATGGTCATGATGGTGTGCTTCGGGAGCGCGAGGAGGTCCACTCCCCGCGTGGTGATGTTCTCGCCCATCTGCCCCGGACGCAGCCGGAAGCCGCGGCCGGCGAGTTCGTCGAGGAGTTCTCCCTGGATGAGATGCACCTGGCGCAGGTTGGGCCCGGCCGGGTCCTGGCGGACGCGCGACCGGTGCTGGACCGTGGCACCGTAATGCGCATCGCCCAGCACGCCGAGGCCTTCGACGAGCTCGATCGCCTGAACCGGCCGTTTGGCCATGGTATGGGCCGGATTGACCTGGACGGACTGGACCGCCGCGGCCGACACCCCACTCATCCCCCCGTCGCCTCACGCAGCATCCGGCAGCCACGGACGGTCGCCACGAGGTCGTCCACCCCGAAAAGCGGCCGCCGGCCGGGCTCGGCGCAGGCCGCCAGCCAATCGCGCAGTTCGGCGGTCTCCAGGTCGGGCCCGGGCGGCGCCAGGGGATGCATGGCGCCCGCCGCCGAGAAGCGGCCCGCCCACGCCTGGTCGCTCGCCGTGACGGCACCGGTCTCGCCGATGACCTCGATCTCGAACGACGGCCACGGGTAGCGCACGCCGAAGTGCAGCTCGAGCGCGACCAGCGCTCCCGAGGCCGTGCGGCCCACGGCCTTGTAGAAGTCGGGGAACGGGGAGCCGAGGTCGACCAGGCGCGCGGCGGCGCCGCGCAGCTCCTCCAGGGGAGAGCCGGTCAGCCACCGGGCGAGATCGACGACATACCAGCCGAGGAAGACGGCCGGGCCGCCCTCCGCCGGGTCGCGGTACCAGCACCCCGGCGCCCACGAACTGAGATGGCCGTGCTGGTGCGCGATGCGCAGGGCCACGGGTCTCCCGATCTCGCCGGCGTGGACGCGGCGGGCCGCGGCCGCGACGCAAGGCTGCAGGCGGGCGGTCAGGCCGGCGGCGACGCAGGCCCCGGCCCCCAGGGCCGCCGCCCGGAGCGCGGCGGCGTCGGCCGGTTCGAGGACCGCGGGCTTGACGAGGTACACATGGACGCCGCGCGCGGCCAGGGCCGCGGCGATGGGCCCCGCGCGCGAGGGGCGCGTGGCGACGACGGCCGCGCGCGGACTCTCCGCGGCGAGCAGGGCGTCGAGGTCGCGGTGGAGGGCCAGCCCGTGTCGGGAGGCGAACGCCTCGGGCGTCTCCCCGCAGTTCGCCGCGATGTCCGCGTCGGACGCGCCGGCCGTGCAGCAGCCGGCGGGCACCACCTCGGGCATCGAACGGAGACGGGCCGCCAGGGTCTGCGCGAAGTAGAAGCTGTCGAGGCCGACGAGGGCGACGCGCATGGGGGCCGCCGGCAAGGGGACACCTCCTCCGGTCTCCGCCCGGGCCCCGCTTCCACCGCTGGGCGCGCCCGTCACCGCCCCAGCAGGTCCGCGAACGCCTCGCGCATCCACGCCACGCTGCGGCGGGCCGCCGCCCAGACGTCCGTGCCCGGCGGCGGCTCGACCTCCACCGTGAGGGTCAGGCGCGCCGGGTCGGGGGCGCGCGCGGCGAGCATGGGCACGATGGCCCCGAGGTCGACGTCGCCCTCCCCCAGCGCGCAACCCACGAGGGCCAGGAGCCCCTGCTGCTTGGGGCGCACCCTCAGATCCTTGATGTGCGTCGCGACCGTCAGGGGCGCCAGCGCCTCGGCGGCGGCGAGGGGCTCCTCGATGACCGCGTATGGGTTTGCGGTGTCGAATCGGACGCCGAGGCCGGGCGAGCCGACCGCGGCCACGACGGCCGCGACCTCGGGTCCGCGATAGTCGGCGTGGTTCTCGAGGGCCAGGACCACGCCCTCCTCGGCCGCCACGGCGGCGAGCGGGCGCAGCGCGGCCGTCAGGCGCGCCAACTGCTCCGCCAGGGGCATCCGGCGGTCCCAGCGGTCGCTCCCGCCGGCGGTGCCGACGACGCGGACGCCCAGCGGCCGGCAGAGGCCGCGCACGAAGGCGCGGAAGGGCTCGACCGGCTGGCCGGCGCCGTTGTCGAGGAACCGGTCGCCCCATCCGGTCTCCACGCCGATGCCGTAGGCGGCGGCCCGGTCGGCGACGTGGGACAGGAGCGCCGGATCCCGCAGCAGCGGGGCGGCAGAGATGCTCACGACCTGCACGCCCAGTTCGTGCGCGCGGTCGAGGGCAAGGAGGGGATCCTCCCCGCAGGCGAGCGAGTGCTGCACGACGCCGAGGTTCACGGGGCGGTCCCCCCTTGACTGCGGGTCTCGCCGGCATCCAACCGCTCGAGCGGGTGGTCGGTCAGGGAGGCGGGCAGCCCGATGAGCCGGCGCCGCACGGCGGAGTCGAGGGCGGCGAGGACCAGTTCGAGGTCGGCGCGCGCCGAGCCCGCCGCGAGCAGCGCCGCATCGGGCGTGGGGGCGCCGGCGAGCACGGAGTCGATCAGGGCCCCCACCTCGGCCGCGAGGGGGTCGCAGGGCGGCAGGGGCACGTCCTCCCACGCCCCTCCGGGACCGCCGCCGCGACGCTGGACCCGTAGCCAGGCCCGCTCGCCGTCCGCCGGGTCCCCGCTCACCGCGAGCCGCCCCTGCGTGCCCTCCACCCGGAAGTGCTGGTAGCCGAAGGGGCGGGCCATGCTGCCCGTCTCGAAGCGGAAGCGCGGACCCGCCCGCGCGCCGTCCGGCGGCGCGAACTGCACGTGGCCCGCGGCGCCCCCCTCGATGCGGTGCCCGTACCGGCGGTGCGTCGCGTTGTAGTGGAGGGTGCCGAAGCCCGTCGGCGCCATCCGCTCCGGCAGGGTGACGTCGATGCCGGCGAAGACATGGGCGGCCGGGGGGTCCCCGAGGAGGAACCGGGCCAGGTCGAACAGGTGCGTGCCGTCGGTGAGGAGGTCGCCCCCGCAGGTGCCGTGGACGTCCACCACCTCACCCAGGGCGCCCGAGGCGATCAGGTCGCGCGCCAGGCGGTACCTCGCCTCCAGGCGCCGCTGGTGCCCGACCATGAAGACCGCCCCGGCGCGCTCCGCCGCCGCCAGCATCCGGTCGGCCTCCGGCAGGGTCACGGCCAGGGGCTTCTCGCAGAGAATCCCGCGTGCGCCGGCCGCCGCCGCGTCCACGACCGGAGCCGGGTGGTCGGGCGGCCATGTGCAGACGGACACCACGTCCGGGCGCTCCGCATCGAGCATCGCGCGGTGGTCGGGGTAGGTGCGCGGCACGCCGAAGCGGCGCGCGAAGTCCGCCGCCGCTTCCGCCGCGGGGTCGACCGCGGCCGCCAGCCGGGCGCGGCCGTCGCGGACGTAGGCGCCGGCGTGCGCCGCGGCGATCTTGCCGCAGCCGACGACGGCGACGCGCAGGGCTCGGGCCTCGGCCATGCACATCCCCCGCTTCCCCGGGTGGGCCGGCAGCCGGCCTTCCATGACCCCCGGACGCGTCCTGCTCCGCTCCGTACGCCCGCGGGAAGGGAAGGGCGCCCCGGCGCGGTACGGGGCCGCCGCGGGGGGAGCGGCATGGCGGAGCATACGGACCGCGCGGCGCGGGTCGGGATCATCGGCGTGGGCGGGCTGGGGATCGCCAATTACCACGCGGAGGCGTTCCTCGCCACGGGAAGGGCGGAGATCGCGGCCATCTGCGACGTGAAGGCGGACGCCCTGGAGAGCTTCGGTCAGCGGTTCCATGTACCGCGCGCCCTGCGCTTCACCGACCACGGGACGATGCAGGCCGCGGTGCGGCCGGATGTGGTGCTCGTCTGCACCAACGAAACCCTGCACGCGCCGCTGACCATCGCCGCGGCCGCGTACCGCCCCCGGGCGATCCTGTGCGAGAAGCCGATGGCCATGAACCTGGGCGAGGCCGACGCCATGATCGAGGCCTGCGCCCGATACGGCGTAACCCTGGTGGTGGGGCACCAGCGGCGGTACATGGCCCAGTACGCGCAGGCGCGGGAGCTGCTGCGCGGCGGCGCCATCGGCCGCCTGGAGCACATCCAGGCGGCGGGCCATCCCGGGTCGTCCCTCATGGTGGACGGCACCCACACGGTGGATCTGGTGCGCTTCTACGCCGGGGACGCCCCGGCCGAGTGGGTCCTGGGGCAGGTGGACGCGCGGAGCCGGCGCACCGGCTGGGGCCACACGCTGGAGGACGCGGCCATGGCGCACGTCAAGTTCGAGGGCGGCGTGCGGGCGTGGCTCACCACGGGGGGGGCCGGGGCGACCCCCGAGCGGGAGGGCCTCGGAGCGCGGGTCTCGGGTCCCAACTACAACCGCATCGTGTTGCACGGGACCGACGGCCGCATCGAGGTGGCGGGCGACGCCCCCGACGGCCAGGGGCCCCTGCTCCGTGTGGTCGCGCGGAACGGGCCCGAGGTGGTCGACCCGGCCCCCGGCCCATGGCACCGGGGCCTGTCGCCGCAGGCGGAACTCCTGGACGCGCTGGAGGATGGCCACCGGCATCCGCTCGATGGCCGCAGCGCGCGGGCGACCCTGGAAATCCTGATGGCGGTGTATGAGTCGGCGCGGCTGGGGCGTCTTGTGGCGCTGCCGCTGCCGAACCCCGCCAACCCGCTGGAGCAGATGCTGGCGGAAAGGGCCGCCGGCATGGGCGGCCGGTAGCCCCTCAATCGAACAGGGCCGGTTGGGCCATCCACCCGTCGAACGGCCCGCGCCCCTGGACCTCCAGCAGCAGATACAGAAGGCGGTAGAGGGGCCGGACGCCGCCCAGGACCGGAAGCCCCAGCACCCGCGCGTACGCCTCGGCGAAGATCCGCGCCCCGGCCCGGTCCAGCACGTACTCCAGGGCCACGAAGTCCAGTTCCCGGGGCCCGGCGCAGCAGTACTCCGTGTCCACGAGCCCGCTGAGCCGGTCGCCGTGGACCAGGAATTGGGTCGGATCCAGGTCCGGCATGATCGGGCACGCGGCGGGCGGCACGGGTAGCCGCCTGGCGGCCGCGACCGCGCCGTCCGCCCGCTCCCCCAGGTCCGGGCGATACGCGGGGATCAGCGCGGCGATGCTCTCGGCCAACCGGGTCGGAAAGCGATCCAGCGGCACCCGGTGGCGGGGGGTCAGCGTGCCGAACCAGTCGCCCGTGCGCCTGTGCATTTTCGCCAGACCCCGGCCCAGGTCGGCCAGCACGCGCGGGGACGCGCCGGCGAACGTCTCGATCGACGTCCCCGGCAGGCGCTCCACGACGACGCAGGGGCGGGATCCCACCCATCCCCGCCGCAGGACGCGCGGCACCCGCAGGGCGCCGCAGGCGCCGAGGTGGCCGTTGATCGCCTCCAGGTCCCAGACCCGGCTCGGATCCGAGCCGAAGAGGGCGCGGCACCCCTCATGGAAGGGCCCCCGCGCCTCCGGCCCCAGCCGGGACGCCCGCACCACGGCCTCTTCGGCATCCGTGCGGACGAGCCAGACGTCCGACGCATGGCTCGCGTAGCCCGGCCGGACGTGGACGACCTCGCGGAGCGGATCGTCGAAGAGGGGCTGCAGCAGCGCCGTCTCGTCCACCGCTTCCGCCCCTTCCGCAAACGGGCGCCCGCGGCCCCGAGCGCCGCCCGGCCCGTGGGCCGCTCGGCGGGATCCATGACGGAGCGGCGCGCCCTGGCCCGCTACGACGCCGCATCGCTCCGCGCGGGAAGCCGGCGCTCGATGTCGTCCAGGCGGTCCAGAATCGCCTTGAGCCCGCCTTCCGTGTGGATGTCGAGCCGGTCGAGAATCTGTTCCGTGTCGCGAAAGGTGTTCTCCGAGCGGGCGTCTGCGGCCAGGCTCTGCACGTTCTGCCCGACCATGATCACGGACAGGAGCACGAGCTGGAGAAACGTCTGCGCGATCCAGGCCACGATCCCTTCGCCGCCCGGCCGCAGCGCGGTGGGCAGCCCGAGCAGCGCGATGCAGGTGAAGAGGTAGGCGCACCACATCGTCCCAACCAGATTGGTGACGAACACAGCCAGCTTGGCGTTGATCCCATTGGCCTCGCCGATGGCGGTGCGCAGCGCGCGCATGTCGGGATGAAGCGCCCGGTGCAGAAATCGGGACGTGCGCACGGACTCCTGCCTTGTCATCGGAACACCTCTTTCCCGTGGACCTGGGCCGGCACCGCGACGGCTCGGCCGGCGCGAACCTTCGGTGAGGTCCGGCCGCCCGCCTGCGCCGATGCCGCCGCCCCTGATCCCCCGGGTCGCCTGGAGGCTCCGCGGGCGGCCGACGGGCGGAGCCCATCGGGCGAAGGCCCTGCGGCTTGACGCGACCGGCGCCCAACGGTCCTTGCGTCACCAGAGGCGGCGCCGCCGCCGATCCAGCGACGCTCGTGGCGCCTTCTGGCGGACGAGCATCGGATGGGCCATCACGGGGTGGGCGGCGTATCGATGATGGACGACCCTCGACGCGGATGCCTCGCGGGAGTTTAAGAGCGGGCGTAGCACCTGCAGCCGGGTCGAGCACAGCGCGGAGGGCGGGGCGAGGGGAAACCCTTGTCCCGCTTGATGTTTCAGGCGAGCGCGAGCGAACGGGCAGACCGGAGGCGGCTCCCGGGAACGTAGCACCTGATAGTCTCCCGGGAAGGAGCGGATAAACGCAGGAACCAGAACCCAACTGGAGAATAGGTCGACCATGGGTAGCACCTGACGGCGGCCATCACCGGGGAGGGTCTCGCTTGCCGCGCCTCATGCGCAAGACCGTCCGCGGGCACGAGTACTGGTACGCCGTCGAGTCCAAGCGCGTCAACGGCAAGCCTCGCATCGTCTGGCAGCGGTACCTCGGCAAGATGGAGGACGTCGTGGCCCGCTGCCTGCAGGGACCCGGCGCGTACGACGTCGTCGTCTACGACTTCGGCGCGGTCGCCGCCGTGCTGGCTATCGCGGAGCGTCTCGGCTTGGAGAGCATCGTCGACCGCCACGTGCCCCAGGGACAGCAGGAGGTCGGCGTCGGCCGCTACCTGTTGCTCGCGGCCATCAATCGGGTCGTCGCGGCCAAGAGCAAGGCCCAGATTGGCGGTTGGTACGAGCGCACCATGCTACGCCGGCTCTGGGGCCTATCGGCACAACACTTCACCAGTCAACGCTTCTGGCAAGCGATGGACCGCGTCGACGCGGCCGCCATCGAGGCCATCGAGTTGGATCTGGCCCGGGCGGCGGTCGCGGAATTCGGCGTCCAGGTGCGGGGGCTCATCTACGACGCCACGAACTTCTTCACATACATCAACACCAGAACCGATGCCGAACTCCCCCAACGTGGTCACAACAAACAAAAGCGCAACGATCTGCGTCAGATCGGGCTCGGCCTTTTGGCCACCGCCGACGGCCATGTCCCCCTGCTGCACGAGACCTACCCCGGCAACGTCCCCGACAGCAAGGCGTTTGAGCATGTATACGCCCGCCTCGTCGCCCGCTGCCGCGCGGTGGCCGGGCCGGAGGCCGAGGTGACCTTGGTCTTCGATAAGGGTAACAACAGTCAGGCCAATCTGGACCGCGTCGCGCGCGATCGCCTGCGCTTCGTCGGTTCGTTGGTGCCCGGACAACACAAGGACGTGCTGGCCATCCCGCAGGTCGCCTATCACGAGGTGAACCCCGATCGCTGGCCGGGACTTCTCGCTCACCGGGTCACCCGGCAGGTTTATGGTGTCGAACGGACCGTCGTCGCCACCTTCAACCCCCACCTGCTGGCGGGCCAGATGCAGGGCCTGCAGCGGCAGCGTCGCCAGATCGAAGCGGGCTTGCAGGCCCTGCAGGCCAAGCTGCACCGCTGGACCCAATCACCCTTGCCTCGTGGCAAAAGGCCCACCCCGGACGGGACCAAGCGCCTCATCGCCCGCCTGCTGCGGGGTCGAGAGCCTGGACCGTACCTCCGCTACACGGTCACCGCGGACGAAGGTGGGCGCGTTCATCTCACCTACGAGTGGGACGACCGGGGTCTCCAAGAGATGGTCGATCTCTACTTCGGCAAGACGCTGTTGTTCACCGACCAGTCCAAGTGGACGGATGAGGAGATCATCGCCGCCTACCGCAGCCAGGCCGAGATCGAAGATGCCTTCAAGCAATGGAAGGACCCGCACTTCGTCAGCTGGCGTCCTTTGTTCCACTGGACCGACCAAAAGGTCCGCGTCCACGCGGCATACTGCGTCTTCGCCCTCCTGTTGAGCGCCCTTCTGTACCGCGAGGTCCGGCGGGCCGACCCCGCACGCGCCCCTGGGTTCGCCGCCCTCATCGAGACCCTGGCCCAGATACGAGCCGTCGCCGATCTCCCCCAACCCCAACCCGGAAAGCGCCCGCGCGCCGTTCCGGTCGGCATCCGTCTCACCCGCCGCGACGCCGAGCAGCAGCGATTGTTCACCCTGCTCGGCTTGCAGCGCTTCCACCCAGACCCCCACCCGGCCACCTCCGCAGGTACTACACCGTGACTGTCCCAAAACGCCTCTGCCTCAAGCCTTGGGACCCCGTCGTCCCCCACCCACGCTTAAACTCCCGCTCGGAGGGCGGCCAACGGCAGCGGGCGTGGAGGCGGCGGCCGTTGCGCCGTCCATCTGGCCGAAGGGGGCTGGCCCGCATGGCGGGAGCCGGCCGCATGAGCCGCGGCGGAACTGGGACGGCGCTACGCGGGCTTCCCGAAGGCGGAGCGAACATCCAGGCGGACGAGGTACCAGAAGATCACGACGGCGAGGACCTGCATGGTGAGGAGGTGGGCGTGGGAGCCGTGCGGCACGAACGCAACGAGTTCGCCGGCCACTTCCAGCGCCAGGGCCACCATGCCGGCGACCCAGGACCAGCCCTTGAGCGGCAAAGCGCCCATGCCGAAGGCCAGGAATCCGATGTTCAGAATGAGGTCCGACGCCGTCGCACAGAGGAGCGTACCCGTCCTGTGCTGGATGGGCATCCCGGCGGAGGCGAGGGCCATCCCGGCCAGTCCCAGGAGCGTGAGCAAAAGACGGAAGATTCCATACACGGTGGCGATGACCGCGACAATGGCGACCCCGAGGCCGGTCCCGGGCCGATCGTTGCACCGCGCCACCGCCCGCCGCGCGCGCGGCGCAACCCTCGGCCCGTGGCCCACCGGGAGGTTCCGGCCCGACGCCCCCCGCCCCGCAGACTCCGGCTCTGCCGCCCTTCGTGGCCGCCCTGCGCATCGACGGCGGCGAGATGCCCCCCGGCGCCGGAACGGTCCCCGGATGGGCGCCTGCCGGGGGGGATGCGGGCGGCTGTGCGCGCCGCGGGACTGGTGGTATAGGTGGGACGGGGTGAGGGCGTGCCCGTCGACCGCTGCTTCATCTTCGACCGGCTGCCCGGCTACTCGTCCGCGCACGGCGCGACCATCGCCGAGCGCGGCAACGGCGAGCTGATCTGCGCGTGGTTCGCCGGGGCGGACCACAAGGGCGGCAACGGCGTGATCCTCTTCGCGCGGCGGCCCGCCGGGGCGGCGCAATGGCAGGACGTGCGCGCCGTCGCGGGCATGAACGACCCGCGCGCGTACGGCAACGCGGCCCTCTGCGCGCATACCGGACCCGACGGCGAGGAACGGATCGAGCTCTTCTTCACGCGCGTCGAGCGGCCGGAGGGCAACTTCGAGGGCAGGGCGCGCGGGCACGACAGCTTCAGCTACATCGTCCAGTCCCGGGACGGCGGCTGGACCTGGAGCCAGGAGCAATCCCTGCGCGACCAGCGCAGCTTCCTGGTCAAGAACAAGCCCCTCGTGCGGCCGAACGGCGAGTTGGCGATCGGCGCATACAGCGACCTGGAGCGCCGGAGTTGGCTGGGAACACGCCCCGCGGGCGGCGGGACCTGGCGCTATGGACAGGCCATCGCCGTGCCACAAGGGTGCAGCGGCGCGATTCAGCCGGCGCTGGCCGCCTGGCCTGATGGGGAAATGCAGATGTATCTGCGCACCGGCGACCGCCGCATCTGGCGCTCGTGCTCTGCGGACGGAGGCCGTACGTGGAGCGAGGCCGAACCCACCGACCTGCCCAATCCCGACACGGGGATCGATGCCCAGGTCCTGTCCGACGGGCGCCTGCTCCTCGCGCACAACCCCACCGAGAGCGCCCGCTCGCCGCTGGCGCTGCGTGTGTCCGAGGATCGCGGCCGGAACTGGGGGCCGCCCATCGTTCTCGCCGCGGGGGACGGCGAGTTCTCGTATCCGGCGATCATCGAGGGCGGGGACGGCCGTGTGCACCTTGCCTATTCGCATCGGAGGACCCGCATCGAGCATGTCACCCTGGATCCGGCGGAGCTCTGACGATCATGGTTCGACCCTGGGCGCACCGCAAGGCCTCGCCTGCTTCTTCCGCCCGGGTCGGGCGGGACGGTTCCGGTTGGCCATCCGGCCGTCCAAGCCGCTGCGGCGGCGATGCCCGTGGCGCCGCGCGCCCGATCCTGTGGTGCTGGGTTCGGCCGGGACGGCATGGGCCGGGGGCGGGATGCCGCCGCCGCCGCCCCCTTCGCGGAAGGGGCGAGGCCGGTGCAGCGGCGCGGCGTGGTCTATGATTCGGGGACCGTCTTGTCCGGGCTGCTGTGGCACGTCGACTCGAGGCCGAGGCTCGACCTGGCCGTGGCCCACCGGGAGCTGCAGATCATCCGCGACGACCTGCACTGCAACGCCGTCCGGGTGACGGGCTCCCACCTCGACCGGCTGGCGGCCGTGGCGGAGATCGGCTTGGGCCTCGGCCTGGAGGTGTGGTACTCCCCCACCATCTGGGAGCGGCCGGCGGAGCAGACGCTTCAGGCCCTTCTCTCGGCGGCGGCCGCCGCCGAGACCCTGCGCCGCCGGCACCCCGACAGGGTGACGTTCATCCTGGGCACGGAGCTGACCCTGTTCATGCGGGGCATCGTACCCGGCCGCAGCATCGAGGAACGCTTCGGGACCCCGACCGCCCGCGAGCGGCTGAAGGCCGGCACGCACAACGGGCCCTTGAACGCCTTCCTTGGCCGGGCGGCCGCCGCCGCCCGCGCGGTCTTCGGCGGTCCCCTGACCCATGCGTCCCTTGCCTTCGAGGCCGTCGACTGGGCGCCCTTCGACATCGTGGGCATCGACCACTACCGAGATGCGCGTATCAAGGACCGGTACGTGCAGATGCTGCAGCCCCTCCTCGCCACCGGCAAGCCGGTCGCCGTGACCGAGTTCGGGATGCGCACCTATCGGGGCGCGGACAGTTCGGGGGCGCTGGGCTTCGGCGTGCTGGAGCAACGCACGGTGGTCCTGCACCACCTCCGCCTGATCGGCCGCCTTTTCCGGGTACGCCTCAAGGGCGCATACATCCGCGACGAGGGCTTACAGGCGCGCGAACTGGTGGAGACGCTGCGGATCCTGGACGGCGCCGGGATCGACGGCGCGTTCGTCTCGAGCTTCGTGGATGGGTGGTCCTCGAAATACAGCGAAGACCCGCTGTACGACCTGGACATGTCCGGGATGGGCCTCGTCAAGACCTTTGCGCGGGGGCACGGCACGACGTACCCCGACATGCCCTGGGAACCGAAGGAGGCGTTCCGCGCCGTCGCGGCCCACTACGGCGGGGAGGAGGGGTCGGGCGCGGAACCGGGCGGGACCCCGGAGGCGGGAGCCGGGCCCCGTGCTGGACAAGGGGGATAGCGGGGTTCGGCCGTGACGGCGGGTGCGGCGGTCGTCGTCCACCGGAGGCGCGGCTTGCGCGGGTGGCGGGGGAGGACGCTGATCTGCCCCCGCCTTTCCCCCAAGCGGGCGGCCGACCGCATCGTCGCGCGGCGCGCCGGACGGGTCGCCGAGGGGGGCCCCAACGGGGTTGTATGGACTGCCGGACGGCCGGCGCCGCCGGGGCGCCCGCGGGGCGGGTGCCCCGGACCCGCAAGGGGGTACCCCGGCCGGCCCCGAACCGTCCATCGCGGGCATGTCCACCGCCGTCTACGACTCCTTCGCGCTCCGGTACGCGGCGTGCCTGGGCGCCGACGACGGAAGCGCCGCCACAGTGCACGGGCTTGTGACGCGGTACCGGCTCGGAGCGATGGGTGAAGTGCGGGGCCGGCGGATCCTCCACCTCGGTTGCGGGTCGAGTTGCTGGCCATCGGGGTGGAGTACGCCGAGGGCGACCCGCCGGACCTGCGCATCTGCGGCGAAGAGAGCTTCGACGCGGTCTACAGCAACCTGGCGCCCATGGGCATTCCGGACCTTACGGCCACCTACGGCGCCGTGCGGCGCGTGCTCCGGCCGGGGGGGCGGTTCGTCTTCACCCTGGTCCACCCGCGCTTCTCCCCGCCGCACGCCGACTTCCTGACGGACGGCGAGGGGCGCTTCGTCGCCCGCCTGCTCTCCGCATCCAACCGCGAAGGCTGCTGGCGCTCCCGGACCCCGGGGGCCGTGCGCCACGCCGTCGGCGCCCACGATCGCACGCCGTGCATCGACGGTAGCGTCCTGAGCAAACTCGCCGTCCCCGAGCCGGATACGCACCTCGCGAACGTCCTGCCGGCCTTCGCTTGGGCGGAGATCGGGCCGGCGATCCGGCGCCGCGCCCGCGAGGGCCTGCGAACGGAGGATGAAGCGGCGGAGGCGTGGCGGAACTTTCGGAAGCTACCCCTCCTGTTCGTGACGGATGAGGACTCCGTGGACCGGGCATCGGCCGTCGCCGACCGGGGGCGCCTGCCCACCCTGTACGACGCCGCGTTCCTGCGGCGTACTGGACTGCGGACGCCGCCCTGCGGGCCGCACCCGGACCCGACAGCCCGCCCTGGGTCCACCGGCTCGGCGAACCGCTCGTGCTGCCCGCCCAGCGACCCCGCGGGCCCCAGGAGGTCACGCCGCGACGGGATCCGGCCCGCGGCGGCTGCGGAGCACCATGCCCCGGAGGATATACAGGCCCACGCCCCCGATGAGCAGCGAACTGACCGGCAACTGCACGAACGGCAGATGGATGCTGAGCCGGGAGAGGGCCGGGGACGAGTCCGCCAGGTCCCACAGGCCATGGAGCACGGCCACGGTGACGTAGGCCTTGAGCACGGGGCGGCCGAAGGGCGAGCGTCCGGCCGCCTTCTCGCGCCACATCGTTCCCGCCAGGATCGCCGTCCAGGTTCCGTGGCCGAGGGGGCTCAGGACGCCGCGGGCCATGAGTTCGGAGACCATGGAGGACGGATCGAACCCGTTCGGCGTCAGCAGGGACGATAGGCCGTAGCCCATCGTCTCCAACGCGGAAAAGCCCATCCCCGCGGCCGCGCCGAGCACGATGCCCCCGCCTTCGCCCCGCAGTTCGGCGCTTCCGAGCCACCAGATGACGCCGAGGATCTTGGCGGCTTCTTCGATGAAGCCCACCAGCACGACTTGCCCGAAACCGGCCTCGAGGATGCCGGCCGCCGAGACCCCCAGGACGCCGCCCAGGACGAAGGCGCCCGCCACCGCCGTGGCCGGCATCTGGGCGAACGTGCCATTCTCATACAGGAAGTAAACGAAGGACACGGGCACGAGGAAGCTCCCGAGGAGCAGTTCGGTCGGGACCAGGTTCAGGATGCCGGTCCAACGGACGACGTGGCTGACGATGACGAAGAGGATGTAACCGCCGCCGAGGATGCGCCACCAGCGGGCATCGAGGATGCCAAGGCGGGTCGGCGCGTTGCGCCAGCCGCAGGATGGGCAGAAGGCGGCGTTCCGGGGCATGCCCGTGCCGCATCGCGCACACTCGCGCATCCCACCGCCCGCGGCCGACACTGCCTGCACGCCTCCCCGTGCGGGAGCCCTGGGGGCCGCGGGCCTCGCGAGCTTCAGCCCCCGCCCTGGCCCGCCCGGAGAGCCGCGGCCGCGCCGCAGGACCCGCAGAAGGCATCCTGCGGCGTGAGGGACGCGCCGCACGACCCGCAGTGCCGCGGCGCGGGAGCGACGGTGGCGGATGCGTCCCCCAAAGACCAGCCGCACCGCATGCAGAACCGTTGGCCCGCCGTCGTGGACGCGCCGCAGTGCGGGCAGGCGGCCCCCGGGCCCGGTTCGGATGCCTCCAGGGCGCGGATCTCGTCTTCGAGGCGGGAGAGCTCCGCGCGGGCCGCATCCAGGGCACGCATGGGGACCTCCGCACCCTCGGGAACGGGCGCTCCGGCCTCGTACGCGCGCCAGGAGATCTCCCCGATCTGGACGAGCGCCTCGCGGACCGCGGCCTCCTGTTCGCCCACCTGGGCCCGCAAGGCGGAACGCTTCAGCGCCTTGTCCACGCCGCCCTGAAGCTGTCGGACCTCGCGGGCCAGGCCGCGCATCCGATCGAAGACGCCCACCGCGGCCTCCTCCCCTGGACCCCCAACGAGCCGGCCGGCTGCCGCGACAGGAAGTTCGCGCCCTGCGACAGGGGGCCCTGCGCCACGCCATGCCAACGGCCCAGAAGCCGCTGCCCGGGCGGCGGCACGCGCCTTGACGTCCCCGCGGCCCGGCACGTATGTTGACCATACGGTCGGTCAAGGAGGTGGCGTCCGCGCCGCGCAACGAGGCGGCCAACGAGGCGATCCGCGCCGAACGCCGATCCGCCATTCTGCAGGCCGCGGCGCGGGTGTTTGCGCGCAACGGATACGTGGGCACGCGCATCGAGGACCTCGCTGAGGCGGCCGGGATGAGCAAGGGGCTGCTCTACCACTACTTCCCCAGCAAGGAGGCCGTCTTCGCCACCCTGGTGGACGGGGCGGCCCGCGGCGCCGTCGCGCTCCTCCGCGCGGCGATCGACCGGCCCGGCCCGCCCTCCGGCCGCCTGCGGTGGCTCATCGAGCAGCAGACCGCCGGGCTGGCGTCGAGCCCGCACACGTTCATGGTCGTCCTTCAGGCCCTGATGAGCGACGCGGTGCCCGAAGAGGCCCGCCGCCAGGCCGCGGCCCTCGTGGCCGACTCGGAACGGCTCCTCACCGCGCTCGTCGCCCAGGGCGCAGAGGGGGGGGACCTCGTCTCCGGGGCCCCGCGGCATCTGGTGATCCTGCTCGCGATGTGCATGCAGGGGATCGCCGTCGCCGCCGCCAGCCCCTCGCTGTGGTCGGCGGTGCCGACCGCCGAGAGCGTGATCGCCCTGTTCCTGCGGCCCCCGGCGCCGGGACCTCCCGATGATCCCCCACGGGGCCCCGGGTCCGGCGAGCCGGCCCCTCCCGCCTGAGGCCGTGGGTCAAGGCGGTGCCCCCGCGCGGCTTGCCCTCCCGAGGTATCGACCCGGCGGTGGGCCGGCCGGCTATCGACCGAGCCGGAACCGTGACCCCATGCGTTGACTGATCGGCTACCCAACGTTCCGGCGCAGCCCGCCCCGGACCCGCGCAGCCGCACAGGAGGGATGGCCGTGCCCGCGGGCGACCCGGCGTCCGAGCGCCTGGGCTTCCTGCTGCAGGTCGGGCTCCTGGCCGGACCGTTCATGAGCATGATCGACAGCAGCATCGTCAACGTCGCGCTGCCGAGCATCGCCCGGTCGCTGCACGGGCCGCTCGGCGCGGCCCAGTGGGTGGTCAGCGCCTACCTGCTCGCCCTGGCCATCGCCCTCGCCGCCTCCGCGGACCTCGCCAAGCGCTTCGGCACCCGGCGCCTCTACGTCTATAGCCTGGCCGCGTTCACGGTCTCGTCCGCCCTGTGCGCGGCCTCACGCACCCTCGGCGCCCTCTGCGCCGCGCGCGTCGCGCAGGGCGCCTTCGGGGCGCCGCTGGTGCCGCTGGCGATGAACATGCTGTTCGGCACGGGCCGCGGCTCGGCGCGCCTGCCGGCCGTCGCCGGCATGGTCCTGTTCCTGGCGCCCGCCGTCGCCCCGGCGCTCGGCGGCGTCCTCCTGCATGCGGCGGGGTGGCCGGCCGTGTTCCTGGTCAACGTCCCCGTCGGCGCGGTCGCCGTCTTGGGCGCGGCGCGGCTCCCGGCCGCCGTCGAGCCCGTGCGCCCCGGCGCCCGCGGCGCGTTCGACCTCCCGGGATTCGCCCTCCTCGGCGGCGGCCTCGCGCTCGTCACGTACGGCGCCTCGGCGGGCCTGGCCCGGGGCTGGCTGGCGCCGTCCGTATGGCCGTTCTGGGCGGGCGGAGCCGGCGGGCTCCTGGCCTACGCCGGATGGGCCGGGCGAACCGCCCATCCGATCGTGGACACGGCCCTGGTGCGCACCGCCCAGGGCGCCCTGGCCATGGGACTGGTCGCCACCGTGTCCGTGGTGACCTTCGCGCTGATCGTCGTCACTCCGGCCTTCATGCAGGAGTTCCAGGGCCGGACGGCGCTCACCGCCGGCCTCGCGCTGTTTCCCCAGGGCATCACGACGGGTGTGGGCAGCATCCTCGGGAACACCCTTCCGCGGAGGTGGGGCGTCCGCCGCACCGCGGTCCTGGGCATGGCGATCCTCACGGCGGCCACGTGCGGCATGCTTTGGGTCACGACGTCGACGGCTGTGTCGGTCCTCGGTCTGCTCCTCGCCGGCCGCGGCTTCGCCATCGGCCTGGTGATCCAGCCCATGCTGGGCCGCCTGATCGGGGAGCTCCCACCGGAGCGCGTCCCCGACGGCAACACGCTGTTCAACATCGTCGACCGCGCCGCCGGCGCGGTCGGCATCGCTTTGGTCATGACCCTCTTCGAGGTACGGGAGCGGTCGGGCGGACCGGCGGCAGGAGGCTTCCACGACGTGATCGCGCTGGTCGCCGCCGTCGGCGCCGCGGGGCTCGCCATGGCGGCCGGGCTGCGCGCCGGGCGGGATGCGCCGGCGGTGTAGCGCTCCCGGGGACGCGCAGGCGCCCTGCCAGCAGCCCCCGGGAACCGCCACAGGCGGGCGGCCGTCTGACAACCCCGGGCGGCGACGCACGGCGCCCCCCGACCGGAACAGGAGGGTCCATCGTGACGTCGACCGCCCGAGCAACCGCGCCCCGCCGCACCAGGGCCGCCACGGCCGCGCTCGCCGGCCTTTGCGCCGCCGCGCTCCTGGCGGCCGCGTGCGGCCAGGCCCCGGCGGCGCCCGCCGGCGGCCGATCCACCGGCACCGCCGCGCCGCCCACTGGCGGCTCATCCTCCGCCGCCGGCTCGTCCACCGCAGGGGTGGGGAGCGCCTCCTCGTCGGCCGCCGCGCCGCTTTCCTGGAGCGCGCTGCCCACCACGGCGCAGCTCTGGGTCGAGCGCAACATCGTCGGCCCGGCCGCCGACCCGGCCCAACCGGGCGTTCTCGCGGCCTGCGCCACCGGCGCGGTCGATGTGTCGCGGAACGGCGGCCAGACCTGGACCTCCGTATCCACGAGCGGCGTGCCCGCCGCCCTCACCAAGGTCGGGTACGCGGTCACGGGCACGGCGTCGCCGACGCCGCCCTGCGAGAGCGCCGTGCCCGATCCGTCGGCCGCCGGCACCGTGTACGCCGAGTGGGAGGTCGGCCAGGTCCAGTACGGCGCGCCGCCGGTCTACCACGCCGCCGCGTACACGACCGACGGCGGGAAGACATGGAACGCGGTGCCGCCGCCCACGGGTTTCGACCCCGGCGGGTTCGGCGGCTTCTCGGTCACGTCCGGCGGCGCCGTGCAGGCGATCTACGGACCGGTTGCGGCGGCGGGCAGCGGGCCGAGTTCCAGGTCCCCCGCGTTCGCGCTCACGCAGGCCACCGCGGGGGGCGCGTCGTGGCAGGCGGCCGCCCTGGCCTGCCCGAGCGGCGGGCCCTGCCTGCGCTGGGGCCCGGCGCCCACCGCCACCGGCTCGTGCGCGATGAACGACCACCCGCAGCCCATCGAGCGCTCCGCGGACGGTGGCGCCACGTGGACCGAGGCCTACGACCGCAACGCGGCGGACCTGGCGAACGGCTGCGATCTCAACGAGATCGCGGCGGTCGGCCCACAGGAGGCGCTCCTCGTGGGCCGCGGCGCGGGAACCGCGATGCCCTCGGTGCGCGTGACCACGGACGGTGGCGCGACCTGGACGCCGGTGACGCTCCCGCCGCTGCCGGGCGGCCAGAGCCCGGCCCCGCAGGGCGTGCAGGTGCTGCCCGACGGCGCCCTGCTCGCGGTCATCGGCGGAGAATCCTCCGGCCAGTCGCTCGACCTGCTCCCGGCCGGCGCGACGTCCTGGTGCAGCGTGCCCGGCGTCACCCTGGCCGGGGTGGCCACGAGCGCGGGCAGCGTGGAGCCCGTCGGCGGCCGCCTCGTCTGGATTCAGGAGGACCAGCAGGGCAGCCCTACCGTGAAGTCGGCGCCGCTGTCGAGCATCCGATGCTGAGGGCCGCGCCCTTCCGCCCGCTGTCCGGATTGCGCATGGGCGGCGCCCGGCGGGCGCCGCCCATGCGACCTATCCAGGCAACACGGCCATCATGTCGATCTCGACGAGGATCGCGGCGAGCTGCGACCCCACCGTGGTTCGCGCGGGGCGCGGCTCCGGCATCACCTCGCGGTACGCGCGGTCGAAGGCGGCGAAGTCGCGCCCCAGGTGCTGCAGGTGGACCGTCACCTTGACCACGTCGCCAAGGCCCGCGCCGGCCGCCGCCAGCACCGCCTCGAGGTTGCGCAGCGTCTGGCGGGTCTGCGCCGCGATGTCGTCGCCGACGACCTGCCGCGTCGCGGGGTCGTGCGGACCGAGCCCCGCGGTGTAGACGATGTTGCCGCGCCGAATCGCCTGCGAGTAGCCGCCTCCGGGCAGCGGCGCGTCGGGGGTCCGGATCTCGCGCCTGGGCTCGCCCACCGCGCATGACCTCCCATGTGCGCCGGCCGGCGCGGTTCACCGGCTGCGGCCCCGCGCCGCGACGGGCAGGATGTCCAGCACCTCGTCGCCGCGCACCAGCGCCACCTCATCGTACAGGTTCACCGCCGCGCACGCGTGGTTGGGCACGACGCGCACCCGGTCGCCGACCCGGGGCAGGGCGGCGCAGGCCCGCATGTCGCAGACGGCGTGCTCCTCATAGAGCCGGCCCACCAGGGCCCCCGGATATCCGAGGACGTCGCCGTGGCCGAGCGCCGCCTCGTGCTGGACGAGGTCGCTGGTCAGGGCCTTGCTCCCGGCGTCGAGGATGACGCGGTCGGCGGCATGGGCGCTGATCACGGTGGCGAGAACCGAGAGCGCGCAGTCCTCGGGCGCGGCGGCCCCGCGGCGCACCATGGTTCGGTCGTTGTAGATGTACGTGCCGACGCGGAGTTCCGTGATCTCGGGCACCTCGTGGGTCGCGAGCGCGCCGGGCGTGCCGCCGGAGCTGACCACCGGGGCGGCGAGGCCAGAACGGGCGAGGCCCTGCAAGGCTTGGCGGAGCCAGTCCCGCGTCCCGGACAGCGTCGGGTAGGTGAAGAGCCCCGCGAAGCGCAGGCCCGGCGTGGAGGCGACGGCCTCGGCCAGGGCCACCGCGTCGTGTGGGGCCGCGATGCCGGTGCGGCCATAGCCCGCGTCCCCGTCCACCAGCACCGGCAGGTCCACGCCGGCGCGGGCGGCGGCCCAGGCGAGGCCGTCCACCACCGCGCGGCTGTCGGCGATCGTCGCCAACCGGCAGCGGCGGGCCAGCGCGCCCAGCCGCAGGAGGTTGCGCTCCCCCACCACCTCGTAGGACAGGAGGATGTCGTCGCAGCCGGCGTCCACCATGACCTCGGCCTCGCCGAGCTTCTGGCAGGTGATGCCCGCCGCGCCCCGCGCGAGTTGCTCGCGCGCGAAGAGCGGCAGCTTGTGCGTCTTGACGTGGGGCCGCAGCGCGAGACGGTGCCCGGTGCAGTATTCCTGCATGCGGGCGAGGTTGCGGCGGGCGCGGTCGACGTCCACGAGAAGCGCCGGGGTCAGAAGGTCCGCGGTCGCGCGGGGCACGGCGGCACCTCCCAGGGGATACGGCCGGGGCGGGCCAGGAGGTCGGGCGGGCTCGGAAGGGGCCGGCGAGCCCGCCCCGGCGGCGGGGGTGCTTCGACCCGGGTCCGGGAGGGTCCCCCTCGCACGGCCAGCGGATGGCCGGCGCGGCAACCGGTCGGGGCCGTCCGGCGTCTCCGGGAGGGCCCGGAGCGCCCACCCCTGTCCGATCGGCGCCCCGCTCCCAGACGGCGGGCGGCCGGGGACACCGCCGATCGCCTGTCCGCGGCGCCGGACGCGCCTCTCACCGCCCACGTGCCCCAGCCGCGAGGGGCGGACCGTTCGAGGACCGCCGGCGCCACCGGAACGCGCCCATACCCCGTGGCTACGCCCGCGGCCCCGGCGGCCCACCCACGCGCCGCGCTCCGGCTGCAAGGCGGGGGGCCCTTTGGGAACGGGGATCGCCGTCTGCGCCGCGAACTGGCCCCCATGCGCCGTGGCAGCACGCCGCCGGCCCCTCCGGCCGATCCCTTGGCGGGCTTCCACCCGGCGGTCGCCGGGTGGTTTTGCCGCGCGCTGGGCGAGCCCACGGCCGCGCAGGCCGCCACGTGGCCCCTGCTCGCGCGGGGCGAGCACGTGCTGCTCGCCGCTCCCACCGGGAGCGGCAAGACCCTCGCCGCCTTCCTGACGGCCATCGACCGGCTGGCGCGTCCGGCCGCCCCGCGCGGACCGGCTTCCGGGTCCGGCGTCCGCGTCCTCTACATCTCGCCGCTGAAGGCCCTGGACAACGACGTGCACCGCAACCTGCAGGCGCCGATCGCGGGCATCGCCGCCGAGGCCGCCCGGCGCGGCGAGACGCTGCGCATGCCCACCGTGGCCGTGCGCACGGGCGACACGCCCGCCTCCGCGCGCGCCCGCCAGGTCCGGACCCCGCCCGACATCCTGATCACCACCCCGGAGTCGCTCTTCCTCCTCCTCACCTCGCCCCGGGCGCTGCCCGCGCTCGCCCGCGTGGAGACGGTCATCGTCGACGAGATCCACGCCATGGCCGGAACGAAGCGCGGCACCCACCTGGCCCTGTCCCTGGAGCGCCTCGAGCGGCTCGCGGCCGGTGGGGCGCCCCAGCGGGTGGGCCTGTCGGCGACCCAGCGGCCCCTCGAGACCATCGCCGCCTTCCTCGGCGGCCGCCACGACGTGACCGTCGTCGACCGCACGGCCCCCGGGCCATCCGGCTCCTCGGCCCCGCGGCTGGACCTGCGCGTCACGGTCCCCGTCCCGGACTTCCGGGACATCCCCGGCGACTCCGTCTGGGACGCGATCGCGCCGCTGGTCCTGGAGGACGTGCGGGCCCACCGCACGACGCTGATCTTCGTCCCGAACCGCGGCCGCGCCGAGTCGCTCACCCGCCGCCTGAACGACCTCGCGGGCGAGGAGATCTGCCGCGCCCACCACGGTTCGGTGTCCCGCGAGGCACGGGAGCAGGTGGAGGCGGCGCTCAAGGGCGGGCAACTGCGGGCCCTCTGCGCCACGGCGACGCTGGAGCTGGGCATCGACGTGGGCGCCATCGACCTCGCGATCCTCGTCGGCTCCCCGGGCGCGGTGTCGCGCGGCCTGCAGCGGGTGGGGCGCGCGGGCCACCAGGTGGGCGGCACCAGCGCGGGACGCATCGTCTGCCGGACGGCCCCGGACCTCGCGGAAGCCGCGATCGTCGCGCGGGAGATGCGGCTCGGACGCATCGAGGCCACGCGCGTGCCCCGGGGGGCCCTGGACGTCCTGGCCCAGCATGTGGTGTCCATGGCCGCCGTGGAGGACTGGACGCCGGCGGCCCTTCTCGACCTCGTCCGCCGCGCCCACCCCTACCGCGACCTCGGCGCGGACGACCTCCAGGCCGTCCTGGAACTGGTGTCGGGCCGGTACGGGACGCGGCCCCTGGCGACCTGGGACCGGGAGGCTCGCACGGTCCGCGCGCGGCCGGGATCGTCCCGGGCCGCGATCCGGGGGGTCGGGACCATCCCCGACCGCGGCGCGTTCGGGGTGTACGGGCCGGACGGGGGACGCCTGGGCGAGCTCGACGAGGAGTTCGTCCACGAGAGCCGCCGGGGCGACTCGTTCGTGCTGGGCACCACCGTCTGGCGCATCGCCGCCATCACCCACGACCGCGTGCTGGTCACCCCCGGGGCCGGCGCCCTGCCCCGCGTCCCGTTCTGGCACGGGGACGGGCCGGGGCGCCCGGCCGAACTCGGGGAGGCCCTCCTGCGCTTCTGGGGGGACGCCCAGCGCCATCTGGGCGGCTCGGACCGGGACGGGAGCTGGTGGGCGGACGTGGCGGAGGACTGCCGGCTGGAGGCCGGCGCGGCCCGCGCGCTGCGCTCCTTCGTGGCGGAACAGGCGGCGGCGGGGTGCCTGCCCTCCCCCGAGCAGCTGGTGCTCGAGTGGTACCGCGACCCGCTGGGCGATCTGCGCGTGTGCCTCCACGCGCCCCTGGGACGCGCGGTGACGCGGCCGTGGAGCCTGGCCCTCCGCGCCATGCTGCTGAGGGAGGCCGGGGTGGCCGCCGACGCCGCCGTCTCGGACAACGGGTTCCTCCTGAGGCTGCCGGCGCGGCCCGACGGGAGCGGCCGCTCGGCCGGCGGGTCGCCCGCCGACCTCCTCGTGCGCTGGAGCCCGCGGGCCCTGGAGGACGCCCTCGTAGCGGACCTGCCGCGCACGGCCCTGTTCGCCGCCCGCTTCCGGGAGGTGGCGGGACGGGCTCTCCTGCTGGAACGGGGGGACGGCCGGCGGCGGGCGCCGCTCTGGCTGCAGCGGCTGCGGGCCGCCGACCTCCTGGCGGCGGTGCGGCGCTATCCGGACTTCCCGCTGGTCCAGGAGACGCTGCGCGAATGCCTGGAGGACGCCTTCGACGTGCCGGCCTGGCGGGCGGTCCTCGAAGCGGTGGCCGCGCGGCGCATCGCGGTCGCCGTGCGGGAGAGGCCGGGGCCGAGCCCGCTCGCGTCCGAGCTGGAGTTCCGCTTCAAGGCCGAGGGCCTGTATGCGGGGGACGCGCCGCGCGCGGAGGCGGGCGCCGCGGACCTCGCCGCCGGGCTGGCGGAGGAGGACGGGGCGGAGGCGGCGGCCGGCGCATACCTGGAGAAGGCCGAAGCCGCCCTGCGCCGGCGCCTGTGGGGGCGCCCGCGGTCCGCGGATGAACTGCACGACCGCTTCCTGCGGGTGGGCCCGGTGCTGCCCGCAGAGGTCGCGGAAGACGAGCGCGGCCTGCTCGCCGAGCTGCGCGCGGCCGGGCGCGTGGTGGAGGCGGACGGCCGCCTGGTGGCCGCCGAGGACGTGGCGGCCTGGGCGGCCGCCGCGGCCGGCCTCCCGGAGGCCCGGACCGCGTGGGTCCTCCGCTGGGCCTCGGCCGTCCCCGGCCTGACGCCCGAAGAGGTCCGGCGGCGCTTCGGCTGGGAGCCCCCCGACCTGGGGGCCCTGGGTCTCGTGCCCCTCGGGGGCGGGCGGTACGGCCACCCCGCGGTGCGGCGGATGGTGCGGCGGCGCGCGCTCGCGCTGGCCCGCGCCGAGATCGCGCCGGTCTCCCGCGACGCCTTCGCCGAGTTCGTCTGGCGGCGGCAGGCCGGCGGGGACGCGGCCGCGTGCCTCGGGCGCCTGCAGGGCTGCTTCCTGCCCGTGGAGGTGTGGCTCGAGCAGGTGCTGCCGGCCAAGATCCCGGGCTTCCGCGCCGCCGACCTCGACCGCCTGCTCGCCCGCGGGGAGTTCCTCTGGGCGGCGCGCGGCGATGCCGTTGCCTTCTTCGCCCGCGAGGACTACCCGGCGCTCGCGGCCGCGCCGGCCGCCATCGGCGGGCCTCCCGAGCTGGCCGCCGCGCTGGCGCCGGGCTCCGCGCCATGGTTCGCGGACCTGCGGGCGCGGACGGGCATGGAGGCCGGCGCCCTGGCCGGGCGGCTGGCGGAACTGGCCCGCGCCGGAGCGATCTCCAACGACGCGCTGGAGCCCCTGCGCGCGAAACCGAGCCCCGGGCAGCCGGCGCAGGGCGGGCGGTGGTGGCCCCTGCCGCCGGCTGCGCCGCAGGCGGAGGCCTGGGCCGCGCAGATGCTCGGACGGTATGGCGTGGTTTCGCGCGAGGTATGGGAACTCGCTGGCCCGCCCGTGCCCTGGAGCGCCGGTGTGCCGGCGCTGGAGCGCGCCGGGGCGCTGCGCGGCCATTTCGTCCGGGGCTTGGGCGGCCTGCAGTTCGCGCGGCCGGCCGACGTCGACGGCCTCCGCGAGGTGGGGGGCGCCGCACCCGGCGGCACGCGCGTGATCGGGGGCTGCGACCCCGCCTGCGTGTGGCGCGAGGCGCCGCGGCGCCCGGGCAGCTTCGTCGTCGTGCAGGCGGGCCGTCCGGCCCTGCAGTGCTCGGCCCACGGTCGTCTCTGCAAGCCGCTGCGGGAACTCCCGGCGGCGGCCCTGGCGGAGGTGGCGGCGGCCCTGCACCAACTGCCCGGCCCACGCGGGCGGGTGGAGGTCGCGGAATGGGACGGCGCCCCCGTCCTGGACGCCCCGGCCGCCGTGCTCGAGGCGCTGACGGCGGCCGGCTTCCGCCGGGGCCCGACCTCGCTGCGGTGGCGGCGGGCGGCGTTCTGAGGGCGGGGCTGTCGGCCGCGGGCCCGGGCGGAGGCGAACGGGGCGGAGCCCACCGCGATGCGGGTCCCGGGCAAGCCCGGCGCGGGTCTCCAGCCGCGTCCAGTCCTCCGCCGGCCGCGGCAAGCGTAGGGCTCCCAGGCGCCCCCGTCGTGATGGAGTCCCGCGCGCGGGACGAGATCCGTGGCGAAGGCAGCCGGCAGGCGGGCCGTCGCGGACGGGAGGCCGCGCGGCGGGGGGCGGGTGCCCATCCGCGGCGGAGCAGCCGCCGGCGGCCCTCAGCCCACCGCCGCGACCAGCCACTCCGCGATCCGGCGCGCCACGTCTCGGAAGGCCTCGGGGCGCCAGTGGAACGGGGCCTCCCCCACCTCCCGCGGGTAGCGCAGGAGCACCGCCTCGCGGCCCAGGCGGTGCAGTCCGGCGAACAGGGCCCCGGCGCCGCCCGGCGCCGGCTCGCCTCCGGCGATCACCAGCACCGGCGTCCGCAGGCGGTCCAACGCGTAGAGCGGCGATGCGCGCACATAGCGCCATGGGTCCGCCCACGGACCGCCGGCGGCCCCGAGCACCGCCTCGCACTGCCCGGCCGCGAACGTATCGGGCGCGCCCTGCCACACCTGCAGGTCCCCGAAGTACGCGCTCCAGTCCACGATCGCGGCCGTGACGGCGGCGGCCCGGAAGCGGTCGGTGCGCAGGAGCAGGCTGAGGGCGGCGAAGCCGCCCAGACCGTAGCCGGCCACGGTCAGGCGCGCGGGGTCGAGCCACCCGGCCGCGACCGCCGCGTCCGCCGCGGCGGCCGCATCCCAGGCCACGGCCTCGCCGCGGTCCCGGTCGCCCGACGGCCAGGAGAAGTCGGGCATCCACACCGCCAACCCGCGCGCGACCAGGTGCGCCGCGGCGAAACCGGCGGCGGCCTCCGGTTCGAAGCGGCAGGGCGCCGCCGAGGGCGCCAGATCCGGGTGGAGGATCACCACGGCCGGGAACGGCGGCTCCCCGGAACAGGGCAGCCACAGCAGGCCGCGGGACTCGCCCCCCGGCCCCGGGGTCCGAAAGCGCACGACCTCCCGCCGCCCCGGCGCCGACAGGCCGGGGTTGAGCTCCGTTAGGCGCCGCGCGGGGGTCGGGCCGGCATCCCGCCCGTCCCCCGAGCGCCAGCACCACAGGTCCGCCGGCTCCGCGGCCGTCTCCCGGGCGTGCACCGCGACATCGCCTTCCGCGGTCACGTCCGCGAACCAGTGCCAGGTCTCATGGAACGGCTGCGCCGTGATCTCCGCCGCGTCCTCCCACAGCACGCGCGCCGCCCCGACAGCCGGCAGCCCGAACAGGCGCGCCGTCGCCCCGTCGGCGGCCCGGGCCGGGACCAGCAACCCTCCGCGCCACGAGGCCGCGGCGTCCCCGGCCTCGGGCTGGAGCGGACGCGAGGGGACCCACCCGTCCGGAACGGCGATCCGGACGGGCTTCCCGGCCGCGGGAACCCGCCACAGCGCCCCGCTCCGCCCGCGCACAAGCAGGGCGGCGGCGTCCGGGGTCCACGCCAGATACCGCTCGTCGGCCGCTTCCGGCGGGTCGCCCCACGGCTCCGGCCGGCCAGGGGCCGCGTGGAGGTCGGCCACGAACGGACGCCCTTCGCGCAAAAACGCCAGGCGGGACCCATCCGGCCCCCACGCCGGCCGGTGCCGGCGGTGGCTCGACCCGGGCAGGCCCACCGCGAGCGGCAGGGGCTCCCCCCCGGCTGCCCGCAGGACATACAGGTCGCACGCCTCGGCCCCGTCGCCGGCGGCCGGCTCCGCGCGCGAAAGGGTGTAGAAGGCGAGCCAGCGCCCGTTGGGCGACAGGTGGGGCTCGGCCACCGGCAGGCCCGACGTCAGGCGCTCCACGGCGCCGGTGGCGGCATCCACCCGGCCCACGTCGGCGCCCCACCGCCGCCGGCCCTCCTCCAGGGCGGGTTCCGCCGCCGCGCCGGCGCGCAGCACGATGGGCTGCGGCTCGGGGCCCGCGGTCCCGCCCGCGAAGGCGCCCTCCAGGCCGGGCGGGCAAAGCGGCAGGTAGAGGGCGGCGCCGTCGGGGCTCCAGCGGGGCCGGTCGGCCGCATGCCCGCGGCAGCGGACGGCGGGCTCGGGGTAGGCTCGGGGCGGGCCGTCGCCGGCGCGGTCCCACACGTGCAGCCGCACCCTTCCGCCCGCATCCGCGTAGAACGCCAGGCGGCGGCTGTCCGGGGCCCAGGAGGGTCGCCAGGAGCGGGCGCTCGGGTCCGGCAGGGGGCAGGCGGTTTCGGCCGACGCGCTGTCGGTCACGAGCAGCGTGCAGCCGCGGGCGAGGAGCGGCGCGCCGCTCGGGTAGAAGCCGCTCTCCGGCTCCGGATCGCCGTGGGCGCGGCGCACCGCGTAGGCGACGGCGGCGCCGTCGGGCGACAGGGCGATACGGTGCTGGCCGGCCAGGACGCGGACGTCCGCCAGGCGGGCCAGGAGACGGGAGGCGGGGTGCGCCTCATCCACGGGCGTCGCCCCCCCGGTGCGGGGCCGGCGACGTCGCCCATGCAGGGCCTACCTCCGCGGCGCGCCCCTCGGCCGCCGCCCGCACGGCGCCGACGGACGGCCCGCAGGCCCGCCAGACCCGGCCCGCGGCCTCCCACCAGAGATGGTGGGCCCGCTCGGCCGCCACCCATGCCCCGGGGTGGCGGCCGGCCACCCGCGACGGCGCGGCGAAGTGGACCGGCCCGTCGGCGGCGGGGACCTCAAGGGCGCCCGGCGGCCAGCCGCCGGCCTGCCCCGAGAAGCAGCCGGGGGAGGCCCCAGGCACGGCCACGCGCAGGACCGGCGGCAGGGGCGCGGCCGGCGGAAGGGCGGCTTCGGGAGGGGCCTCCCATCCCGGGCGGAAGCGGCCGGCCTCCTCACCCGGCACGAGGGCGGCCCGCAGGCGCGCGTGCGCTGCATGCATCCTCCACTTCAGCGTGCCGACCGGGACGCCGAGCACCGCCGCCGCGTCCGCGCACGAGAGGCCGTGGACATACCGCAGCTCGGCGGCCGTCCGGAGGCCGCCCCGGAGCGCCCCGAGCGCGCGGACGGCCTCCGCGCGGTCCTCGCCGGCGATGACGGCTTCGAGGGGGCCGGCGGGCGCCCCCGGACGGCCGTCGTCCAGCCCGTCGCCGGGCGGGAGCGGAACGAGCCGCTCGGTCCGCTCGCGCTCGCGCCCGGCCAGGCGCCGGCATTCGCGGAGCACGATCGTGCAGAGCCAAGGCCATACGTCGCGTTCCTTGTCCGGGAGCGCGGGCCAGGCGCGGAACGCCCGCAGCAACGCCTCCTGGACCGCGTCCTCGGCCATGCCGCCCGCCGGGCCGGGGCCGAGGAAGGCGCGCGCCGCCCGCAGGGCCCGAGGCAGCAGGGGGTCCAGGACGGCGGCAAAGCTCGGCGCGGCGGGGGCGGGCCGGCCGGCCGGGTGCACGGGGACATCCCTCCTCGGCGGGCGAAGGTCCGCCCCCCGTACACCCGGCCCGCCCGGCGGCGGTTGGCGGCGGTCGGAATCGCCGCCCGCGCGGCGCCCGAAGCCCCGGGCGTGCGCCCGCAGGGCAGCGGCGGCGGGATCCAGAAGCCGGCACCGCCGCACCCTGGCCCGCGGCGCTCGGGCTCGCCCGGGGGGTGGTACCGGTGGTGCGCGTCGGCATCCTCGGCGTGGGACGCCCCGATGCCTCCAGTTCGCGCCGGGGCACCAGCCTGCTGCGCCAGCTGCGGGCGTTCCCCGAGACGCGGGTGGAGGCCATCTGCGACCTCGACGCCGCGGCGCTCGAACGCGCGCGCCGGGAATTCGATGTGCCCCGCGCCTTCACCGCCCTGGACGACTTCCTCGAGGCGCCGGTCGACGCGGTGGTCGTGGCCACGCCCGCGCCGCTCCACGCCCGCCACGCCATCGCCGCGCTGCGGGCGGGCAAGCATGTCGGCTGCGAGGTCCCGGCGGCCTGCACGCTGGAGGAGTGCGCGGCGTTGGCGCAGGCCGCGCGGGCCTCCGGCCGCGTGTACAGCATGCTGGAGAACTACCGCTACTTCGCCTTCATCGAGTCATGGCGGGCCATGGTGGACGGCGGCCTCCTCGGCTCCCCCGTGTACGGCGAAGGGGAGTATGTCCACGACCTGCGGTGGCAGTTCACGGCCCCGGACGGGACGCGGGCGTGGCGCGGCGCGTTCCCGCCGATGCAGTATGGTACGCACGCCCTCGGCCCCTTGCTCCACGTGTTCGGGGACCGCTGCGTGCGCGCCACGGCGCTGGGGACGGGCCCGCGGATCGACCCGGCGGCCCCGGTGCCGGACATCGAGGTGGGTCTGTTCCAGTTGGCCGGCGGGGGCGTCCTGAAGGTGCTCTGCGGCTTCGCGGTCGCCCGCGAGCCGAAGTCCTGCTACTACTCCGTCTACGGCACCCGGGGCTTCGTGGAGACCGAGCGCGAGGTCGAGGCGGGCCACCCCGAATCCTGCCGTGCCTACCTCGAGGCCGTGCCGCACGCCCGCGGCCTGATGCGCATACCCCTCGGAAGCGACCTGCCCCGCCCCCACGGCCCGGCGGCGCCCTGGGCCGCCGGCGGTCACCCCTCCCGCGATCATCTCGCCCTCGCGCAGTTCCTGGCGGCCGTGCGCGACGGCGCGCCGGCGGGCATCGACCTCGACCGCTCGCTCGAGTTCACCGCCCCCTGCATCTGCGCCCACGCCTCGGCGGA
>JAJYVV010000115.1 GCA_021791815.1 Bacillota bacterium | reverse complement strand
GCGGTCACTGGGGCATCGAGAGCCTGCACTGGCTGCGCGACCGCGCCTTCCGCGAAGACGAGTCCCAGGCCCATTGCGGTGCCGGGCCCCAGGTCATGGCCGCGCTCCGCAATTGCGCCATCGGCCTGCTGCACAGGCTGCACATCACCACCATCGCTGCTCTCTGCCGGTTAGTGGCGCGTCCATCAAGTTCTAGCGGTTGGGCGGGGGCCTGGCGCGGACAAAAAAAGTGGCGGCGGGGACTGGACAGATGACGTCGGGCGGATTTAGGGGGTCTGCATGGGCATTCCAGAGCGCGCCAGTCGTCTCCGATCTCTGCGGTATTGTGCGCGGCAGTTCACGCCGGGCGAGATCGAGGACATCCGCGCGCTCATCGCGGAGGGTTCGCAGCCGAACCGGACGGCGGTGGCCCGAGAGGTAGCACGCCGCCTCGGGTGGTGCGGGCCTGATGGACGGCCGAAGCAGTGTTCCTGCAGCGTGGCGCTGGGCCGCATGGAGCGGGACGGACTGCTGCAGTTGCCGTCGCGTCTGCACGAGGCGCGGGCTTGGAAGACGCCGGTCATCACGGCCGCGTCGGACCCGGGACCGGCGCTGAATGGTAGGAGAGGCGACCTCGGACCGTTGAGCTGGGTCCGGGTCCGACCCGGGCCGGACTCGAAATTGTGGAACGAGGTCGTGGCGCGTCATCATTATTTGGGCTATCGGCCTCTGACAGGGGCTCAGATGCGGTATCTGGTATACGCCGAGCAGCGTCTGGTGGCGGCATTGGGCTTCGGGGCGTCGGCTTGGCGGGTGATGGATCGGGACAACTTCATCGGATGGAACGATGCCCAGCGCGTGGCGCGCCTTCATCTGATCGTCAACAACGCCAGGTTCCTGATCCTGCCGTCCGTGCGGGTGCGCATGTTGGCGTCCAGCGTGCTGGCACAGGCGGCACGGCGACTGCGGGCTGACTGGGCCAACGTATATTCATATCGCCCAGTCCTTTTGGAGTCCTTTATTGAATGCGATCGCTTCAGCGGTACCTCATACGCCGCGGCAAACTGGAAGTTCGTCGGCGAAACGACGGGGCGCGGCAAGCTCGACCGCTGCGGCAAAAACCCCAAGACGTTCAAGTCCATCTGGCTCTACCCGTTGGACCGGCGGTTCCGCGAAATCCTGTGTGCGCCCCTGCCCGCAGGAGTCCCCGTGCTATGACCGCCACCGTCCACCATCTGGCCGCGCTCACCCCGGCCGAGCGGACAGCACTGGAAGCGTTGGCCTTCAGCACCACCGCTCCCGCACGGCCCGTGCAACGCGCGCACGCCCTGGTCGCGCTGAGCAACGGCGTGTCGGTAGAGCAGGTGGCCGCGCAAATGGAGCGCACCCGGCGCACGATCCTCCGCTGGCAGAGCAAGTTCGAGGCGGAGGGGGTCGACGCGGTCCTGGACGCACCCCGCAGCGGCCGGCCGCCGCGCCTCACAACCGAAACGGTCCTGCGCATCTGCGAAACAGCCGTCGCTCCTCCCTCGGCGGCGAATGTTCCGCTCACCTGTTGGAGCCTGCGGCGCTTGGCGCGCCACCTGTCCGACCAGGGCATCCAGATTGGGCATGAACGCTTGCGCCAGATTCTGCATGCCCACCGCTTGCGGAAAAAGGCGGAGGTCAGCAAGCAGCGCAGTAAGGACCCACAATTCAAGGAGAAGCGGGACGCGATCATCCAACTCTACCGCGAGCCGCCCGAGGGCAGTGCGGTCGTCTGCCTGGACCAACTGGGACCGATCAGCCTGCGGACCACACCGGGGCATCAGTACGCGGCCACCACCGGGGAAGAGCCCCGCCATGACGCCGAGTACAAGCGCCGCGGCACCATCTACACGATGGGGGCACTCCTGCCGCACCTCGGAACCGTGTTCGCCCGCTCCTTCCAGCGGTACAACAGCCTCGTGCTCATCTGGTTCCTGGGCTCCTTTCTCCGGGTCCTCCCGGCAGACGTGCGCACCGTTTACATCATCCTCGACAACGCCAGCGCGCACACCGCCAAGCGCGTCGCCGACTGGCTGAAGAAGCACTGGAGCGAAACCACGGCCAACGCCGCGACGGGGCAACGCGGCAAACAGGTGCACTTGGTCTTCCTGCCCAGCAAATCAGCCTGGCTGAACCTCATCGAGCCCTTCTGGCGCATCATGCGCGAGGAGATGATCAATGGCTCGGACTTTCAGGAACGCGCCGAGTTCCGGACCGCGCTGCAGCAGTACATCGGTTACTACACCCGCTTTGGTCGGCCCTTCATCTGGGGCCGCCAGCGCAAGGCACGCATCTTCCTCCTCCGCCGCATGCGGCAGAAGCTCCGGGGCCGGGCCGGCGCTCGCACCATGCCTCCGCACCTGCTCCACCTGATGGCCCGCGCCGCAGCCTGAACCGCCCGCCCAACCCCCGGGTCCGGCCATCCGCCCCCCTACCTGCAGCTCATCACCGCCCCGGCACCTCCCGCGACCGACCCCGCCCCCGCGGCCAGGCGGGGACAGACGCAGAAATGGCTTCTCGTCGATGAGCAGGCCGAGCAGCTGAGCCAGATCGCAGAACTCGCATGCGCAAGCAGGGTTCGCGCGGCTATTTCTCGATGGAGCGGGGCCGGCGGACTCGGAGAGGAACCGCGAGGCGCCCGTCGGGCGCCCCGCGGCCGGTGTGCTACACTGCCGGCGGATCGCCTGAGAGGAGGTCCCGACTGTGGCGGTCGCCACCAAGAAGCCCTGGACGGCCGACGAGCTCGTGCGGCTCCCGGACGGCTGGCGCTATGAGATCGACGAGGGAGAACTGGTCATCATGCCGCCGGCCGGATTCGACCACGGTGACTTTACGGCCAGCGTGACCGTTGTTCTCGGCAGCTTCCTGAAGGAGCACCGCCTCGGTCGGATCGTGGCGGGCGAGGTGGGCTTCCGCCTCCGGGCCGATCCGGAGACTTTACGCGGTGCGGACGTGGCGTTCGTCTCCGCTGAACGGCTCGCCGGGATTCCCGACCGTCGCGGATTCAGCGACGTGGCGCCAGACCTCGCCGTCGAAGTCCATGACCCGTCCGAGCCCGACCTGGCCCGCAAGGTGCAACAGTACCTCGCGGCGGGCGTCCGGGGGGTATGGGTGTTGGATCCGGCTGGCCGCACGCTCACACAGCACCGGCCAGGACAGCAGCCGGTGGTTACGAGACAGCCGGACGCCGTCGTGGAGGACCCGGTCCTACCGGGGTTCTCCTGCCACCTGCGCGACCTCTTCGGTGAGTGACGGCGGTGCGCATGGAACGAGGCTTTCGCGAATCATTATGGATTGCTCGACCCGGACGTAGGATCCCCTGACCGCAGGGCCGTGCGGGTTCGCCTCCCGCCCCCGGCCCCAATGACACCGTGAGACGAAACCTGGTCGGCGGGGCGACCTGCCGCCGAGCACTGCCCTGAAAAGGAGATGTCCCTTGACCCTGTCCGGTGTTCGGCCTGAAGAGCAAACGACATTAGCGCGTCTTTAGACACAGCGGTGCGCGGACAGATGCGATTGTTCGGCGCCGCCTTACGCCGGAAGCGGTTCCACGCTGACCGAGAACCCTAGGCGCTTCAGGCGCGCTATGGCGCTACGCTTCACCTCCTCCTTTCGCCGCTCGTCGTGGTAGTTGGCTCCCAGTTCCCGGTAGGTGGTTCCGTCGCGCAGGAGGAAGTACGCGGTTTGCAGGATGTGACGCCCCACCGCGATCGCAGCGCGCTTGCCGCCCCGGCGGGCGGCCAAGAGGCGGTAGGTTGCGCCCAGATAGGTCTCCTTGCTGCGACCCGCGGCCTGCCCCGCCTGCACCAGCGCGACCTTGAGCGGTTCGTGGCCGTGGCGTGTGCGCGCGGGACGCCTCTTGCCCCCGCTCTCGTTGCTTCCCGGGCACATGCCTGCCCAGGAGACCAAGTGGTCGGCGCTCGGAAACCGAGCCATGTCCGTGCCGACCGCCGCCAGGATGACCTCGGCGACTCGCTGGCTGACCCCCGGGATGGTGCGCAGCCGCTCGATCTCCTGCTTATGAGGGTCCAGGCATTCCGCGACCTTCGCGTCGAGTTCGGCAATCTGCTGATCCAGGAATTCCACGTGCCGGAGCTGCCTGCCGATCATCTCCCGCTGGTGTAGGCTCACTCGCCCGTGCGGCGCTAGCAGCAGATCGTCATGCTTGGCGCGGAGTCTTCCCTCGGCGTACTCGGCCAGAACCTTCGGGTCTTGCTCGCCGGCGGCGAGGGCATGGAGCATGTGGCGGCTCGACTTGCCCAGGATGTCCGTGACGACGGAGCCGAGCTTGATGTTGCCGCCTTCCAGGACCTTGGAGATGCGGTTCGCCTCCGACGCCCGTTCGGCGACCAGCGTGCTCCGATAGGCGACCAGCTCCCGCAGAAAGAAAGAGTTCGGTTAGAGTCTCAGGTAGTGGTGTAAATCCCCGCTGACGGCCGAGGCCGGTCCCGGGCCCCCCGCGGGGGGCCCGGGACGCGAACACCAGCACTAGTGGTGGGGGGTCTTGACGGAAGCGGCCACCGCGGGTTTCCTGGCGAAGTTGACCAGCACGTCACTTCGTGAGGAGGGACCCTGACCGATGGCCGACGAGCTGAGCATCGCATTGCTGGACCTGCTGCGCAAGGCCGATCCCGTGCAGCGCACGGACTTCGTGCGGCAGGCAGTGGAGCGCTTGGCCCAGGCGATCGTCGAGGTCGAGGTCGAGCAGAAGGTCGGCGCGGCCCGCTACGAGCGTACCGAGACTCGGAACAACAGCCGCAATGGGGCGCGGGCCCGGGAGTGGGATACGACGGCGGGTACGGTGCACTTGCCATCCCCAAGCTGCGGCACGGCTCGTTTCTTCCCGTGCTCCTCGAGCCCCGCCGCCGCGCCGATCGCGCCCTGGCCAACGTGGTCGCCGAGGCCTACGTCGCGGGCGTGAGCACCCGCAAGGTAGACGACCTGGTCCAGGCCATGGGCTTGGAAGGGATGGACAAGAGCACGGTCTCCCGCCTCGCCGGCGTGCTCGATGACGAGGTGCGCGCCTTCCGCGAGCGACCGCTGCCCGCTGCCTGCCCGTACCTCTGGCTGGATGCGACGTTCCCCAAGGTGCGCGAAGACGGGCGCGTGGTGACCATGGCCTTGATGATCGCGGTAGGAGTGACGGACCAGGGCCAGCGCACCGTCCTGGGGGTGGACCTGGGGCGCACCGAAGACGGCACCCACTGGCGGGCCTTCCTGCGCTCGCTGCGGGACCGCGGCCTGCACGGAGTGTCCCTGGTCATCAGCGACGACCACAAGGGCCTGCGCTCCGCCGTGGACAGCGAGTTCCTGGGCAGCAGTTGGCAACGCTGCACCGTGCACTTTACCCGGAACGCCGTGGCGCAGGTCTCCAAGCCTGCGCAGCCCATCGTCTCGGCGGCGATCCGCCAGGTGCTCGCGCAACCCGACCGCCAAGCGGCCGAGGCTCAAGTCCAGCGGTCCATCCTGGCCCTGCAGCCCCGCTTCCCCAAGGTCGCGGACATGCTGGCCCAAGCGGAGCCCGACCTGCTGGCCCACATGGACTTCCCGACGGCACACTGGCGACAGCTCCGCTCGACCAATGGACTGGAGCGGCTGAACCGGGAGGTCGCCCGGCGCATCGACGTCGTGGGCATCTTCCCCCACCGCGACTCGGGCGCCTCACGGGCGCGCTCCTGGCCGAGCAGGACGACGAGTGGGCCACCTCCCGCCGCTACTTCAGCGTCGAGTCCATGTCCGCCATCCGGGCGGACACGCCCCCGTCCCTGTCCAAGCCCGAACATGCGCTCTCCACGGAGGCAAAGGGGTGCCGCTCGCGGGGTAAGACAATGGCACAGTTTCCCAAATACTTTGCAGGAAATCCGATGGATTTTACACCACCTTGACAGACTTGACCTCGCTGCGCCGTCACCTTGGCCGCCATTCCCACACCGTCGCCACGATCCTCGGCGTCTGACGATCCGTGCCCGGCCGCATCCCGCCGTGCTCCGCCGCCCCGCGCACCGCCGCGGCCACTTCCCCTGCCCGCCGGCAGCCAGACGCGGCCCAACGTCGCCCGTCACGCCCTCACCGGCCAGTCGCTCCCCACCCAGCCCCGCTCATCCGGTCCACGACTTTGCCGTCAACGTGACCCACCCGGTGCCCGCCGGAGCGGGGATTCGGCTACGCTGGTGCGCATGCGGGGCAGATCGGGAGGCGCCCGACCCTCGGCCGCGCCCGGGGATGCGGGCCGCCGCGGGCCGCATCCCGCGGCGGCTCTGGCCGCTCGCGCCCTCTTCGCCGTAGCCCTCTCGGCCCTGGCCGCGTATGCGGTGCTGTGGGCGGTCACCGCGGTGGCGGAGATCCGCTTTCCGTACGAGCTCGACTACGGGGAGGGCCCGATCCTCAACCAGGTGCGGCTGCTCCTGGCCGGCTCGTCCCCATACCGCGGACACGGGGCGCCCCCGTACATCGTCGCCAACTACCCGCCCGTCTATCTCGCGGCCGTCGCGCTCCTGCATATCCTGGAACGCGGGCTGGCCGGGTTGCCCGGCGCGGGACCGGGAGCGGGACGGGCCCTCTCCGCGGCCGCGACCCTCGCCGCGGCCCTGCTGTTCGGGGGCACCGTCGGGCGGCTCCAACGGGGCGACGGCACCCGCGGGCCCGCCCCGTCCGGCCGCGCGCGGGGATTCCTTGCCGGGGCGCTGGCCGCCGCCCTCGTCCTCGCGCAGCCCTACGTCTGGCGCTGGGGGACCCTGCAGCGGGTGGACCCGCTGGCCCTCGCCTGGAGCGCCGCCGGGCTGTTCGCCGTGGCGCGCGCTCCATACCGGGCGCGGCGCGCCTGGCCGTGGTTCCTGCTCGCGGCCCTCACGCGGCAGGACGCGGTCGAGGGCCTCGCCGCGGCCCTGTGGTACCTGTGGCCGGACCACCGGCGCGAGGCGCGCGTCCTGCTCCTCCGCTGGGCGCTGGGGCTGGGGGCGGCCACCGCCGCGCTCGAGGCGGCCACGCGCGGGCAATTCCTCGGGAACATCGTCGCCGACAACGTCAACGCCTGGGGCCTCGGACGCCTGGGCGCGGCCGCGGGCGACTGGCTGCAGGCCGGCGGCCTGCCCCTGCTCGCCTTCGCCGCCTGGGGCTGGCGGCTCTCGCGCACCCTCCCCGACCAGGGCGGGCGGCTCCTGCGCGGATACCTGGCCGCGGCCGCCGCGGTGGCGCTGACCGCGGGCAAGGTCGGCTCGTCCGTCAACTACCTTCTTCCCACCATCGGCGCGACCGCGATGCTGGCCTCGCTCGTGGTCCGCACGCCGGGCCGGGCGCTCACGGCGGCCGGGCTCCTCGCCGCCTACGCGGTGGGCATCCCTCCGCTCGCCGATCGCCCGGGCGCCGCAGGCACGGTGGAGCGCGCGCTCTCAGCCTATCGCGACCTGGGCACCCCCGGCTTCGGCGCGCTCGGCCCCACGCCGCGTTCGGTCCTGGACCCGAGCGATCCGTCCCAGGCGCAGCTCGTCGCCCTGCTCCGCCGCACCCCCGGGCCGATCCTGTCCGAGAACATGACCGCCCTGGTGCTGGCCGGCCATCGCATCTTCTTCCAGCCGTTCGAGATGACGCAGCTGGCGGAGGGCGGACGGTGGAACGACGGCCCCGTCGTGGCGATGGCGGACGCCGGGGCGTTCCCCCTGGTCGTGGTGCAGTTCCCGCTCTCCAACACGTCGGCCTGGGACCTCCAGCGCTGGCCGGCCAACCTGCTCGCCGCGGTCGCGGGGCGCTACGCCCTGGTGCGCCGGCTCGGGCCCTATTCCATCTACGCGCCCCGCGGTGGGGGGGCCGGGGCGGTCTGACCCGTGCGGCCGCGGTCCGATCGGTCGCGGGGCTACCCTGAACGGCCGCAGCCGGCTATACTATGACTAGTCTGACCAGTCTGGACGGTGGGGCCATGCACCGCTTCCGCGAGTGGCAGCTCCAGACCGCGAAGGCGCGGTTCAGCGAAGTGTTCACCCTGGCCCGCACCGAGGGTCCCCAGCGGGTGACGCGCAGAGGGAAGAGTGCGGTGGTGGTCGTGTCGGAGGAAGACTACGACCGGCTGCTGGACGCGCCTCGCCCCGCGATGGGTCTCGCCGAGTTGCTGCGAACGTCGCCCCTCCGGGACGTGGCCTTGGATCTGAGTCGGACGCCCGATTCCGGGCGGGACGTCCAGCTTTGAACGGCTTCCTCGTGGACACGAATGTCCTGTCCGAACTGGCCCGTCCCGAGCCGGAGCCGGCGGTCGTGGCGTGGGTCGGCGGAGTCGATGCGCCGCTGCTTTTCCTCAGCGTTCTCACCCTGGGCGAACTCCAGAAAGGAATCTCCGCCCACCCGGATGCCAACCGGCGGGCCCGCTTGTCAGCCTGGGTCGACGGCACGCTGCGCCCGTGGTTTGATCGCCGCGTACTCCCGGTCGACCGGGCCGTGGCGGAGCGGTGGGGCGCGCTGAGCGGGGTGGCCAGCCGGGCCGGTCGTCCCCTGCCCGTGATCGACGGCCTGCTCGCCGCCACCGCCCTGCATCACGGACTGACGCTTGTGACGCGCAACGTGGCGGACGTGGCCGCGACCGGGACCAGCGTGCTCTGCCCCTGGCCGGACGGATAGCACCCACCGTCGAGACACCGCGTGCCCAGCCTTGGGGCTGGGGGCCCGGAGCCTCGGCCGGGCAGGGGGCCGCCCGCTCGGCTAGATGTCGCGGATCGTCGCGGTCGGGAGCCCCGCGGCCCGCGCCAGTCTGGTGCGGCCCACGGGGCGGCCTTCCTCGGGAGCCCCCCACGCCGGGGCCGCGGGCCCGAGCGGCATAGATCGGAGCGGAGGGGCGGCCGCACGGCCGCCCCCCCTGCCGGCTCGTCCCGGGGACGGGCTCGATGTCAGTCCAGGATGTAGGCCGTGACCTGCTGGATGCCGAAGTTGTTGATCACCGACTCGTTGGTGCTGTTGATGAACATGTCGATGCGCTGGCCTTTGATCGCGCCCCCGGTGTCCCGCGCGACGGCGAGCTCGCCGCCCGCCGGCAGGTTCGGTGAACTGTATCCCGCGACGTACATCTTGGTGTTCAGGGCGATCACGGCGGGGTCGACCGCGACGTCGCCCGGCCTCAGGGGCACCCCGAACGCGTCGACCGCCCCGTAGGGGTAGTTGTCCTGGGCCGTGGCGCCGTATGCGGTGGCGGTCAGGTGGATCACGCGCACGATCGACAGGCCGTCGATGCCGCCTCCGACCTGCAACCCGCCTTGCACGGACGGGGCGCCCGTCCCCTGGACGAAGGGCGCGGGTGAGCCTCCGCCGCCGCTCCCCCCGGGGGAGCCGGTGCCGCTCCCGGATCCGCTCGAATGGCCGCTGCCCGCCCCCGAGCCGGCCCCCGCCGCGGACGCCGGATGGACGAAGGGCGCGGGCGAGCCTCCGCTGCCGCTCCCGGACGTGCTCGCGTGGACGCTGCCCGACCCGGCCCCCGCCATGGACCCCGGGTGGCCGGATGCCGTGCCGCCCGACGCGGACGTGCCGCTCGTCGTCCCGGCCGGGAGTGCCGTGGCACCCGCCCGGTGCAGGACGGGATGCACGTGGTCGTCGCGGTCGCGGCGCCACTGCGCGCAGCGGACAGGGCTCCAGGCATGGGGCGTCGCGGCGAGGGCCGGGGCCGATCCGAGCGCGAGCGCCAGGGTGGCCGTTCCCGCGAGGGCGGCCAGCGGAAGACGCAGACGCATGGGCGGGGCACTTCCCTTCACGCCTGCGGGGTTAGCTCTCGGACAGCGGCCGACCGGTGCCGGCAAGACCGGGCGGCGCTCCGCGGGTTGGGGGTGGGCCGCCCCCTCCCCGGCCGGGCGGGCGGCGCCGGGCATGGGCCCGCGCGCCGCAGCCGCGGCCGGCGATTCACCCGAGTGGTGGTCCCCCGCACCCTGGACTGCCAGGGTTTCGGCGATCCGGCGCCACCCTAACAGGACGTGCATATCCCGTCAGGCCGGCGCGGGCGCCCGCACGGGCCGTGCGGAAGGCGGCGCGGGCGGCTCCCGGGCCCGGGCGGCCGTGGTCGGACCGCGGCCGGGGCCATCCACCCATCGGCAATGGGGCGCCCCTCCGCCGGTGTGGAGGTGCGAACCGCGCGTCGCATTGGGGCACAACCGGCCGTCCCGGATGGGCCCCCCGGCGGCCAGGCCGGCCGGTGGCGGCCGGGGAGCGGAAGATGGATCCAGCGCCGCGCCCGCCGGCCTTGGCGATGCGGGCCCCGGCTCGGCGGAACGCCCCCGCGCGCTAGCCGAAGCGCACCCTGTACATCTGCTCGTGGGCGCGCCGCGCCCCCGCCACCAGCCCGGCGTATGGCACGTCGGCCACGTCCACCAGGCCGATGTTGTAATCCTCGCCGTCGAAGCGCCCCGTCACCGGCTCGTCCACCCACTGGAACCAGTGGCAACCGACGAGGGCCGGGTCGGCCGCCGCGGCGCGGACATACGCCTCGTAGGCGCTCCCCCGCGCGGCGTCGTCGGGGACCGTGATCAGCGCGCCGCTGTGGCCCCGGGAAGCCACCCCGAAGTGGAACTCCCCGATCAGGGCGGGCCGGCCGCTCAGCTCGGCGAGGCGCGCCGTGCGCTCCGGGGGAGGCGCGGCCTGGTAGCAGTTGAAGGAAACAACGTCGAAGACCGAGCAGGCGCGGAGATAGGGCTCGGGCATGTCGACGCTGTAGAAGCGGGCGCCGAGAAGCAGGCGGCCAGGGTCCGCGTCCCGCACGGCCCCGCAGCAGGCCTCGTAGAAGCGGGCCAGGATGCGCCCGGCGAAGGCCTCGGCGTCGCGCCGCAGCGCCTCGCCGCCGGCGCGGGGATCCGGAGGACCGCTCCGGGCCAGCCCGTCCCAGGACGCGGCGATCCCCCAGGCGGCGCCCAGCGCCTCCGCGCTGCCGCCGTACCGCTCCCGCAGCCATGCCAGCGCCGCCGCCGCGGTGTGGGGGTGCCGGCCGTCCCATGCGGTCTGCAGCGGGTGGATCGCGCCGGGGAAGGTCCAGGTGGGCTCGTTGCCCACGAAATACCCGATGAGGGCGGGGTCGTGCGCGTGCGCCGCCACCTGGGCCCGCACCGCGTCCGCGGCGAGCCCGGGGAACGCGGGATCGAATACATCGGGCACGTGGTGGCACCAGCCGTCAAGGCCGCGCAGCGCGGTCACCCAGGGGATGTCGCCCCCCGCGAAGGCCGCGTCGGCCGACCAGTTGCCGACCGTGTTGAAGCCCCAGGCATGGAGGCGCGCGCGGGCGCGGCGCCCCCATGCGGGCAGGGGATCGGACCCGTGCCGCCGTCGCAGGTTGGCGGCATGGAAGTCGGCCTGTCCCGTCGTCCGCGCGGCCGCCGCCGCGGCCCCGAGGTCGGAGAACAGCTCCTCCCGGCCGCGGCACGGTCCGGGGGCGGAGGGGACCAGCACGTCGGGGCCCACGGAAAAGAACGGGTGCCCGTCGGGGTCGACGAGGCACCAGCGCCCGCCGAGGCGGGCGGTGCGGAAGCGGCCCGTGGCCTCCAGGCGGTGCCGGGCCAGGCCGCCCCAGCGGCTGCGGTCCGGGCAGGGCGTCCCCGGGAGCGCGTCCTCCGCGGCCCAGGCGGCGCGGATCTGCGGCTCGGTGCGCGGCGCGCCCGACGGTCCGGTCCACTGGCCCCAACCATCGACCACCGGGCGGGGGTCAAGCACGGCGGGCGGGACCGGCCCGGCCGAGGCCCGCAGGCCGCGGACCTCCAGGTCCGCCGCCGGCCCGTCCTGGTCGTAGGCGAAGACGACCGCGCGCACGGAGGCGAGGTCCACCGGGTCGGGACCGCCGCCGAAGGTGAAATACCCCGGATGCGACGTGTTCCGCGGCCGGACCTGGAGGTCGGCGGTGGACACGGCCACGCGGAGGCGCAGGCCGGGCTTGGGTACGAAGTAGAAGGTCCAGCGGCGTCCTGCGCCGTGCTCGACCGTGACGCGGACGCGCCCGGCCGAGGCCGCCCGGGCCTCCCACACGATCGCCGCGGCGCCGGACCAGTCGAAGGGCCCTTCCAGCCGCAGCCGCGCGCCGCGCGGCGCGTCGGCCCGGATCCGGCCCTCAGCCGTCCCTTCCGCCTCCGCCAACCCGCACCCCTCCTTCGATCACGTGCCGGACGCCCCGGAGGGCGGTCACGTCGCGCAGGACGCCGTCCGGGACCAGCCAGACGTCGGCGGGGCCGCCGTCCTCGATCCGCGCCCCCTGCGCCGTCGTTGCCGCGGCGATGGCCTGCCCGGGCGTGAGGCCGCCGCGCACGAACCAGTCCAGCTCGTCCAGCAGGCCGTCGAGGCCGCCCGCCCCCCGCGGCGTGCCGGCCAGCACGCGGGCGCCCGCCCGCACCCGTTGCGCCACCGCCGCCGCGGCCGCTCCGGCCGCCGCCGGCCCGAGCCGGCGGCACACGTCCGCGAGCAGCGGCACCTCGGGGACGACCGGGCGCGACGTCCCGGATGGGGAGGATGAAGCCGGGCGGCGGGGCGCGCAGGCGTCGGAAGGGGCGGGCAGGGCGAGGCAACCGCGGCCGTCCAGCACGGTGCCGGGGCCGAGGGCGCGGGTATCGCCCGGGCGGAGCAGCCACAGGCGCGCGCCGCGCATGCCGAGGTTGCAGCGAACGTTGTGCGCCGCCGCGGGGTCGAGCGAAACGTCGCAGCCGTCCACGTAGAGGACCGGCACGCCGGGTGTCTTTCCCACGGCCCGGGCGGGGGCCTGCCGGCGGCGGCCGGGAAAGGGGTTTGGGTCGGGGCGGGGAAGCCGCGGGGATCGGCACGAACGGACGCCCCGCGAATGCGCCGTTCGGCCCTGCGGCCCGCGGCGCCGTGCGCATACCCTGGACGGGAAGCCCCGACGGGCCGGAGGCGGTGGCGCGATGCTGGTGGTGGGCGCGATCGTGGGGGCGGCGGCCCTCGTCCTGCTGGCGCTCGCCGGCCGCCGCCTGCTGCGGGCCGCCGACCTCGCCCTCGAAGACCGCGAGGACGGGCCGGGGCGGGGGGCTGGGGGTTCGGAGGCGGGCTCCGGCCAGGGTCCGGCGGGCGGCGCGGCCCCGGGTGGACCCGGGGGCGGGCCGGACCCCGCGCCCTGATGGGCG
>JAJYVV010000002.1 GCA_021791815.1 Bacillota bacterium | reverse complement strand
TGGACCAGAGATACTACTCGGTTCCGTTCCGCCTGATCGGCGAGCGGGTCGAGGCGCGCCTGAGCCCCACCTGCGTCGAGATCCTGCACCGCGGCCAGCGGGTGGCCAGCCACGCGCGGCTCTACGCGGGTGGCGGACTTCGACGACGGCCGGATCGACGGCGCAGGACTGTGCGATCGATTCGCGACCCCCAGCGACTGGTGGGTGCTCGGCCCCTTTGGCAATCCCCGCACGGCACCCGCGTTTCCGGTTCCAGCCGGCATGCCGCAAGTCCCGTCCACCGGCGCCGTGATGCACGGCCCAGGGGGCAGCATCCGCTGGTTTCCCTACCCGAACCGCGAGCCGACCGGGCAGTTGATCCTGCGCCGCGTGTTTGACTGGCGCCACACCGACCACGCCGCAGCGCAACTGATCTGTACGTTGGAATCCGAGCGGGACGTATCGGCCCAGCTCTGTCTCGGCCTAGACGACGGTCTGGCGGTGTGGCTGGATGAGGCGTTGGTCGTGGACCGCAGGGACTACGGCCGCGCCCACGGCGGCTTGCTCCATCGCGACCGGTTCCTGTTTGAGGAGCGACCAGTCGAGAGCGCCTGTTTGGTGTCCGCGTTCCCCGTATCCTACCCATGGCAAGGGATATCAAGCCCTAAAGGCAGCTCCCGCCCGGAACACGGACGACGGGTCGAAGCCGCGCGGTGCGGGTGCGGCCGGAAGGAGTATCCGGGCGCTGCGGCAGGCGGCGGCGCGGCCTCGTCCTGGCGGAGAGGGCTCCATCCCGCGGGCGGGCGCCCTCTCGCCTCCGGAGGTAGGAACACGGGCCCCGCACCCGAAGTGCCGCGCGCGGACGGCCGGAGGTTCGCCTTCCGGCCGGAGGGGGTGCGTGCCCCTGTCCACCTCGCTCGACCTGACCGTCGTCGGCGTGGAGCGCATCTGGCTGGATGTGCCCCTCCGGCCCGTCCCGGCGGAGCACATGGTCCGGGAGATCCCCCACTGGACGCTGTTCGAGGTTTGCCTGGTGCGCCTGGCCTGCGGCGTGACCGGGTTCGGGGAGACCATGTGCTACTACACCCACCGCACGGTCACCGACGCGGCCGTGGCACGGGTCGTGCGACACGGCGCGGCCGAGCGGATGTGGGACGACGGCCTCGGCGCCGGCCTGCAGATGGCGCTCTTCGACGCCGTGGGCCGGGCGCTGGACGTGCCGTGCCACCGGCTCTTCGGCGCCCAGCACAGGGACAGGGCCCTGGTCTCCTGGTGGGCCATCGACATGCCGGGCGAGGACTGGGTCTCCGAGTGCCGCCTCGCCGGCGCCGCCGGCTACACCAGCTTCAAGACCAAGGCGAGGCCGTGGTTTTGCCCCGAGGAGCAGTGCGCGCTGCTCGAGCGGAATCTGCCCCCCCATTTCCAGGTCGACCTGGACTTCAACGCGATGCTCGTCAACACGGCGCACGCGACGCGCGTGCTCGCGGCGCTGGAGCGCTTCCGGCACGTCGCCATCTTCGAGACGCCCATCCCCCAGGAGGACGTCGCGGGCAACCGCTTTCTGCGGAGCCAGAGCCGGGTGCCCATCGCCATGCACTACGGCACCCCGCCGATCATGACGGCGCTGCGGGAGGACGTCTGCGACGGGTTCGTCATCGGGGGCGGGGCGTCCGCGGTCCTGCGCCACGCCGCCGTCGCGGCCGCGGCGGACAAGGTCTTCTGGCTGCAGCTGGTGGGGACCGGGGTGACCGCGGCGTGGGCCGTCCAGCTCGCGGCGGTCCTGTCGCACGCCCGCTGGCCGGCCGTCAACTGCCACCAGCTGTTCGAGGACGGGCTGGTGCGCCCGGCGATGCGCGTGGAGAACGGCAGCACCCCGGTCCCGGACGCCCCGGGCCTCGGCGTCGAGCTCGACATGGAGGCGGTCGCCCGCTACCGGACGGCCCCGCGGGAGCGGCCGTACCCCGCGCCCGGGCTGCTGCTCGCCATCCGCTGGCCGTCGGGCGCGACCACCTACTACGCGCACGCGGCTCAGTATTGGGACGACTTCCTGGCCGGACGGCTCCCCCTCTTTCCCCGCGGCGTCCGCCTCGAGCACATCCCGGACGACGGCAGCGAGGAATGGCGGCGCCTGCAGGAGCGGGCCCTAGCGGGCGCCGTGCACGAGGGCGCCCGCTAGGGTACGGGCCTGCCCGGGCCCGACGGGGCTGGGAGGTGCCGCGTGCAGATTGACCTGCGGGGACGCGTGGCCGTCGTCACCGGGGCGGCGCGCGGCATCGGGGCGGCCACCGCGCGGCGTCTGGCCGGCTCGGGCGCGGCGGTGCTGGTCGCCGACGTCGACGCCGCCGGCGGGGAGGCCACGGCCGCCCGCATCCGGGCCGAGGGGGCCGGGGATGCGGCCTTCTGCCGCGCGGACGTGGAGCGGGAGGGCGACATCCGCGGGATGATCGCCGAGGCGGCGGGCCGCTGGGGCCGGCTCGACATCCTGGTCAGCAACGCGCACTGGGAGGTCCGCGGCTCCGTGGAGGAGCTGAGCGCCGACGATTGGGACCGCTCGTACGCGGTCCTGGTCCGGGCCGCCTTCCTCGGGGCGAAATACGCGATCCCGCACCTGCGCGCGGCCGGCGGCGGCAGCATCGTCCACATCGCGTCGGTCCTGGGCCGCCATGCCACGGAGCGCTACGCCACATATACCAGCGCGAAGGCGGCCATCCCGCAGCTCACGCGGCAGATGGCGCTCGACTACGGCCGGGACGGCATCCGCGTCAATACCATCACCCCGGGGATGATCGACACGGACCCCCGCCGCGAGGCGGCGCCCGACCACGAATCCGAAGCGGCGCGACTGCACCCGCTCGGTCGGACGGGCATCCCCGACGACATCGCCTGCGCGATCTGCTTCCTCGTCTCCGACTTCGCCCGGTTCATCACCGGAGCCGACCTGTTGGTGGACGGCGGGATGAGCATCCCCTGGTACAGCGTGCCGGTCGAGCGCTCGAGGAGGGCGGCGCCGTGAGTGTGCTGGCTCTGGCCTCGGCCACGTGGTCCGAGGTGCGCGCCGCGGCGGCGGCGGGCGCCGTGGCGGTCGTTCCGGCGGGCTCGCTGGAACAGCACGGGCCCCACCTCCCGTGCCGGACCGACACGGCCCTGGTCGGGGCGGTCGCCGAGGCGGCCCTGGGGTGCCTCCCGGCGGGCGTGGGTGCGGCGCTCGCGCCCACCCTCTGGCTGGGCGCCTCGCACCACCACCTCCCGTTCTTCGCGCTCTCGGTGGACGAGCGGCTGTACGCGGACATCGCGGTCCAGGTGGGGTGCGCGCTCTCTGGCGCCGGATTCCGCCGCGTCTTCTTCCTCAACGGCCACGGCGGCAACGCGGCTCCGCTGCGGGCCGCGGTCGCCGAGATCGGGCGGCGCTGCCCGGACGCCATCGCGGCGTGCGCGGAGTACTGGGCGCTGGCGCGAAGCGGGCTCCGCGCGCTGCGCACCACGGGCCCGGGGGGCGCGGCCCATGCGGGCGAAGTCGAGACGGCGCTGATGCTCCACGTCGCCCCCGGCGAGGTCCGCCTCGCTCGGGCCCGGCGGACCGTGCCCGAGCTGCCGCCCGCGCTCGTTCGCGACCTGTTGGACGGCGGGCCGGTGACGCTGGGCCTCCCCTGGGAACGGCTCAGCGCCGACGGCACCCTCGGGGACCCGACGGCCGCATCGGCCGAGCAGGGCCAGCGCATGTTCGCCACCTGCGCCGCCGCCGCGGCCGACGCGATCGCCGCCCTGGCCCGGTTCGAGCCCGCACCCGTGTGAGGACCGGGGCCGCCCGCCCCCCTATACCCGCCCTTCCGGCAGCGCCGCGGCGGGGACCCGGGGGCCGCCGGCCTGCATGCCGAGGAGCTTGTTCACCGCGGCGAGGTAGGCACGGGCGGAGGCCTCGATCACGTCGGTGCTGGCCCCGACGGCGGTGGCGGTGCGCCCGTCCGGGTCGGCGAGCCGCACCGTGACCTCGCCGAGGGCGTCCTTGTCGCCCGTGACGGCGCGCAGGGCGTAATCGAGCAGGCGGAACTCCTGCCCGATGGCGCGGTCCATCGCGCGATACACGGCGTCCACGGGCCCGTCGCCCACGGCGCTCTCCTGCGCCGGCTCGGCCCCGGCGCACGTGACGCGGACCGTCGCGGTCGGCACGGTGGTGTTCCCGGACGTCACCTGAAAGTAGTCGAGGCGGCAGACCTCCGGAGCGGTGGCGACGGCCTCGGCCTGCACGATGGCCGCGAGGTCCGCGTCGGCGATGCCGCGCTTGCGATCGGCCAATTCCTTGAAGCGCTCGAAGGCCCGCTGGAACTCGGCCTCGCCCAGCTGGTAGCCGAGGGCGGCCAGGCGCTCGCGCAGCGCGTGCCGGCCCGAGTGCTTGCCCAGCACGAGGCGCGTCTCCGGGACGCCGACGTCCCGGGGCTGGATGATCTCGTAGGTGGTCCGCTCCTTCAGCACGCCGTCCTGGTGGATGCCGGCCTCGTGGGCGAAGGCGTTGGCCCCCACGATCGCCTTGTTGGGCTGGACCGGCATGCCCGTGAGCTTGCTCACCAGTTGACTCGTGCGGTAGAGCTCGGCGGTGCGCACGCCGATCCGCAGCCCGTAGAGGTCGGCGCGCGTCACGAGCGCCATCGCCACCTCCTCGAGCGAGCAGTTGCCCGCGCGCTCGCCGATCCCGTTCACCGCGCACTCCACCTGACGCGCCCCGGCCTCGACCCCGGCGAGGGCGTTCGCCACGGCGAGCCCGAGGTCGTCGTGCGTGTGCACCGACACGACCACGTCGGGGTTGACCTTCTCCACCTCGGTGCGGATGAAGCGCACGATCTCGGCGAACTCGCGCGGGATGCTGTAGCCCACGGTGTCGGGGACGTTGACCGTGGTGGCGCCGGCGGCCACCGCGGCGCCGTAGAGGCGCACCAGGAAGTCGGGGTCCGCCCGCGCCACGTCCTGGGCCGAGAACTCGACGTCCGCCACGAAGCCGCGGGCGTAGCGCACGGCGTCCACGGCCTGTGCGAGCGCCTCCTCCTCGGTGAGGTGCAGCATGTGCTCGAGATGCACCCGGCTCCCGCTGGTGAAGGTGTGGACGCGCGGCCGCTCGGCGCCCCGCAGCGCCTCGACCGCGGCGTCGATGTCGCCGCGCCGCGTCCGGGCCAGGCCGCAGATCACCGGTCCCCGCACCTCGGCGGCGATCGCGGCGACGGCGGCCCGCTCCCCCGCGGAGGCGATCGGGAAGCCGGCCTCGATGATGTCGACGCCCAGGCGCTGGAGCTGCCGCGCGATCTCCAGTTTCTCGCCCAGGTTCAGGCTCACCCCGGGCGACTGCTCGCCGTCGCGCAGCGTGGTGTCGAAGATGCGCACCCTCGGCTCCGCCATGTCCGCGCTTCCCCTCCTCCGCCGGAATTGCGGGGCGGCGCCGCCCCCCGCACGCGCCCCGACGACCCGCCCCCGCGCCCCGGGCCGGCCCCTACCGCCGGCCCAGCCACGGCATCATCGCGCGCAGCCGCGCGCCCACCTCCGTGATCGGATGCGCGTGCTCGCGCGCCCGGAGGGCGCCCATCACGGGCCAGTTCGCCTTGTTCTCCAGGACCCACTCGCGGGCGAACTCTCCGGACTGCACGCGGCGCAGGTTCTCCTTCATGCGCGCGCGCACCGACTCGTCGATCAGGCGCGGGCCCACCGTCAGGCCGCCGAATTCGGCGGTGTTGCTGACGCCGTTCCACATCCCGGCGAGGCCGCCGGCGTAGATCAGGTCCACGATGAGCTTCAGCTCGTGGCAGCATTCGAAGTACGCCATCTCGGGGGCGTAGCCGGCCTCCACCAGCGTGTCGAACCCTGCCTTGATCAGGTCGGCGACGCCGCCGCAGAGGACGTTCTGCTCGCCGAACAGGTCGGTCTCGGTCTCCTCCTGGAACGACGTCTCGAACACGCCGGCCCGCGTGCAGCCGATGGCCTTGGCGTAGGCGAGTCCGAGGTCGCGCGCGTGGCCCGAGGCGTCCTGGTGCACCGCGATGAGGGCCGGGACGCCCTGGCCGTTCTCGTAGAGGCCGCGGACGGTCGCCCCCGGCGCCTTCGGCGCGATCATGAGCACGTCGACGTCTGGCGGGGGCACGATCTGCCGGAAGTGGATCGCGAAGCCGTGGGAGAACGCCAGGACCTGGCCCGCGCGCAGCCGGGGGCCGATCTCCGCGTGGTAGACGTCGCCCTGACGCTCGTCGGGGAGCAGCACCTGCACGTAGCCGGCCCGCGCGACGGCCTCGCCCACGGGCAGCACTTCGAAGCCGTCGGCCGCCGCCTGCCCGGCCCGGCGGGCGCCTGCATGGAGTCCCACCACGACCGCGAGGCCGGAGTCGCGGAGGTTGCGCGCCTGCGCGCTGCCCTGGATGCCATAACCCAGGACGGCGATGGTCTTGCCCTGGAGCCGGGCCAGGTCCGCGTCTTGGTCGTAGTAGATGCGCGGCAACTCGGCGGAACCCCCTTCGTCGTGCGTCTCCCCTCGCGCCGGAACGGGCGTCCGGTCCGGCGCGGGATCAGGCCCAGTGGTCCCCGCCCGCGAGCTCCGCCTGCGCCGGCGCAGCCGGGGGGCCCTCGGCATCCGCCGCGTCCGACCCGTCGCGCATGGCCGCCGCCCCGCGCGACAACGCGACGGTGCCGGTGCGGGCCACCTCGAGCACGCCATAGTCGCCCAGGACGTCGAGCAGGGCGCCCACCTTGGCCTCGTCCCCCGTGATCTCCACCATGAGCGCGTCCTTGCTCACATCGACGACCTGGCCGCGGAAGACGTCGACGATCTGCATGATCTGCGCGCGATTGCCGTGATCGGCCCGCACCTTGATCAGCGCCAGCTCGCGACTCACCGTCGTCTCGGCCGGCAGCGCCCGCACCGAGATGACGTCGACCAGCTTGTTCATCTGATGCACCAACTGGTCGCAGACCCGCCCGTCGCCGTCGACCAGGATGGTGATCCGGGACACGCTCGGGTCCTCGGTCGGACCGACCGCCAGGCTGTCGATGTTGAAGCCGCGGCGGCCGAAGAGGCCGGATACCCGCGCCAACACCCCGAAGTGGTTCTCCACCAAGACGCCAAGCGTGTGCCGCATCTCCGCCCCTCCTTCGGACTCGGTCCCGCCCGGGTCCCGGCGGCCGCGATGCCGGTGGCGGGCGCGCAGGAAAAAAGAAAAGACCCCCGCCCCCCGACGCCGAACGCCCGGCGCAGGGGCGGTGGTCTCCTCCCACCGCGGTACCACCCTGGATCGCCGTCTCGCCTCGCGGGAGACGGCCTCGACCACTGCGCACTGGAACGCGCAGCGGGGGGTATAACGGCCCCGGGACGGTCCATCCGGACTTCGCAGGCTCTGCGGGGAACCGCCCCGCCGCCGCGGGCCTCGGGGCCGTCCGACCGGGCGCGGCTCCTCGCCGCGCCAGCTCAGGGAGGAGTTCGGACCGCGGGGTCGCCGGCTCGCACCATGGACGCGGGCGGCCCTCGCCGCCCATGCGCCCCCGCCGGCTCGCTGAGGCCCCGTTGGGCCCTACTGCTTCCCGTCCTCGCGCCGCTCGACTGCCCCGAGCGGCCTGCGGCCATACTAGACCTTTGCCGGCGGCACCGCAACGGGCTCGTGCGCCGTGGGGGTCGCCGCTCGCCCGACCCGCCCCCGGGCCCATGGGTCCGACCTCCCCCGGCAGGGCCAGCCACCCGGGCCGCCAAAGACGCCCATGGGACGGCCGCCCGAGCGCCGCGCGCAGGCCCGAACGCGCCCTCGGGTCCGCCGGACTCCCCACCCCCCGTCCGAAGGGAAGTGCCGCCCGTGCCCTCCGACCCCGTCCGCGCCGGCATCGCCGGACTCGGCCGCAGCGGCTGGAACATCCACGCCGACGCCATGGCCCGCCACGAGGGCTTCCGCGTGGTGGCCGTCGCCGACCCGGTGGCCGAGAGGCGCGCGGAGGCCCAGCAGCGCTTCGGCTGCGCGGCGTACGAGCGGCCGGAGCAACTGCTCGCCGACGCCGGCGTCGAACTCGTCGTGGTCGCCACACCGTCCCATACCCACGCGTCCCTGGCGGCCGAGGCGTTGCGCGCGGGCCGGCACGCCCTGGTCGAGAAGCCCATGGCCCAGAACCTGGCCGAGATCGACACGGCGATCGCCGCCGCGCAGCAATCCGGAAGGGTGCTCACCTGCTTCCAGCAGTACCGCTGGACGGCGACGTTTCGAGCGGTGCGCTCGATCATCGAAAGCGGGCGCCTGGGACGGGTGGTCCTGGCCAAGCACACCGCCAACAACTTCATCCGGCGCGCGGACTGGCAGATGCTGCGCCGCCTCGGCGGCGGCGAACTCTCCAACAACGGGCCGCACATCATCGACCAGGCGCTGGTCCTGCTGGGCGACGGGCCGGTGGAGGTCTTCGCGGACCTGCGACACACGGTCGGCGCCGGCGACGCCGAGGACCACGTCAAGATCTGCCTGCGCGGGACGGGGATGGTTTTCGACATCGAGCTGAGCCACTGCTGCGCCCTGCCGCAGCCCGAGTGGTCGGTCTTCGGCACCGCCGGGGCGCTGCAGAGCGTCGAGGGCGGCGGGCTGCGCGTGCGGTGGCTCGACCCGGGGGCGCTGCCGCCCCTCCAGGTGGACGAGGGACCGGCGGCCGGTCGCCGCTACCAGAGGCCCGAGGAGCTTCCGTGGCAGGAGGAGATCCTGCGACCCGAGCAGGGCCGCCCCGCACCGCTGCTCTTCTACGACGACCTCTTCCGGACGTTGCGGGAGGGCGCCCCGGTCGCGGTGACCGCGCAGAGCATCCGGCGCCAGATCGCCGTCATCGAACGGGCGCGGGCCATGACCGGGCTGCTCTGAGGGGCGGTGGCAGGCGGGGCGGCCGCCCGCCCCGCCTGCGGGCTATTGCCGGGTGTCCGGCAACGGATTCTTCGGGTTGGCCGGCGAGATCTCCAGCCACGCGAGGTGGCTGTTGGTCTCGCGGCCGGCGATGTAGATGACGAGGATGCCCTTCTGGAAGTGCCAGGTGTCGCACCCGCTCGGGGCGTCGTTCGGCCCGCTGTGCACGAGCTGCACGCAGCCGCCGGTGCTGTCGTGCACGTGCCAGTTGTTGTCGGGCATGATCGACCAGGTGTGGTCGAGGTCCGCCGTCGGCAGGTTGTTCAGCCCGAGCCCCAGGAAGAACGAGTCCGTGCCTGTGGTCGTGTCCCCCGACTGCGTCGCGGCCCACATGATGTAATAGCCCGTTTGCGGGATGTTGACCGCCATGGTCGCCAGGCCGTTGGTCGCCGACGTGCTGCCCGTGCCCTGAGGCAGCGCGATGTATTCGCCGCCGGGGGCCGACTTGTCGGACACGACGGCCAGAGGGGACTGGACCTGCATCATGCCGGGCGTGATCTGGGTGTTGATCTGCTCGACCTTCACGCCGTTCGGCGCCGCCGTGGCGCCCCCGTAGGTGCAGGCCGGCTGCGGCGTCTCGTCGCAGCCCAGCGTGGCCCCCGCCGGAAGCGTCGTCGGGGCGGCCGCGGCGCCGCTGCTGGATCCGGCCCCGGTCTTGCTCGACGCCGCGTTCCCGGCCGCTCCCGCCCCGCACCCGGTGGCGCCGAGCAGCAGCGCCACGCACAGCGACACCAGGGTCACGCGCAGCCCACCGAAGCGATCCATGACCGAAGACCCCCTCTCCGCGTCGCAGCCGGATGGCTTGGCACGGCGGGCCGGCTCGCCGGCGTCCCACCGCCGGCGCCCGCACCGGCCCCGTCGCGGCTCGCGCCGGTTCGGCGACGTCACCTCCCTCTGGGGTCGGACTGGTTCCTAATGCCTGCCTTCGCCTCAGGCAAGTTCGGCATGGTGGAGCGTCATCCCGGCGTTTCCTGGCGCCTCTTCTCCTGCCATTGCCGCATTCCTCCGTCCCGACGGCCGGGACATGGCTGCATCTTACAACTGGTCCCGGCGCGCGCCTCGGACCGCGAGCCGGGCCGGGGCGGCCGCGCCCATGCGCGCCTCCGGCCCCCCCTCGCCAGGAACGCCGCGGGAAGCGCCGAACGCCGGCCCGGGGTACCTCGTCCGGGGTGTGCCCGTCCTGCGATGCCGCGCCCGCTCCAGGCCCAGCTCGCACAGGAGGGATGTCCGCATGTCCGAGCCCGAGGGCTTCAACGCCGACCTCGACTGGCTGATCCGCGACCGTTTCGGGCTGTTCATCCATTGGGGCCTCTACGCGCTGCCCGCGCGCCACGAGTGGGTCAAGAACCGGGAACGCATCCCGGACGAGCAGTACGACCGGTACTTCCGGCACTTCAACCCCGACCTGTTCCGGCCGGAGGAGTGGGCCGCGGCCGCCCGCCGCGCCGGCATGCGCTACATGGTCATCACCTCCAAGCATCACGAGGGCTTCGCCCTGTGGGACTCCCAGCTCACCGACTACAAGGCGACCAACACGCCATACGGGCGCGACCTGCTGCGTCCGATGCTGGATGCCTTCCGGGCCGAGGGCCTGCGCGTCGGCCTGTACCACTCGCTCATCGACTGGCACCACCCGGAGTATCCGATCGACGGCCTGCATCCCATGCGGGACAACGTGGAGTTCCGGGAGCGCGAGAAGGGCAGGGACATGGCCAAGTACGCCGCGTACCTGCACGGCCAGGTGCGCGAGCTGCTGACCCATTACGGCCGCATCGATTACATGTGGTTCGACTTTTCCTATCCGGGCAGCGACTGGGGCTGGTCCAAGGGCAAGGGCCGCGCCGACTGGCGTTCCGAGGAGTTGGAGGCGATGTGCCGCGAGCTCCAGCCGCACATCGTCTTCAACGACCGGCTGGATCTGGGGCGCGGGGTGCGCACCCCCGAGCAGTACCAGCCGCGGCGCACGAGCGCCGCCGAGTACCACTTCTGGGAAGCCTGCCAGACCATGAACGGGTCGTGGGGCTACGACCGCGACAACCTCGACTGGAAGCCCGTGGGCCTGCTGGTGCGCATGCTCATCGACTCGGTGAGCAAGGGCGGCAACCTCCTCCTGAACGTGGGGCCGACGGGCCGCGGGGAGTTCGACCCGCGCTCCCTGGAACGCCTGGAAGGCGTCGGGCGCTGGCTCCACCACCACGGGCGGGCGATCTACGGATGCGGCGCCGCCGAGGAGACCCCGCCGGACGACTGCCGCTACACGCGCAGCGGCGACCGGCTGTACCTGCACGTGTTCGCGTGGCCGTTCCGCAACCTGCACCTGGAGGGGCTGGGCGGCCGGGTGGAGTATGCCCAGCTTCTGCACGACGCCTCGGAAGTCCGGTACCGCGAACGTCCCGGGGACGGCACGCTGACGCTGGAACTGCCCGTGCAACAGCCGGACGTCGCGGTGCCGGTCGTCGAGCTGTTCCTGCGGCGATAGGCGCGCAGGCCCTTCGGTTCCGGGAGGCCTCACCGCGCGGCCGGCCGCGCCCGATATCCGCGGGTGAAGGCGGGCGGGCGCCTACGGCCGCCCCGTGCCCGGGCACGCCGCGTCACGGCACCGTCATGCCGCGGGAATAGACATGGACACGCTGTCTGAACGAACCGACCCTTGGCGGGACCCGGGCCATGCCGGGTCCCGGCCGCGGAGGCGATGCGCGGGGGGTGGTCCCGGCGATCCCCGTCGACGTCCCGGCGCCCTCGACGTCGGTTCCATGGCGCGCTCTGCTGGGGGCCGCGAGCCGGCGCGCCTGGAACGGGACGCCGCTGGCCGGACTGAGCGAGGATTCCCGTGAAGTGGGCCCGGGGTGGATTTTCGTCGCGCACGGCGGCCAGCAGACCGACGGCCACCGCTACATCGCGGATGCGGCCGCCGCCGGGGCCGCGCTCGTCGTCTGCGAGCGCCCGCAGCCCTGCCCGGTCCCCATCTGCGTCGTCGGCGACGCGCGCGCGGCCCTCTCCGAACTGGCCGCGGCCTGGTTCCGCAACCCGGCCCGCCACATGCGCCTGATCGGCGTCACCGGCACCAACGGCAAGACATCCACCGCCGCCCTCACGGCCGCGGTGCTGTCCGCCGCGGGTTTCCACCCCTGCACCATCGGGACGTTGGGCGTTCGACTGCAGGACCAAACGCTTCGCGAACTGCCCTGGACGACCCCGCCGCCGGTGCAGCTCCACGGGGCGCTGGCCGAGGCCCTCGCCGCCGGCGCCGATAGCTGCGTCATGGAGGTCTCGGCGCAGGCGGTGAGCCAGAACCGCGTCGCCGACTGCCCCTTCGAAGTGGCCGCGATCACCAACCTGTCCCGCGAACACTTCGAATACTATGCCGATCGCGACGCGTACGTGCAGGCGAAGGCGGACCTGTTCCGCCACCTGGCGCGCCGGCCCGGACGGCCCGGCATCGGGGTGCTCAACCGGCGTCTGGAGGACCTCGCGACGTTTCGCAAGGCGTGCCCGGGCCCCACCGTCGAGTACGGGCCCGGCGGCGACATCGAGGTCGTCTCGACGCAACCCCGGGCCTTGGCCGGGACGGACATCGCGGTGCGCTGGCCCGGCCGGGCGGCCCCGGTCGGGATGCGGGTGCGGCTGCCCGGCGACCACAACGTCGAGAACGCCGTGTGCGCGGCGGCCGTGGCGGCCGCCCTGGACCTCCCTCCCTCGGCCGCCGCCGCCGGGGTGGCCGCCGTCCACTCGGTCGCCGGGCGCCTGGAGCAGGTGGTGCGGCGGCCCGTCCGCGTGATCGTCGACTACGCCCACAACCCGGCGGGCCTGCGCGCCCTCCTCCAGTTGCTGCGGCGGTCCACCCGCGGTCGGCTCCTCGTCGTGATGGGCGCCCGCGGCGGCCGCGACCCGGGCAAGCGTCCCCTGATGGGGGCCATCGTCGCGGCGTTCGCGGACCAGGTCGTGCTCACCTCGGACCGGCCGGCTCCGGAGGATCCGGCGGGCGCGGCCGAGCCCATGCGGCGCGCCGTCCACGACTGCGGGGTGCCGGTGCGCTTCGTGCGCGACCGCCTCGAGGCGTTCCAGGAGGCGCTGGCCGGACGTTCCCCCGGCGACTGCGTGGTGGCGGTGGGAAAGGGCCGCGAGCGTTGGATCGGCGATTCGGCGACCGCCGGCCTCGACGACGTGTCCGCCTTCCGGCTGGTGCTGGGTATCGCGGCGTCCTGACGGATCCTGACGGGAGGCTCGTCAGTCCAGCAGGCCGCGCGCGAAGGCCAGGTCCTGCGCCACCAGTCGCTCCACCGGCTCCGGACCGCTGTATTCGGCGGTCAGGCACACCGGTCCGGCGTACCCGCGCCGCCGCGCCTCCTCCGCGACCCGGCGCCAGGAGCAGAGGCCCTCGCGTCCGGACGTCCAGTGCTGCCGGTACTCGGCCGCCTCGGCGTCCGGTTCGTTGCTGCGCCGCCACACGGCGTTTTTGAGGTTGATCAGGCACAGGTGCGACCACAGGATGTCGGCCGCGAGGTCCGGCGGCTCGCCGGCCAGGGCGCAGTGGGCCGGGTCCCAGACCGCGCCCACCTGGCGCGGGTCCAGGTCTTCGATGAGCCGCCGCACGGCGGCGGCGCTGCCGAAGTCGCGCCCGCAGTGGTTCTGGATGCCGAGCCGCACCCCGGCTTCGCCCAGGCGCGGTGCCAACGCGGCCAGGAAGCGCCGCGTGTCCGCCTCGTGTTCGAGGTAGTTTCGCCCCTGGGGCACGCCCACGCAGATGCGGATGAGCGGCACGCCCGCGGCGGCGCAGGCCGCGATGGTGGCGTCGTCGGTCGGTCCGGCCACGCTCCCGATGCGCACGCCGTGGGCGCCCAGGATGTTCGCCGCCTCCGCGAGCGCCGTGCGGACGTTGTCGGGGTGCACGGGGTATCCGGGCCGCACCGGCAGCTCCACGGCGGTGAAGCCGAGCCCGGCCACGAGGCCGGCCAGCTCCGGCAGAGGCATGCGCCACGGCTTCGTGAACACCGAGAACTCGCGGCTCAAACCGCATCCCCCTCCCCGCCCCGGCCCGCGCCGTCTCCGAGTTCCCCGAAAGCGGCCACGGGCGCGGGGACCTGCCGCACCGTGAGGGCCGCCCCGTAGCCGAAGCCCGGGCCGCCCAGCGTCGAGAGGTCGACGCATCCGCCGCGCCGCCGGTACAGCCCGGGGTGGACGCCCGCCTCGGGCCGCGAGGCGTCGGGATAGAACTGCATGGCGTTGGTCTCGACGCCCATGATCGTCCCCATGTGCGCCGCGAGCAGGACGTGCGGGATCTGGGCGAGCATCGGGTTCGTCAGGTCCTGGACCATGAGCGGCATGCCGTGCGCCCGCGCCCACACGCCGGCGAGGAGGGCGCCCGTCTGGGTCTTGCACGTCTTCAGCGCCACCCCGCTCCAGCCCAGGTCGCGGCCGAGGCGCACCAGCGTCCAGTCGCTCGCGCTCTCGTCCATGAAGAGGGACCGCCGGGCCGACACCGCGCGGACGTCGATGCGCGTCCCCTCCAGGTCGTAGGGGAACGGCTGCTCCACATACAGCAGCATGCGGAAGACCTCCGGTTCGTCGCGCAGGAGGCGGTCGAGGATGTCCGTGACGTAGCGCGGGTCCACGACCGTGCAGTTGAAGTCCGCGCTCAGCCAGGCGCAGCCCTCCTGCGCGGCGATGCGCCCGACGGCGGCGAGGCGCGCATGGTCCCACCCCGGGTCGGTGCCGCGCAGCTTGACCTTGAGACAGCGCAGGCCGTCCTGGCGGATCCAGTCCCGGAGGAGGACCGGGTGGCCGTCGTCGGGCTCCGTGCCGTCGAGGTCGGCGGGTCCGAGCGGGTCGGCGCCTCCCACCAGGTGCCAGGCGGGCAACCGCCGCTGGAGCGCCTGCAGGAAGTCCGCCGGATACAGGCCGGCGAACGACGCCGGCCCCCCCGAGGCGGGCTCCAGGAACGACCGGAGATCGACGCTGCCCAGGTCCTCCCGGCCGTACCCCGCGTAAGCGGGGCGGCCCCGCAGGACGCCGTAGGCGTCGTGCAGCGCGAGGTCGAAGGCGGAGCAGCACACGAGGGCCGCAAGCCGGGGCATGGCCCCTTCGGGCGCGCGCCCCCGGTTGAACGCGCGCAGGAGTTCCGGCAAGGCCTCCGCCAGGAAGGCGGCGCCGACGGCGAGCGGATGGCCGCGGCCGGGGAAAGCCGCCCACGCGGCCGCGAGCCGTTGGCAGAACGCGGCCATCGCGTCCTGCCGCTCCCCGAGGGAGAGGGCGCCCGGCCACGCCCACTGCGCGGAGAGGGGCGTCTCGCCCCACCCGCTGGCGAGGCGCCCGGCCTCGTCGCGCACCGCCAGCCGCACCCGCGCGCAGGTGACCTCGTCCAGGGTCTCCCGGCCGAACTTGAGGGGCACCCGCGCCCGCACGGGCAGGAGGTGCAGGGCCGCCCCGACGGGCCGCGTGCCCTCCACCCCCTTCGTGGCGGGGCCCGCGCGCCTCCGCCCTACTGGGCCGAGGCCTCCCACTGGGTGTGGAACGAGCCCTCCCGGTCCGTCCGCTCGTAGGTGTGGGCGCCGAAGAAGTCGCGCAGCCCCTGGAGCAGGTTGGCGGGCAGGCGCTCCGCCCGGTAGGCGTCGACGTAGGCCAGCGAGGCGCTGGTCGCGGGCACGGGGATGCCGGCCCGGACCGCCGTGGAGACCAGGTGGCGCCAGGCGGCGTGGTGCGTCGCGATGACATCGGTGAAGTAGGGGTCGAGGAGCAGGTTCTGCAGGTCCGGCTTGCGCCGGTAGGCATCCTGGATGCGGGAGAGCAACTGGGCGCGGATGATGCAGCCGCCCTTCCAGATGCGGGCCATCTCGATGAGGTCCAGGTCGTACCCGTGCTCCTCGGAGGCCGCGCGCAGCATGGCCAGGCCCTGCGCGTAGGAGGCCACCTTGCTCGCGTAGAGGGCCTGTCCCACCGCTTGGATCAGGGCGCGGCGCTCCTCCCCTGAGACCGCGGGCACCGGCGGGGGCCCCGCGATCACCCGGCTGGCGGCGACGCGCTCGTCCTTGCGCGCCGAGATGTTGCGCACCCAGATCGCGGCGTCGATGGTCGGGATGGGCACGCCGAGGTCCAGCGCCTCCTGGGACGTCCACTTCCCGGTGCCCTTCTGGCCGGCCCGGTCCAGGATGAGGTCGACGAGGGGGCGGCCCGTTTCGGGGTCCGTGTAGGCGAGGACCTTGGAGGCGATCTCGATCAGGTAGGAGTCGAGCTCGCCGCGGTTCCACTCGGCGAAGACGCCGGAAAGCTCGGAGGCCGACAGCCCTCCGAGGCGGGACAGGACGCCGTATGCCTCGCAGATCAGCTGGATATCGCCGTACTCGATGCCGTTGTGCACCATCTTCACGTAGTGACCGGCGCCGCCCGGCCCGACGTACGTGCAGCACGGGCCGTCGCTGACCTGCGCCGCCACCCTGGTCAGGATCGGCTCGAACGCCGCGTAAGCGTCGCGCGGGCCGCCCGGCATGATGGACGGCCCCCAGAGGGCCCCCTCCTCGCCCCCGGAGATGCCGGTGCCCAGGAAGTGGATGCCCTTGGCCGCCAGGGCCTTGACGCGCGCCTCCGTGTCCGGGAAGTGCGAGTTGCCGCCGTCCATGATGCAGTCGCCGGGCTCGAGGTGCGGCAGCAGCTGGTCGATCATGTCGTCCACCGGGGCGCCCGCCTGGACCATGACGATGACGCGGCGGGGCCGTTCCAGGGCCTGGCAGAACTCCGCCATGGTCCGGTAGGCCTGCATGCGGCGCGCGTCGCGCGCGGGCCCTTCGATCAGGGCCTGCGTGCGGGCCCACGTGCGGTTGAAGACGGCTATGCTGAACCCGTTGCGTTCGATGTTCCGGGCGAGGTTGGCCCCCATCACGGCCAGGCCGACAACCCCGACCTGGTGGCGCGACGACGGGGCGGAGGAAGAGATGGACACGGAAAGGTCCCTCCCGGGGGCGGCCGACGGTCGGCCAGGATGGGGAGCCGGGTCGGCGCTGGGGAGCCAGGGCACGGCCCCCGGCTCCGCGCGCGGTGGTCGGCGGGTCCTGGGGATGCCGCGCCCGGACAACGGATGCCATCATAGACCTTCGGCGCCCCGATCGCCAACGGGCTGGAAGGGGGTTGGATCGCGCCGCCGCGGCCGGGCGCCACGGAGCGAAGGGAGGCCGGCCAGGGTGCGCACCGGACGGATCGCCCGCGACCAGCCCAAGGCGGGCCTGGTCGGATGCGCGGCGCGGCACCGGGAGGTGCTGGCCCGACACCAGCTCGTGGCCACGGGCACGGCCCGCCGCGTGGTCGCGCCGAGGCGACGGACCGAACGGTCGAGGGCTACCCGTCGGGGCCGGTGGGCGGCGACATCGCGACCGGCCGGGCGCACTGCGTCTCCTTCCTGCGCGACCCGCTGACCGCGCGCCCCGGCGAGCCGGACGTCGCCGCGCTGCTGCCGGATCCCCGGGGCCCCGGCCCGGCCCGAGCCCGCATGCCGGGGCCCCGGCGCACCTCCGGAGGAAATGGCGGGCCCGCGGCCAATCCCTGCGTTCGGGGCCCCGTGCCTGGGCGCCGCCTTTTCGCCCGCACCGCCGGCCGCCGCCCCCTGGGCCCAGGGGACGCGTGCGCGGCGCGGGCCGAGCATAGCGTCTTCCCTGCGGCGTGCACCTTAGTGCGGACGATCCCGGCCTCGGCGGCCGCAGGGCCGCTCCCCGCGGCCGGGGCCGCCCGTCGGTGCCGGTGCGGGGGAGGCCGTGCGCCCTCCATGCGCGGCGCCACCGCCCCGCGGGGCGGGCCGGCGACGGGCGGATGTTTTCGCGTTGGGCAGCAGAGGTAGTCACGACGAGCCCCCGCGGGCCGGGTGGACCGCGGCCCGCAAGGTCGTGCGCGGTGCGCCGGCGGCGGACGTCCGTTCGTGCCGCCCTGACCCGGGCTGGGTTGGGCGGGCTGCGTGGGCGTATTGCGGGTCCCGCTGGGACAGGGTGGGAGGTGGCAGTCGTGGCCGACATCGTCGTGTACGGCGGCGAGGCCGCGGGCGTGGCGGCCGCCCTGATGGCGGCCCGGCGCGCGCCGCGGGGGACGGGCGTCGCCCTCGCCTTTCCGGAGCGCGCGCCGGGCGGCGTCATCACACTGGGTGGCCTGTGCGGCTGGGAGCGCAGGGAATGGCAGCGGGCCGGCCGGCGCCAGGACCCGCAGGGCGGCACCTTCCGCGAGTGGCTGGAGGAGGTGGGGCCCGTCTACGATCCCGAGGCCTTCGCGGCCCGCCTCGCGGCCCTCCTCGCGGCGGCCGGCGTCCGGGTTCTGGCGGGCCATGAGCTCGAGGCCGTCGCCGGTCCAGCGGCCGCGCCCCGCGGCCGCTCGCGGCGCGGTCGTTCCCGGACGGCGGGGCCCCTTCCGGCGGTCTCCGCCCTCCGCCTCCGACCCCTCTCGCCGGGCCCCGGCTCGATCCCGGCCCTCCTGCCCGAGGGGGCGGAGGGGGCCCCGCCGGCCGTCACGGTGCCCGGCGACGTCTTCATCGACGGATCCGCCACCGGCCGCCTGGCGCGACTCGCCGGCGTGGGGCTTTCCACGGGCCGCGCCGACTGGGACCCCGACGGCCGCCAGATGGCGGCCAGCATCCTCGTCGCCGTGGAGGACGTGGACTGGAGCGGTCTCCAACAGGCCCGGGACGGCCAGGACCGGGCGGTCTGGGGCACATCCACGGAGCAGAGCCCGGACGGCCCGCACCGGGTGTTCTGGGGCGGCGCGGGCATCGCCGCCAACGACGCCGTGCTGCAGGCCTTCGCCATCGCCCACCCCGGGTTCCGCGTGGGCGCGCCGCGGGCCTGGGAGGAGGGGCGCGGCGTCTTCTGGGTGTCCGCGCTCCTCGTGCACAACGTCGACGGCCGCCGGCGCGCCTACGACGCGGGCACGGAGCGCGACTGCGAACCGGTGCCCCCGCTGTCGCGCGACGTGGACAGCGCCTACCGGGAAGCGCGCAACCTGGCCACGTCGCCCGACATGCTGGGCGCCCTCCGCCGGTTCCCCGGGATGGGCAAGGTCCGCTTCGCGGAGCGCGATGGCGAGCCGCGCTGCGCCGAAGTGCTCCTGCTCCGCGAGACGGTCCATGCCACGGCGCCGGGGCCGGACCGCTTCGCCGTGCGCGTCGAGGACCTCACGGGCGCGGGCGCCGGCGGGGCCGACGGGATCGACGCCCGCCACCGCCCGCGGCGGATCGGCCTCGGCTTCGCCTGGTTGGAGAACGCCGGCTACACGCACGGTGAGGTGGTGCCGACGACGTCGGCCGCGATGAACCCGGCCCAGTTGCCGCTGGACGCGATCCTCGCGCCGCCGGTCGCGAACCTGCTGGTGCCGGGGTTCGCGGCCCGCATCGAGTCGCGGGCCTGGTGGGCCCTGCGCACGGCGCCCAACCAGTGCGTCCTGGGGGACGCCGCGGGCGTGGCGGCCGCCTTCTCGGTGCGCGAGGGGCTTTCCGTGCTCAAGTTCGGCACGCCGGAGGTCGCGGCCGTGCAGAACTGGCTGTCGGCCGAGGGGGCCATCCTCGAGAAGTGGTAGGCGCCCGGGTCCGGGGAGGGGCGGGCCCGTGGGGCCCACCCCTCCCCGGACCGGTGCCGCCGTCCCCTCAGCGCTTGGCCTGCAAGGCCTGCGCCTGCCGCGGCCCACCGATGTACAGCGAGTCGTAGGCCTGCTGGGAGCTCTGGAACGGGCCGCCGCCCTTTCCGTGCCAGTTGACATTCGTGAACACCGGGTTGGTCCGCCCGGTCTCCCGTTCGCGCCGCGCGATCCACGCCTGCATCCGCGCCTCCAGGGCCGAGACGACGACCGGCTCCTCGGCGGCGACGTTGTGCAGTTCGAGCGGATCCTTCACCAGGTTGTACAGCTCGACCTCCGGCTTGAAGTGGAAGTCGGGCTCGAGGGCGTGGATCAGCTTCCACTCGGGCGTGCGCCACCCGTGCTTGCGCATCCACGTCGCCTCGGTGAGATACAGCTCGGAGCGCCGCGGCACCTCGCGCCCGCGCAGGACCGGCGCCATGCTCCGGCCGGTGAAGGTGATGCCGGACCGCACCCCGAGCAGGTCCAGGACGGTCGGCATGATATCCGAGATCACCGTGAGGTCGGAGACGCGCCGGCCCGCCGGCACGTGCCCGGGCCAGCGCAGTATCCAGGGCACCACCAGCGTGCACTCGTACAGCCCGTGGTGGTCGAAGTAGCAATCGTGCTCGTAGAGCGTCTCCCCGTGGTCCGCGGTCAGGACCACCAGGGTCTCGTCCTCCAGGTCGAGGGCAGCCAGCGTCGTCAGGATGCTCTGGATGCAGGAGTCCATGTAGGTCACGGCGCCGTCGTACTGCGCGTCCACGTAGCGGTGGTCCGTGCAGCCCTCGGGGATCCAGGAGCGGAGATAGTCGCAGAAGGGCTTGAAGGCATACACGGGCTCCATCGAGCGGTTGCCCGGGTCGAACTCGTCCCCGCCGTAGAAGATGCGCTCGAACGGCCGCGGCGGGAGGTACGGCGAGTGGGGGTCCATGTGCCGGAGGAAGAGGAAGAAGGGGTTCTCCTCCCGCGCCAGCCTCTGCAGCTCCGGGATGGCGACGCGGTTGAGGTTCTCGGCCTTCGGGCTCCGGCCGGTCTCGTCCGGACCCCACCCCGAGTAGTCCACGTACTTCTGGAACCCCCGGGAGGAGGGATTGCCCGTGAAGCCGACGCAGGTGGTGTTGTACCCCTTGTCGCCCAGAACCTCCGCAAGGGTGCGCACGTGGCCCCCGAGGGGCCCCGGGTGGCGGAGCGCCACCACGTCGGTGCCGAAGCAGTCCTGCCCCGTGAGCATGCCCGCGTAGGCCGGGGTCGTGGGGATGCTCGGGCTGAAGTGCTGCTCGAACAGGGCGCCCCCCGCCGCCAGATGCTCGATGTGCGGCGTGGTGCGGCGCCCGTATCCATAGGCGCTCATGTGGTCGCGGCGCAGGCTGTCGATTCCGAAGAAGAGCAGGTTGGCGGGCTTCCTCGGCATGGCGTCCCTGGTCCCCCTTGTGTCGGCCGTGCGGCCCTCGGGTCCGCTCGCGCGCCGGCGGTTCAGCCGCGGGCGCCGAGACGCCGCAGGCAGGCGTTCAGATACCCGTAAGATTCGGCGGCCACGGTGCACACCTGCCCCAGATCGTGCTGGGGCCCCGCGCCGATCACCTCCAGGCACACGGGCCCGTCGTAGCCGCCCTCGACGAGCGCGCCGCAATAGCCCCAGAGGTCGATGTTGCCGCGGCCGCAGGCCTGCAGCTCGACGGGGCCGGGGCCCGGCTGCCCGCTCCTGTAGTCGCGGATGTGCACGTGCCGCACGCGGGGCAGAACGTCGCGGATGGCCACCTCCGGGCGCTCGCCGGCCCGGAAGATGTGGCTGGGGTCCATGTCGATGCCGAAGGCGGGCGAGGGGATGGCCTCCATGGCGCGGAGCGTCGTCGGCGTGTCGAAGACGGAGGCCCCCACGTGCGCCTTCACGCAGAGGGTCACGCCGTAGGGCTCCGCCTTCGCGGCCAGGTGGGCCAGCCGGGCGAGACTCGCGTCCAGGTCCGCCGGCACGCCCGACTTGCCGCCGGGGCCGACGTTGACCACGGGTATGCCCAGTTCGGCGCCGGCCTCGAAGGCGGAGATCAGGCGTGCCTCATCCCCGATGCCGGCGACCTCCATGGAAAGGAAGCGCAGCCCCGTCTCCGCCATCACGGCGCGGAGTTCGGCCGCCTGCTCCCGCCAGCGGCCCAGCTGCAGGTGCTCGCACATCCCCTGGATCGCCGAGATCTCCAGCCCGTCGTAGCCGCAGGCGGCGATCCGCCGCGCGGCGGTCGCGAAGTCGAACTGCCGGAACAGGACGCTGTTGACACCCAGCGAGATCATCGAGCCCCGCCTCCCCGGGCCGGGCCGCCCGCCGGCGCCCGCCCGAGCGAGCCGTCTTCGGGACGGCCGCGCGGCGCCCTGCGGCGGGATGCCCGGAAGAGGCGCCATCCACCGCGCCGCACGGGCTCCGGCAGGAGGCGGCCCGCCGGAGGCCAAAGCGTGGCCGACCCGCCGGCAGAGCCGGCCGGGCCTCGGGAGGCGTCGGGCATGGCCTTGAAGGTCGGAGTCGTGGGGATTGCGGGCATCGGCAACCGCCACTGCCAGTGCCACAAGGAGGATCCGCTGGCGGATCTCGTCGGGGTCTGCGACATCGTGCGCGACCGCGCCGACGCCGCGGCCCGCCGGTACGAGACGAAGGCCTACTACAGCGTGGCCGAGATGCTGGACGCGCACCCGGACCTCGACGTGGTCGACGTCACGACCGGCGGGCGGGAGAACGGGAGCTGGCATTACGAGCCGGTGATGGAGGCGCTGGACCGGGGCCGCAACGTCCTCGTGGAGAAGCCGCTCTCCAGCGACGTCCGCGAGGCCCGGCGCATGGTGGCGCGCGCGGACGAGAAGGGCGTCTACTTCGCCTGCAACCTCAACCACTACTTCACGCCGCCCGCCGAGCGCGCCAAGAAGATGGTCGAGGACGGCGAGGCGGGCGAGCTGCGGTACTGCCTGATGCGCATGGGATTCTCGGGCGGCGAGCCGACGTACGGGGGGGCGCCGAAGGACGACCGGACCAAGGGCTTCCCCTACTTCCACGCCAAGGCGTTCCTGACGCACCCCCTCTCGGTGATGCGCTACCTCTGCGGTGACGTCACGCACGTGCAGGCCTTCTTCGGGCGGCCGGGCTTCCGCCAGCGCGCCGGGGACGTGATGCTCTCGCAGACCAGCATCCACATGCGCTTCGCCAACGACGCCGTGGGCTACCTCCTCAGCACCCGCGGCGACACGCCCGTGGGCCTGGGCGGATGGTGGAGCATCGAGGTCGGGGGCACGAAGGGCACGTTCTGCATCGAGAACTGCATCGAGAAAGTCACGTTCTGGCCGGCACAGAAGGTGGGCCTGCAGCAACCCCCGGAGGCATCCGTGTTCGACTCCGGCATCAAGGACTTCGACCAGACCTTCCCGCGCCGCATCCACGCCTTCCTGGAGGATGTCTCGAACCGCGTGCCGCGCGCCGCGCTGCGGGGCTCGGGCCGCGACGCCCTGGCCGCGCTGGAGTATACGTGGGCAGCCATGGAGTCCCATGAGATGGGCGGCAGCCTCGTCCGGCCGCACGCCCTGCCCCCCGTCCACTGACGGGAGCCGCGGCGCGGACGGGGCGGTTCCCTCCGGCGGCGCCGCGTCGGGCCGGGGCCCTCCGTTCGCCCGCCGGCCCCGGGAAGGGATCGCGGCCCGCGGCGCGGTAGCCCCGGTCGAGGAGGATGGACGGCGGTGGCGTCCCTGCGTCGCGTGGGGCGGAATGACCCATGCCCCTGTGGCAGCGGCCGGAAGTACAAGGCGTGCTGCCTCCCGCGCGACCAGGCCTTCGAGCGGGCGCGCGCGGACGCGCAGCAACTGGACCAGATCCTGGTCCGCATGATCCGCGTGCCGGAAGTCTTCCCCACGGTGGAGCGCCTTTGGGCCCGGTACTGGCCGGACGACAGGCCCCCGGGGCCGATCGGGGCCGCCATCGAGGCGACGGGCGGCGGGGCGGCCGCGGACACCTTCGACTTCGTGCGCTCGCTGTTGGACGGGGCGCCGCTCGAAGGCCTGCCCGCGGAGGTCGCGCGGCGGGCGGGCCGCGACGCGAGCGACCCCGCGCCGACGCTCCTGGACCTGGCCGTCGGTGCCACGGCGGTCCCGGACGACACCGCCGCGGGCCGGATCGTGGACGCGCTGCGGCAGGCGTTCAGTTCGGCGTTCCAGGTGCTGCGGATCGTCCCCGGGCGCCGCTTGTGGCTGCGGGACGTCTTCACGGACGAGGTCTTCGAAGTGGGCGAGTCGGCGGCCACCGGACAGGCCGTCCCCGGCGACGTCCTCATCGCCTGCCTGATGCCGCTGGAGGGGCTCTACGCCCTGCGCCACGCGCAATGCGTCCTGCCCGCCCACGCGGTGCACGCGCTGCGTGCATGGGGCGAGGTCGAACTTTCCCGGCTGCGCGAGGTCCGGCCGGCGGCCGGTTGGCGGGACCTCTGGCGGGAACGCCCGCACCTCCTGCACCACTACGTGGTGCGCGCCCGCCGCCAGCCGTCCCTGCCCGAGGTTCGCACCACGACGGGCGAGCCGGTGGAGTTCTGCCGGGTCGGGTGGCAGGTGCGCGACGCCCCCGCCGTGATCGCGGCCCTGGACGGCCGGACGGGGGACCTGCGCCGGGACGGCGAGGAACCGCGGTGGGACTGGCTGCCGGCGCCGGGGGACCCCCGGTGGGCCGGACCCGGCGGGCTCCCGGAACCCGAGCGCGACGCGCTGCTCCCCGGGGAGCCGACGCTCGGCCGGGTCGAACTGAGCGCGGACGGGGCGCGCCTCACGCTGGTCGCCATGTCGGCCAAGCGCGCCGCGGCCGGCCGCGCGCTTGTGGAAGACGCCGCGGGCGCCCACGTGGACTTCCGCGGCCAGGAGCGGCGTTCGCCCCGGGAGATGCTCGCCCGCGGCGGCGAGGAGGAACGCGGCTCGCCCCCCGCACCGGCGCACGGCGAGGCCATCCCGCAGGCGTTGCGGGAGGCGCTCGACGCGCACATGCGGGACTACGAGCGACGCTGGTGCGACACGCCGGTTCCGGCCCTGGGGGGCAAAACGCCGCGGCAGGCGGCGGCGAGCGCGGACCCGCTGCTGCGCCGGCGGTTGGACGACCTCCTGCTGGAGATGGAGTCGTCGGAGGCACGCGTCCCGGACGATCGGGACGGCGGGGCGAGCGGGACCATGTCGGCCGAACGGGTGCGCCAGTTGCTGGGATGGCCGCCGAGGGGCTTGCGCCGGTAGGGCCGACCCGGGGCCGGTGCGCTTCCCGGGAGCGGGGCCCGAGCCCGCCGGAAGGCGGGAGGTGCCGGGATCGCGGACGTGCATGGCCGGGAGAAGGGCCCAAGAGGCGGCGCCGGGCCGCGCCGTGTCATCGCCGAAGGAGGTCCCCCGATGCCGCGGATCGCGGCCTTTCCCAAGTGCTACATGGACCGGCTCTGCGTCGAGCGGTCCCTGACGCTGTTGGAGTGGATCGACATGGCCGCGACGCTGGGGGTGCAGGGCCTGGAGTTCTACCCAGGCTTCTTCGCCAGTACCGACCGGGCCTACATGGACCAGGTGGCCGCGCGCGTCCGGGCGCACGGGATGGCGGTGCCGATGTACTGCTACTCCCCCGACTTCACGCAGGCGGACCCGGCCGCGCGCGCCGCGGAGGTCGAGCGGCAGAAGGCCGCCATCGACACGCTCGCGTTCTTCGACGCCCCGGCGCCGCGCACGTGCCGCGTCCTCTCCGGACAGCGGCGCCCCGGCGTGGACGTGGAGACCGGCGTGGCGTGGGTGCGCGAGTGCATCGAGGCCTGCCTGCCGCACGCCGAGCGGCGCGGCGTCATCCTGGCCATGGAGAACCACTACAAGGACAACTTCTGGACGCACCCGGAGTTCGCCCAGCACCTCGACGTGTTCCGCCGCATCGCGCTCCAGATCGATTCGCCCTGGTTCGGGGTGAACTACGACCCGAGCAACGCCATCCTGGCCGGCGAGGACCCCCTCGAGGTGCTGGCCGCGGTGAAGCACCGCGTGGTCAGCATGCACGCCAGCGATCGCTACATCCTCCCGGGCCACACCGTGGAGGAACTGCGCGGCATCGAGGACTCCGTCGGCTACGCGGCGATCCTGCGCCACGGGGAGATCGGCAAGGGCATGAACGACTACGACGCCATCCTCTCGACCCTGGCGGCCGAGGGCTTCGACGGGTGGATCTCCATCGAGGACGGCATGAACGGCCTGGACGAGATGCGCCGCTCCGCGGCGTTTCTGCGGGAGAGGGTCGCCCGGCACTGGGGCCAACGAGCCGGAACCGCTGGGCAGCCATAGGGAGCGCCGGCGATCGGCCGCCGGGGCGGGGCAGTGGCCGGCCTCGGGGTGTCGGGCACCATGCTCCGGCGGCCGGATCCGTGGGGCCCCCTCCGCGGCCCGGGCCGGCGCCAGGGCGGCGGCGCCGCTCACCGGCCCATCGTACCCGCCCAATCCGGGACGACGCGGTCGAGGAGGCGCGCGGGGAGCCGCTGGCCGGCGGCCCGCCAAGCGGCCACCACGTCGGCCGCTGCCGCGTGGGGCCAGTCCGGCGCCCACGCCAGCACCGACCCGTCGGCGCCGCCATCGCGGACGGCGTACAGGCCGGTGAGGATGCCGCGCAGAGTCGCCAACGCCTCCGCATGCATGCCCGCGGCGAGGCGGCGGCGGACGTCGTCCATGTGGGGCTCCACGGCTTCGTCGAGCAGCGCCCAGGCCGCTTCGCTGGGATCGGTGTAGTCGCCGTCGTGGACGCCGGCGCGGCTGTTCAGGTCGTCGACGTCCAGGGCGCGGAGGGCGGCCTCGACGTCCTCCGCGATCGCCTCCACCGACACCCGGTCGAGTTGGTCCCGCGCCAGCCGCTCCGCCTCGGCGCCAAGCTCCGGGTGCGCCCGCAGGAGGAGCCGGAGCACCGCCGCGGCGTCGTCGGACCGCAGTTGGGCCAGCGCGGCCGTGGAGCGCGGGCGCGCGCCTGCGCGGGACACATGACGCCTCGGCATCGCCACCACCTCGTTGCGAGCACGATCTGGCGGGAGCCTGGGGAGCAGGCGCGGGCGACGCGGCGCCCGCGCCACCTCAGTCCGGGATCTCATCCCCCGGATCGAGCACCGGCGGGTCGGGCGGGCCCAGCTCCGGATACTTCAGGCCCGTCCCGGTGTTGAGCACGACCACGCGGTCCCCCGCCGCGAAGAACCCCGAGGTGCGGAGCCTGGCCGCGGCCGCGACGGCCGCGGCGCCCTCCGGACAGATCCACAGGCCCTCCGCCCGGGCCGTGAGACGCATGGCCGCCCGGATGTCGTCGTCGGACACCGCCACCGCCGTGCCGCCGGTCTCGCGGACCGCCCGCAGCACGAGGAAGTCGCCCAGGGCCTTCGGGACGCGCAGGCCGGCGGCGACCGTCTCCGCGCCCGTCCAGAACGTGGAGGCGTCAGCCCCCGCCCGGAAGGCCTCCACGAGCGGCCTGCAGCCTTCGGCCTGGACGATGACGAGGCGGGGCGGCGGGCCGGAGATCCAGCCCATGGCCTCCATCTCCTGCAGCGCCTTCCAGATGCCGATGACGCCGACGCCGCCTCCGGCGGGGTAGATGATCGCGGAGGGCAGGCTCCAGCCGAACTGCTCGGCGATCTCGTACCCCATGGTCTTCTTGCCCTCGATGCGGTACGGCTCCCGCAGCGTGGCGGCGTCGAACGCGCCCGTGCGCGCGCCGCTGCGGGCCACGAGCGCGCCCGCGTCCGAGATCAGGCCCCGTACGAGGTACGTGGAGGCTCCGGCCAGGACGGTCTCGCGCCGGTTGATGGGCGGGGCGTCGGCCGGCATGGCCACCAGCAGCGGCAGCCCCGCGCGCGCGGCGTACGCCGCCCACGCGCCCCCGGCGTTGCCCGCGGTGGGCATGCGCAGGGCGGCGACACCCAGCTCCAGGGCCCGGGAGACGCCGACCGCCGCGCCGCGGGCCTTGAAGGTGCCGGTGGGGTTCTGGCCCTCGTCCTTGATCCACAGGTCGGACAGCCCCAGGGAAGCGCCGAGCCGCGGCGCGTCGAGGAGAGGCGTGAAGCCCTCTCCCAGCGTGACGACGCACGCCGGGTCGCGCACGGGCAGCACCTCGGCGTAGCGCCACAGGTCCGCCCGGCGGCCGGCCAGGGCTTCGCGCGGCAGCCGCGCGGCCGCCGCGGCCAGGTCGTACCGCGCGAGCAGCGGCGATCCGCAACCGCAGACGTTGGCGGGCCGGTCGGCGGCGAACCGCTCCCCGCAGCGCGGGCACTCGAGGTACGCCAGGGTACTGCCGAGCGATCCCCTCGACTCCAACCGCCTGTCCCTCCCGCGGGCGGCGCGGATCCCCGGGACCGGCGGCGTCAGACGGCCGCCGCCGCGGGTTCCGCCCCCGCCAACACCGCCCGGACGCCCGCGGCAATCATGCATCCCACGCGGGCCTGCGCCTCGGCGGTGAGTCCGGCCAGGTGCGGCGTCAGCAGCACCTCTGGGAGCTCGGCCAGCGGATCCGGGCTCGGGGGCGGTTCGGCCTCGCGCACGTCGAGGACGGCACCGCCCGGGCGCCCGGCCCGCAGCGCGGCGAGCAGCGCCGCCTCGTCGACGATCCCGCCCCGCGCGGCGTTGACCAGGACCGCGCCGGGCCGCATCCGCGCCAGCGCGCGGGCATCGATCAGGTGGCGGGTCTCCGGCAGGAGCGGCAGGTGGAGGCTCACGAAGTCGGCGGCCGCGAGGATGTCCTCGAAGGGCTCGATGCGCGCGGGGACGGCCGCGAGCCGGTCCGGCGGCAGCCCCGGGTCGTAGCCCAGCACCTCGAGGCCGAAGGCGCGCGCCCGTTCCGCGACGCGCCGGCCCACCTCGCCGAGGCCGAGCAGCCCGATGGTCTTGCCGCCCAGTTCGGTGCCGATGAACGCCTCCCGGGGCCAGCCGCCCGAGCGGACCTCGCGCTCGGCCGCGGCGAGCCGCCGGCAGCGGAGGAGCAGTGCCGCGAACACGTACTCGCATACCGCGTCCGCGTTGGCGCCCCGCGCGAACACGACCCGGACGGCGGCCGCGCGGCACGCCTCCAGGTCGACGTTGTCCAGCCCGGCGCCGAGCCGCCCCACGACGCGCAGCCCGGGTCCGGCCGCCCGGAGCACCTCGGCGTCGACGCGGCAGCGGTTGCGCACGACCAGGGCCGCGGCGCCCGGGCAGGCCCGCAGCAGCCCGCCGCGGTCCTCCCCCAGTCCCGGGACGTAGACGACGTCGAAGTCGTCCCGCAGGGCCCGCAGGCCCTCCGTATCCATGAATTCCGCGACCAACACCCGGTGGGGCGTGTTCCGACCCTCCCCGTCCATTCCGGGACTCGCGGGCCCGGCGGACCGTCAGGCCTGGCCCGCGGCGCCGAAGTCGGCGATCCGCGCCGCGACCTGCGCGCGGACGGCGGCGGTACCGGCCGCCAGCGCCAGCGCCGGGTCGTCGGTGGGACCGTGGGCCTCCAGCCCCTCGCGCAGGCCCGCCACGAAGGCGCGGCGCAGTTCCGTGTCGATGTTGACCTTGGCCACCCCGGCGCCGATCGCGGCGCGCATCTGCGCCCCGTCCAGTCCAGACCCGCCGTGCAGCACCAGCGGCAGCGGGACGACCGCCGCGATCCGGCGGAGGAGGTCGATGCGGAGGCGCGGCACCCCGGACCCCAGGCCGTGCACGGAGCCGACCGCCGGCGCCAGGCTGTCGCAGCCCGTCTCGGCGACGAAGCGCGCGCAGGCCTCCGGACCGGCCAGGCGCGCCTCGGCCTCCTCCACCGAGATGTCGTCCTCCACGCCCCCGACCCGGCCGACCTCGGCCTCGACCGGCACGCCCGCGGCATGCGCCAGGCGCACGATCTCCGCCGTGCGGCGCGCGTTCTCGGCGAGGGGCAGTTCCGCTCCGTCATACATCACCGAGGTGCAGCCGGCGCGGAGCCCGCGCACGACGGCGTCAAAGTCGAGCGCGTGGTCCAGGTGCAGGCAGGCCGGCACCGCGCTCCGCGACGCCCGTTGCCGAACCCAGGCGCAGCACTGCTCCACGCCCGAGTTGCGCACGGCGCGACGGCCGACCTGCAGGATCACCGGCGCGGCCGCGGCCTCGGCGGCGTCGAAGACCGCCTCGACCATCTCGGGGCTGTGGATGCTGAACGCGCCGACCGCGTGACCCGCCGCGCGGGCGCGGGGCAGGAGGTCGAGGGCGGAGCGGAGGGGCATCGCGGACCTCAGCCCCCTTTCCTCCTCGGCGTGTGCCTCCCGCTCACCAGGTCACCCGCGGCCAGGGTCGCGGCAGGTCGAGAAGCGGGGCGAGCCATGCGGCGAACGCCGGCCCCAGGTCGCGCATTCCCGGCGGGAGAGGCCGGTCCCTGCCGGCGACATCCGACAGCGGCACGCAGCGGATGGCGCCGCGCGTCTCGCCGGCGGCCCGCGGCGCCAGGGCCGCCATCACGCCGCCCCGGCCTGCCAGCAGTTCCCGGGCGGCGCGGCGGCCGAGGCGCCGGGCCTCGGAGCGGTCGAGGGCCGTGGCCGCGGAGGCGAGGCAGCGTGGCAGGAACGCCAGGCTCTCGCCGCGGACGGCCAGCCCGAGGCGGGCGCGCAATACCTCCGCCAGGGTCCGGGCCGCCCCGCCGAGGACGGGACGCCGCCCGGCGGCGTCCAGCGCGCCGGCCCCCGGCCGGCGGCCGTCCGCCGTCCGCACGCCCTCCGCGACCGCGACGAGCACGCTACCGTCGCGGGCGTGGAGGCGCCGCACCTCCTCGGCCAGCGCCTGCGGGTCCACGGGCACCTCGGGCAGCAGCACCAGTTGCGGCATATCGGCCGGGTGGGCTCGCGCCAGGGCAGCGGCGCCGCACAGCCAGCCGGCGTCCCGGCCCATGACCTCGACGAGGCGGATATCCTCGAACCCCGCCATGGCGCGCAGGTCTGTGCCCAGGTCCCGGAACGCGCGGGCGACGAAGGTCGCCGCGCTGGGATAGCCGGGCGAGTGGTCGGTGCCCTCGATGTCGTTGTCGATGGTCTTGGGCACGCCCGCGACGAGCAGGGGCGCTCCGCTCCGGGCCGCCGCGTCCGCGAGGGCGGCGCCCAGCGCCATGGTCCCGTTGCCCCCGCACACCAGGAGCGCGTCGCACTGCGCCCGGCGCAGCGCCTGCAGTGCCCGGTCCAGCCCCTCGGCGTCGAGGCGGTGGCGCCCGGCGCCGAGCGCGGCGCCCGGCGCCTCGAGCAGCCAGTGCTGCGGGGGTCCGTCCAGGGGCAGGAGGTCGCCCGCCTCGAGGCCGCGCGCGCCGCCTCGGACGCCGCGGGCCTCCCCGCCGGCCGCCGCGAAAACCTCGAGCGCCCCGAACAGCGACGCGTTCAGGACCGGCGTCGGTCCCCCGAACTGGCCGATCGCGACGCGCATCGGTGCGCCCGCCCCCTCCGACGGTGTCCCAGGGGCGGGAAGTTCCGCCCGCGCCCCCGCCGTCCTCTCGCCGGGCCGGCTTTCCAGGCGGCACGGACAGGGTCGGCGCGCGCGGGCGGCGAACGCACGACCAGCGGCCCGGCGGGCCGCGGCGTCCGCCGGAGGAGGGCTGCCCCGTGTTGGACGGTCCGCGCGGCGCGCGCCCGGACGAGCTGCCCCAGGTCGTGACGCTCGCCGACGACGTCTTCAGCGCGGAGCAGCGCTCGATGGGCCCCCACTTCCCCACCCTCTTCCGCGCGAGCAACGCGGAGTGGCTGCGCACCTTTTGGGACGGCGACGTCGCCGTGTCCCACGCCGGCTTCTGGCTCGGCCGGATCCGCAGCCACGGGCGCGACCTCGCCGTCGCGCACCTGGGGGCCGTCTGCACGCGGCCCGACTACCGGGGCCGCGGGCTGGCGGGCGCGCTGCTCGCGGACGCCCTGCCGCGCCTCCGGGAGGCGGGCGTCGGGCTGCTGCTCATCTCCGGCGACCGGAGCCTGTACCGGAGGATCGGCGCCCGCAAATTCGGGCGGCTCCTGCGCTTCCGCGTGGGGCGCGCCGCGGCGGAGGCCCTGGCCTCCGGATGGTCCCTCGACCGCCTCGGCCCGCCGGCCGACGGCGCCGCGGCGGCGATGGCCGACCTGCAGGCCCGGGAACCGGTCCGCTACCACCGCACGGCCGGGGACTGGCTCCTGCTGCTCCCGGCCAAGGGATACCTGACGGCCGGCGATGGCCGGGGCGCCGCCCTGGTGCGGCCGGCGGGCGGCGGAGGCCCCGCCGCGTACCTGCTGTGGGGCACCCCCCGCCGGGCAGCGGACGCGGGGCCGCCATCCGTGCCCATCGACGAGTTCGCGGGACCGCGGGCGGCGGTGCTCGGAGGGCTGGCCGCGATCCTGGAGGCCACGGGCTGCGAGACCGCCGTGCTGCAGGCGCAGCCCGGCGACGGGGATCTTCTGGAGGCCCTGCGCCGTCTGGGGGTCGAGGCGGACGAGGTGCCGCACCAGGGCACGGCGCGGGTCGTGGACCCCCGCCGCTGCGGCGTGGCCCCGGACGGCGCGCCGCTCCCGGCCTGGGCAGACCCCGGCGAGCCGGACGCCGCGGCGGCGTGGACCGCGTCCCTCGCCGCCGCATGGGAGCTGCCGCGCAACGACGGGCTGCAGTACATCTGACGGGCGTGGGGCCGCGCGCGGCCCCGCGCGAGGGGGCGGCGGCGGTCGGGTCGGAGGCGAGGGGTCCGGCGCAGCTGCGACCCGGCGCGGTCGGCCGCCGCGAGGCCCTCCGGGCCGCCGCGGGCGGCGTGGGGGCCGTGGCGCTCGGCGGGCTGCTGGCGGGCTGCCGGCAGGAGGCCAGGGCGAAGCCGGCCCCGCAGATCAACCGGCCCGTCATCGACATCACCTTCATGCCCTGGTGGGTGGCCTGGGACCAGACGGGACGCTCGCTGCTCGCCCAGCAGTGCGCCGCCTTCACCGCGTCGCGCCCGGGCATCCGCGTCCGCGCGATCCCGGGCCCGAACGGCGGAGGCGTGGACGGAACGGCCGTGGTGACCAGCATCCTCTCCGGCGGGGGACCCGCCGTGATCTGCGACTACCAGGACCGCTGGCCCCAGTACATGCAGGGGCAGGCGTTCGTGGCCCTCGACCCGTACATCCGGCGCGACGGCCTGGACGCCTCGGTGTGGTCGGCCTCCCACCTCCAGGCCCTGCAGCAGGGCGGCCAGCAGTTCGCGCTGCCCACCTATGACGGGCCCGTGGTCCTCGCCTACCGCAAGGACCTCCTGGCGGCGGCGGGGCTGGCATCGCCCGACCCCGACTGGACCTACCTCGACGCCGCCCAGATCTGGCGCCTCTGCTCCCGGGCCGCGGCCGGCGGCGCGCCCGCGCGGTATGGGGCCACCCTCTGGTGGTGGCAGCAGGAGTGGCGGTACTCCAACTGGCTGCTCACGGCCTTCGGCGGGGCGGAGATGGACGCGGCGGGCACGCGCGCGCTGTTCGAGGACCCCGCGTCGGTGCAGGCGGGGCAGTGGCTGATGCCGCTGATCTGGGAGAACGTCGTCGGCTACTTCGGGCCCGGCCTCGACTCCGGCCAGGCGGTGTTCGCCTCCAGCGGCGGGTGGTCGGTGGCGAGCGACGTCGCCACGTACGCGCAGAAGTTCCCTTGGGACTACGCGCCGATGCCGCTCTTCCCCCAGGGCCGCGCCACCTTCGGCAACGCCGACTACTGGGGCCTGAACGCGCTGCAGCCCGAGGTCGAGGCGGGCTGGGAGCTCTGCAAGTGGTTGGCGTACGAACCCGATTGGCAGCGCTTCTGCATGAAGACCGCCCTCCTGCCCCCGTGCACCGCTGCGCTCTGGGAGGAATGGGAGCAGACGATGGTCCAGGTCGCGCCCGTCCTCAAGGGCAAGCAACTCGGCTGGTTCCGGGACGCGGCGCAGGGCGGCTACGGGTACGCGCCCCAGTTCTTCCGCTATCAGGCCGCCCACTCCGACCACCTGATCACCGCGCAGGTCGTCGCGCTCAACGAGCGGCAGACGGACGTGCCCACGGCCTTCGCGGCGGTCAGCGCCCAGGTCGACGCGCTGCAGGCGGCCGGCGCGGCCGTCGACGCCGCGGTGGCGGAGGTGGTGGCCAGGGTCCACGACCTCGCCGGCCAGACGGCGGACCAGGTACTGCCGCCGCCGGCGGTCGGGGGCGCGGGCGTGGCCGCGACCCCGGCCGCCGACCTCCTCGCGGCGCAGGGCGGCGGGGTCTGGGCCCTGACGGGCTCGGGTGGCGACGTGGCCGCGCAATCGGACAACGGCACGCTCGCCGCCGTCGTCAGCAACGACAGCGTGGCCGAGTTCGTCTGCCGGGTCCGCGGGATCGTCGACCTCGACTGCCCCAGCGTCGCGCCCTGGGCCAAGGTCGGCCTCATGGCGCGCGGGGACCTGAGCGACGACGCCGCGGCGGCGTTCGTCGCCGTCACGGGGTCGCAGGGCCTGCAGACCATCTTCCGGTTCGCCGCCGGCTACGACCCGACGGGCCAGGCCGGCGGCCCGGCAGCCTCGGGCGCGTTCGACCCCGCCGCGCTGTCCGTCGCCGGGGCGGGGCCCGGCGTGGCCGCGCTGCGGCAGCCCGTCTGGCTGCGGCTGCAGCGGCAGGGCGCCGTGTGGACCGCGTCGGCGTCGCTGGACGGATCCACATGGACGCTGCTCGGGCACCCGACCCTGACGCTGATGGCCGGCGTCTGGGTCGGCCTGTTCGTGAGCGCGGTGGACGCCGCGTTTCCGGGGGGAGCATCCGGCGGGCGCATCCAGGCCACCTTCGACCACGTGAGCTTCGCGCCGCAGGCCGTTTACCGCATCGGGACGCCCTGACGCCGGGCCGCCCGGCGGGTCACGGCGTCGCCGCGAGGACGCCCTCGAGGAAGGTGGACAGGTCGCCGCCGAAGTCCACCGGCGACGAGGCGAGCAGGACCAGGTCGCGCTGGACCTGAGCCCTGTCCGCCGCCAGGGCCGGGCCGCCCGGCGAGGCGCCGGCGGCCTGCAGCAGCGCCAGCCCGTCCAGCCCCGAGTGCCCGGCGGGCGCCATCCAGCCCACCCAGGGGCCGATCTCGGCGGCCAGCGCCGGGTCGGGGAAGCGCGCGGGAGCCAGCGCGGGGACCGCCTGGATCCAGGATTCGAACGCGGCGCGCAACTGCGCCGCCGCCGGGGAGGCCACGGCCGCCCCCGGGTCGCGGGCGTAGGCCTGGAGGAGCGACGCCTCGACGGCGTCGAGCCCCGGGTCCGACGAACCCCAGACGTACGCGCCCGACGGGCTGAGGGCCGGATACGGGCTCTCGCCGGCGACGAAGGCCTGCAGCGCCGGTGTCGCCGCGCCCCCCGCGGCCTGCAGCGCCGCGCTCCAGGCCGCCTGCGGGGCGGACGCGGAGGCCGGGTCCTGGAGGTAGGCGGCGAGCGAGGCCAGGGCCGGCTCCGACGCGCGGGCCTCGAGCATCGGGTTGGCCAGAACGCCCTCCAGACCCAACCCCAGGTCCGCGGCCAGGCCGCGCACGGGGCCCATGAACAGCACCCGGGGCTGGACGCCCGGCAGGCCCGACGCCAGCTCCCCCGACGGCGCCGTCCAATCGTTCACCGGGTAGTTGTACCAGAGGATGGGTTTGCGGCCGACGATGGCGCCGAAGGCCTGGGCCTGGGCGAGGGTGACCTCGGGCGACAGCACGCCGGGCCCGGTCCAGACGACGCCGATGGCCGGGTTGAGGCCCGCGAGGGTGCGCAGGTAGGCGTCGGGGGTGGTGCCCCAGTACTCGGTCGGCGTGAACATCAGCCGGAAGCGCGGGTCCACGCCGCGCTCCGCGGTATAGACGGCGTTGACCAGGTCGACCTGGGCGGCGGCCAGGCTCCCGTGGTAGGCCGAGACGTCGGGGGCCGCCTGCAGGTGGTCCGGCACGTCGTCGAAGGAGAGCATGAACGTGTCGACGCCGATGCCGCGCAGCTGCGCCAGCTTGGCCTCCACCGCCGCGCGGTCCGAGGCGCTCGAGTAGACGATGGACAGCCCCGGACTGAGCGAGTACACGAAGGTGACGCCCGCGGCGCGGGCCGCGCGGACCAACTGGCGCAGGTCGGCGAGCTGCGCGGGCGGGTACGGGCTGGCCCACTGGGCGCGCTGGTACGGATCGTCCTTCGGCGCGTACACGAACGTGTTCATACCCCGCGCGCCGGTGAAGGCGAGGACGTCGGCGGTGGCCGCGGGGGTCCAGGCGGGCCCGTAGAAGCCCTCCACGACGCCGCGGATCGCGAAGGGCGACGGCTGCGCGGCGGAGGAGGAACTGGAGGCGTCGGGGCCGCGGGCTGGGCCGTCCGGCGGGCGGCCGGAGAGGCGCGCGCAGCCCGCGGCGGCCAGCACCAGCGCGGCGAGGAGCAGCGCCGCGCCGAGGCGGCCGTCGCCCGTGCGGGGAGGGCGGCGCGGATCCGCTGTCTCCGCCACGCCGGCGGCGCCCCTGCGCATGCCCATCCCTCCGCGGACACGCTTCGGCGGGCGGGCGGCGGATGCCTGGGCGCTGCGCCGGTGTTTCCGGCCAGTTCGGGGACTCCCGCCAACCGTTGCCGATCAGACGCCTCTCGCAGACCGGGCACTGCAGAACCATCCCGGCCACGACGTCCGCGCGTCGTCGGCGGTCAGACGGGCGGCGGGCATGGGCCCGGATGCGGGCGACGGCCTCCCGGCCGTCCAGGGAGGCCAGGAAGACCTCGTGGGCCGAGAGGGTGGCGCGCTGCGCCCGGACGGGCCGCACCCGGTCCGGCCGGCGGGCCCGGATCCAGAACAGGGCCGCCTCCACCCGCTGGTCGGGGTGGCGTCCGGCGGCGGCCGCGTAGTGGCGGATCAGCCGGGCGGCATCGCCGGTACCGCTCTCGAACTCAAGGACCCAGACGGTCCCGGCCTCATCCTCCAGGACGGCTTCCACCGACGTCTCGACGAGCTTGACCTCCGAGGAAAGCTCCCGCGCCATGGGTGCGGTGCGGATGCCGAAGCGGGCGAGGGACAGGCCGGGGATGGCGGCGAAGAGCGCCCGCAGGGCGTGGTCCCGGACCTCCCGGTGCAAGTACGGGCGGTCGGACACGCAGGCACCTCAGAGGCGTCATTCTGGGCGAGCTCTCGGCGGCTTCTGCAGCGCCGTGGCGCCTCCCCCTCGTGGCAAGGGCGCCGATAGTCTTCATGGTCATCACCTCCTCCCTTCCCCGGGCACCGTAACAGCCGTCGCCCGACCCGTGGGGTGCTGCCGTCATCGCCGGTTGGCGGGGGCGGCAGAAGGTCCGCAATGGCCGGCCAGGCGCCATTTCGCGCCACGGCTGACGGAGCCGTAGGGAGGCGACACGCTCAGCCACCGGCGTTAGGGTTGCATCAGACGCGACGCATCCCACGCAACCATAGCAACCGTTGCTATGGTTGCGTGGGATGCCCTCCCGGAGCGCAACTTCCGGTGGGGGCAGCCATGGTGTTGGCGCAAAGCCGGATTCCGGACAAGACCAACGAGATTCCGGAGTTCCAGCCGCTGCCGCGGCCGCTGGACTTGGTGGGCAAGGTGGTCACGGCCGACGCCCTGAACGCCCAGACGGAGCAGGTGGTGGAGGAGAAGAAGGCGCACTACGTCTTCACGGTCAAGGACAACCAGCCGACGCTGCGGAAGGCCATCCAGGACCTGGACGACGATGGTTTTCCGCCTCCGCTCCGGCAGACGAACAAGGGTCACGGACGCATCGAGGTTCGGACGATTCAGGTGAGTTCGGCGTTGCGGGGGTGTCTGGAATTCCCGCATGCCGCCCAAGCGTTTCACATCCATCGTAAGACCAGCTACATCAAGGCCGGGAAGGTCACCGAGGAAACCGCATACGGCGTGAACAGCTTGACTGCCGAGAAGGCCAAACCGGAGCGACTGCTTGCCTTGGTCCGCAATCATTGGCACATCGAGAACAAAGTGCACTACGTGCGCGACTTTACCTACGGTGAGGACGCGAGTGAGGTGCGCACGGCCAACGGGCCGCGCGCCATGGCCACCCTGCGCACCCTCGCCATCGCGCTGATCCGCGGCAAGGGCTGGTCCGGCATCCCCGAGGGCAACCGCCACTGCGCCGCCCGACGGCACGAGATCCTGGCCCTGCTGGGAGTCTGAACCTCCCGCTCGCAGCCCCTGCGTCCCGCCGTCGTCCCGGGCCGGCCGCTCGCCATAGCGCGTCGACGGCCCGCCGTCCCCCCCAGCCCACGCGTCCCCGGGCTCAGACCGGGTCACTTGCCCCTGCCCTCCCAGTCTCTGACGCCATACCCTGCCCACCTTGGCCTCGCATGCCCCCCGCCTCCCGCCCCCTCCGCACGACTTTGCCTTGACCCCGCATCGCGTGCCGGGACGGATTCGCCGGGCTGCGGAACGATGATAGGATTGGGACGCGGGCGGCCCCGACGCCCGGTGGCGGGGCCGGCGAACGGGCGGCCCATCGCGGAGGGGGCGCTGCGTGGAGTTGCGCGTCAGCACCGAGGTCGAGCCGGCCGTTTTCGAGGAGGCTGCCCTGGCGGACGTGGGCGCGCGCGTGGTGCATCACGTCCACACCGGATGGGTGTCGGTCGAGGTGGATGCGGCCCGCCTGGAGGAGCTGCGGCACTGCCGCGGCGTGGTCGCGATCCTTCCAGTGCCGTCGTGCGACGACCGCCTGGACCGGCTGCCCGGCGATCTGACCTGGGAGGCGCTCGCGGAGGGCAACGCGTTCGACCAGGTCGCCATGCGGCTGGAGGTCGGCCGCGTGGGGGGGCGCGCCGCGGCCCTCCGCCTGTCGGCCGAGGCCCTGCAGCTCTGCTTCGTCCGGTGCCACCGGACGACCGGCCTGGACATGGTCGTCTCCCGGCCGGACCTGCGGGCGGCGGGCGGCCGGGCGGTCTTGGCCCGCCACAGCGACGGGCTCCGCGACCACAGCCGGGCGGGCATGCACGACTGGCCCGCCGGCACGAAGCGCTCCATCGTGATGTGGGTGGGGCACCTTCCGCCCGGGCCGGCCTCGGTGGAGGCGGGCTTCACGGGGGGGTGGATCCGCGTGCAGGGACGTCCGCGGCCGTTCACATTCACCGCGGAGCTGGCCCTCGGCTGAGGGGCCCCGGGGCGCACGGCCCGTCTGGTCGGGGCGGGCCCCTCGACGCCAGCGAGACGGGGAGGTGGACCCCCTGCCGGCGGGCGCCCGTTCCGCGGCCCCGCGGCCCGCCACCCCGGGCCCGGCGGGAGGCGACCCGCCGCCCGCCGTGGGCATCATCGGCACGGCGGGCCACGTGGACCACGGCAAGACGGCGCTCGTGCGGGCCCTGACGGGCGCGGACACCGACCGCCTGCCCGAGGAGAAGCGTCGCGGCATCAGCATCGACATCGGCTTCGCCGACCTGCCGCTGCCCTCGGGCCGGCGGGCCGGCCTGGTGGACGTCCCCGGCCACGAGCGCTTCATCCGCAACATGGTCGCCGGCGCGAGCGGGGTCGACCTGGGCCTGCTCGTCGTGGCGGCCGACGAAGGCGCGATGCCCCAGACCCGCGAGCACCTGGACATCCTCCTGCTCCTCGGGGTGCGCCGCGCCGTCCTCGCCCTCACGAAGTCGGACCTCGTGGACGCCGAGTGGCTCGACCTGGCCCGGGAGGACGCGCGGGCCTTGGTCGCGCCCACGCCCCTCCGCGATGCGCCGCTGGTCGCCGTCTCGTCCGTCACGGGCGAGGGGCTCGAGGCGCTGCGCGGGGCCCTCGACGCCGGCCTGCAGGGCGCCGAGGCGAGCCGGGACCGCGGGTTCGCGCGGATGCCGGTCGACCGGGTCTTCTCCGTCCCCGGATTCGGGACCGTCGCCACCGGGACGCTGACGTCCGGCACCATCGCCGCCCTCGACCACCTCGAACTCCTGCCGGCGGGACGGGCCGTGCGCGTCCGGGGCCTGCAGGTGCACGGCCGCGCCGTCCCGTCGGCGCGGGCCGGGCAGCGCGTGGCCTGCAACCTCGCCGGGGTGGAGCGGGCCGACGTGCGCCGGGGCGACGTCCTCGCCGCGCCCGGCTCCCTGCGGGCCGAGCGCCTGCTGGCGGTGCGCCTGGAAGCGCTCTCCCGACTCGAACGTCCGCTGCGGCACGGGGCCCGGCTCCACCTGCACCTCGGCACGGCCGAGGTGCTCTGCCGCCTCACGCTCCTGGAGGGCGACGAACTGGCGCCGGGGGCGTCCGCGTTCGCGCTGCTGCGCCTCGAGACCGCGGCCGCGGCCGGTCGCGGCGACCGCTTCATCGTCCGCTCCTACAGTCCGGTCACCACCGTGGGCGGCGGCACCGTGGTGGAGGTCGGGAGGAGGTTCCGGCGGGGCTCGTCGCCCGACCGGGAGGCGCTGCGCCGGGCGGAGCGGGGCGATCCCCGGGACCTGCTCTTCGCGGCGGTCGCCCGCGGGGGTCCCCTGCCGCTCGCCGCGGCGGCCGCCGCCGCGGGGCTGCCCGTGCCGGAGGCCCTCGCCGCCGCGGAGGAACTGCGGCGGACGGGCCGGCTGATGATCCTGGGAGACGCGGCGGCGGATGGGGCGCTGGTGACCCCCGAGGGTTGGACGGCGGTGGCCGACGCGGCGCGGAGCCAACTCGCCCTGCACCAGGGCCGGTACCCGCTGCGGCCGGGCATGCCGCGGGAGGCGCTGCGGCGGGCGGTCCTGCCGGGCCCGGAACCGCGGGTGGCCGGCCTGGTCTGGAACCGCCTGGCGGAAGACGGCGTGCTGCGCATCGACGGTGACCTGGTGGCCCTGCCCGGGCACCGGCCGGAGTTGCCCGAGGATCTGGCCGGAGTGGCCGGGCGGTTGTGCGGGGTCCTCGACGCCGCGGGGCTCCAACCGCCGGCCGTGGGCGAGGCGTTGCGCCAGGCCGGCTTTGCGGGCGACGACGCGCTGCGCGCCGAGTTCCTGGCGCACCTGGCCTCGCAGCAGCGCGTCGAGCGCGTGGCCCCCGACCTGTATTTCAGCCCCGCCGCGGTGGCCGCCGCCGCCCTCCGCGTGCGGGAGCACCTCCGCGCCCACGGCACGATGACGGTTGCCGAGCTGCGGGACCTTTTGGGCGTGACCCGGCGCCACGCCGTGCCCATCGCGGAGCACCTCGACGCGATCCGCGTGACGCGGCGGGAGGGCGACGTGCGGCGCCTCGGCGGCTGACCCGGCGGGGCAGCGGGTCGTCCCAAAGCATGCATGTACTTGCACTACCGCCGCGGGCCCACGATAATGACCGGGCGGCGTCGTTTCCCAGGATCGGCGCCGCGGCTGCCCCGGCGGGGGGGCGACGCGATGGTCGCAGCCGATCGTGGCGCTCCGCGGCCGGGTCCCTCCAAGGCCCCGGGCGCACCCGCGGACGGCGACACGGAGACGCGCATCCTGTCCGCGTTCCTTCGCCTGGCGGCGGAGCGAGGTCTCGCCGGGACCACCACCCGCGCGCTGGCCCAGGCCGCCGGCGTCAACGAGGTGACCATCTTCCGGCACTTCGGCGACAAGGCCACCCTGATCCACGAGGCCGTGCGCCGCTTCAGCCCCGTCGACGAGCTCACCGCCCTCGACCCGGCGGTGGACGGCGGCGACCCGGCCCGGGCCGCCGCCGGGCTCCGCGCCTGCCTGGGTCGACTCGCCGCCCAGCTGGGAACCCACCCCGAACTGCTCCGCTTCGGCCTCAGCGAGGGGAGCCGAACGGCGGAACTCCCCGCGCTGCTGGCCATCCCCCAAGCCGTGCTCGGCTTCCTGCGCCGCGCGCTGGAGCAGGCTCGGCCGTCCCTCCGCACCGGGGTCGACCCGGAGGCCGTCGCGCTGCAGTGGATCGGCATGCTCCTCGTCACGACCCTGATGCGGGACACGGGACAGCCGCTCGACACCTCGCCGGAGGCCACGGACCGCCGGATCGACGCCGCGGTCCGCCTGGTGTTGCGGGGGGCCGGAGCGGATGAAGGGGGAGGGCGGGCGTGACGCCGGATGCGGCGCAGGCCCTCGACGTCCGCGGCCTGGAAAAGCGCTTCGGCGCCTTCGCGGTGCTCCGCGGCCTCGATTTCGCGGTGGGCCGGGGCGAGATCTACGGGCTCCTGGGCCCCAACGGGTCGGGCAAGACCACGACGCTCAACCTGATCAGCGGCCTGGCCGAGCCCTCGGCGGGCACCGTACGGGTCTTCGGCCTCGACCCCCGCCGCCAGGCCGCGGAGGCGCGCCGCCTCCTGGGCGTCGTGCCCCAGGAGACCGCGCTCTACGAGGAACTCACGGCCGAACGGAACCTCGCCTTCCATGCGGAGCTCTTCGGCATCCCGCCCGGGCAGCGGCCGGCGCGCATCGCCGCCATGCTCGAGCTGGCGCAGCTGACCGAACGGGGACGCTCCCGGGTATCGACCTTCTCCGGCGGCATGAAGCGGCGGTTGGCGATCGCGCGGGCGCTGCTCCACGACCCCCAGCTCGTGTATCTCGACGAGCCGACGCTCGGCGTCGACGTCCAGGCGCGCCGAGCGATCTGGGACTACATCCTGGCGATGAAGGCCGGCGGCCGCACGGTGCTCCTCACCACCAACTACCTCGAGGAGGCGAGCGCCCTCTGCGACCGCCTGGCGATCCTCGACCGCGGCCGGCTCGTGGCCGAGGGAACGCCCGCGGCGCTCAAGGCCCGGTACGGGGAGAGCGTGGTGGAGGCCGAACTGGACCGGGACGCGCCCGCCACGCTGCTCCAGACCCTGCGGACCCTCCCGGGCGTCCGCGAGGCATCCGCGGAAGGGCCCCGCCTCTCGGTCTGCATCGGCGCGGGCCCTGGTTCCGAACCCGCCCCGGGCGGGGCGGCGCTCGCCCCCTTCCTCCAGGCCGTCCTCGCCTCCGGGTGCGCCGTGCGCCATCTCTCCCTGCGCGAGCCGGCGCTGGACGAGGTCTTCCTTGCGCTGACGGGAAGGGGGCTCCGCGATTGAACGGGCTGCGGGGCGCCGCCGCCGTCCTGCGCAACGACCTGGCCCTGGCCCGGGCCGAGCCCCTGGCCACGATCCTGGCCGTGGTGCTGCCGCTGAACTTTCTGGTCCTGTTCATGCTCTTCGCGCTCAGCGGCGGGCGCGTGCCGGCGGCCCTCTACGTGCCGCGCCCGGCCGCGCCGGGGAGCGCCCAGATGGTGACGGCGCTGCGCGACGCCCTGACCTTCGACCTGCGTCCGGTGCCGACCCGGGCGGCCGCCACGGACCAACTGGGCCGGGGGGAGGCGGTGGTCGCGATCACCGTCCCGCCGGACCTGGCCCCGGGCGGCGACGGTCCGGCGGTCCTGGCCTTCACGCTGGACAACGAAAACGCGGACTTCGCGGACGACGTGCGGCGGGCGCTGCCGCTGGCGCTGCTCTCCTTCACCGCCCAGCAGCCCGGGGGCCTGCCGGTCGGGTGGCGCGAGGTGGACACCTACCGGTCGGACGTCGGGTTCCTCGCGTACATCGCGGTCAGCCTCCTCACGGTCTCGATCCTGGTCGGCGGGCTGCTCACCGGCGGGCGCAGCGTGGCGGGCGAGTGGGAGCGCGGGACCATCAAGGAACTGCTCCTTGCGCCGGTGCCGCCGTGGGCGGTCGTGGCGGGCAAGCTCGGCGCCGGCGTGGTGCAGGGGCTGGTCAGCGCGGCCCTGGTCCTGGGCGCCGTCATCGCGGCCGGGGCGCATCCCGCGTCGTGGTCCGACCTCGGCTCCGTGGCGGCGGTCACCGTGCTCGCGTTGGTGGCCTTCCTCAGCCTCGGCCTGGCCGCCGGCAGCCTGATGCGCCGCGTCAACTCGGTGACCCCGCTGGCCTTCGCGGTCGGCCTGCCGCTCTTCTTCATCAGCGGGCCCTTCGGGCCGCTCGGCTGGAGCGGCGCGGCGGCGTCCGTGGTCGCCCGCGTGTTCCCGGTCGCGTACGCCAACGCCGCCCTGCAGCACGCATTCCACGGCTACTGGACGCTGCACGGCGGCGCGGCGCTCGTCTGGCCCGTGCTGGCGGCCTGGACGGCGGCCGCCCTGGCCGCCAGCGCCTGGTCGTACGGACGGGCCGCGGCGCCCCATTAGGGCCGCGCGGCCGCAGCCTGAGGCGCATGGGCCTGGGAGGCGAGGACCGGTGTGGGCGATCGTGAAGAAGGACCTCGCGGTGCTGCTCCGCCGGCCGGTGGCGCTCATCGTGACCATCGTGCCGGCGCTGGTGCTGGTCCTGGTGCTGCTGCTCGAGGCGGGCGCGGTCGGCTCGTACCCGGTGGCCGTCGTGAATCTCGACCCCGGCGGCGCGGCGGCGTCGACCCTGGTCGGCGACGCCTTGGGCTACAACGGCTTCCGTGCACGGACGATGACTGCCGCCGCCGCGGAGGCCGCCTTCGGCCGCCTGCAGGTCGCGGCCGTGCTCACCGTCCCGGCGGGCTTCTCCGCCGCCCTCGCCGCCGGCCTGCACCCCGCGGTCACCTGGCAGGTGCGGAACTTCAACCTCGACTCCACCAACGACCTGCGCCGCGGGCTCCCCGACGTCCTGAGCGCCTTCCTGCGCAGCGGCGCCGCCGGACCGGACCCCGTGAGGGTGGCGCTGCGGGAGACGGACCTCCACGCCCACGAGCCGAGCCTCGTCGCCTACCAGCTCGTCCCCGTGCTGGCGCTCCTCCTCCTCCAGGCCGGGGTGGTGAACGCCGGGCTGGGCGCCGTCGCGGAGTGGCAGACGGGCAGCGTCAAGGAGTTGCTGCTCTCGCCGGTCCCGGCCGGCGCCGTGGTCGCGGGCAAGGTGGCGGCCGGCGTCCTCGCCGCGATGGCCGTGGGTCTGGTGGCCGTCGGCGCGGGCCTGGCGGCCGGCCTGCTCGTGCCCCCGCCGCCGGCGCAGGCGGCGCTCACCCTGGCGGCGATGATCCTCCTGGCCACGTTCGCGGCCGGGCTGGGCGTCGCCATCGCCGCGGGGCTGCGCATCCAGGACCGCGTCGTGCCGGTGTCGATCAACCTGGCCTTCTACCTGTTCTTCCTGGGCGGCGGCATCACCGCCCTCGCCTACCTGCCGGAGTGGCTCCACGGCGTGGCGCGCGCGATGCCGCTGACCTATGCGACGGCCCTGCTCCGCGGCGCGCTGCTCTACGGGTCCGACCCGGCGGCGGGCCGCCGCATCCTGGTGCTGGCCCTGTTCGCCGTCGGCGGCGTGGCGGCCGGCATCCCCGCGCTGCGCCGCGGCATCGCGCACTGATCGCGGGCGGGGCGCCGGTGCCCCGCCCGCTCACATCGCGGTCACCGGCAGGCCGAGCAGCGCCGCCACGTCCTTCATCTCCGCGGCCACGTCCCCGTAGGCGAGGGCGTAATGCGGCTCCCACCCGCCCTCGACCAGGCGGGCCACACGGTCCCCGATCGGGCCGGGCCCGTCGAGGCGCACGGTCGCCGCCGTGCCGAGGAACCGCTGGGGCGCGTCGAGCGCCTCGCCCTCGCCGAGCAGCAGCCGCAGGCCGCCCGGCCCCTCCCCCAGGCGGGCCAGCGTCACCCGGCCGGGCCGCAGCGCGAACTCCAGCGTGAAGCCCAAGCCCCGGTTGGGGTGGACGCCGGCCCGGGCCCCCGCGGACGGCGCCGCCAGGCTGAACGCCCCCGCGCCGCAGTGCCAGAACACGGCCGCGTCGCGCTCCTCGTCGCAGGCAGCGAGGTCCCCGAGGTAGGGCGGGGTCCCGGCGAGGCGCCCCAGGAGCCCCATGGTCAGCGCCCCCAGCACGTCCGCCTCGCACGAGGCGGCCACGCCCCGCTCGTTCAGGGCGCTGACGAACGAACAGGCCGCCGCGCCCAGCCCGGTGAAGAACTCCGGCCAGCACCGCACCGCCACGGCCGCGGCGCCGCGCACGGCCACCTCCCGCTCCACCACCGCCTGCAGCCGCCCGAACCGCTCCACCTGCGCGGGGGGTAGGGCGTCCAGCCCGGCCACCTGGCCCCGCACGCCGTCCACCACGCCGCGCCACGCGCCGTCCGGCACCGCGGGGAGGGCGGCGAACAGGTCGTCCAGCGACAGGCGTTCGATGCGCAGGCCGAGGGCGGCGGCCGCCTCCGGCGAGGGCGAACTGAAAAAGAAGCCGTCGGGGGCCGCCCCGAGGACGAGGACAGCGAAACCGCGGAGCCACGAACGGGCCGCGGCGGCGCGCGCCAAGGCCGCGATGCGCTGTCCGACCCGCGCGTCGCCCGGGTCGCCGAGCACGAAGCGGAAGAAGCGCCCGCGGCGGGACAACTCGTGGCCCGCCAGGTTGCATCCGGTCAGCGAGTTGAGGGACAGGCGCGAACCCACCCCCCCGGGCTCGCGGAGCGCCCAGAGCAGCACGGGCACGCCAGCCGGCAGGACATCGGCGAGGGCGACCGGCAGCCGCGCGTCGACAAATGTCGTCAGCTGGCAGACCAGGAGGTCCGGAGCCGCCTCCGCGCAGCGGCGCCCGAACGCCGTCGCGGCGGCGGGGTCGGTCAGGAGGCCGGGGGGAGCCGCGGCGAGCTCGACGGGCAGGGCGGCCACGGCGTCTCGGCTGCGCGCCAGGACGGCTTCGCCCGCGCGCAGGTCGAACGTCGGGCGCCCAAAGGCGGCGAGGGCCACGCGGGGCGGGGCCACCTGCCATCCACGGTCCAACGGGGGTCCTCCTCCGGGGTCGGGGTCGGGCGGCCGGGCGCGATCCCGGCGCGCGGCCATCTCCGGATCCGGTCGTGGCGCGCCGGCCACGGGGCGGCAGTCCCCTGCGGGCCCGCGCCCCGCCGGCCGGCGTGGGCGGCATCCGCCACCGGGGGGAGCCCGCGCGGGCGGCCAGGGATGGAGCGCCGGGAACTCGCGGTCCGTCCGCCGGTCCATGCGCCGCCGGGAGGCCGAGCTTCAGGGTGCACCGCCACCGACGGGCGGTGCCCGCGGTCGGGATGGGTCGGGGGCTGGACCGCATACGCGTGGATCATCCGCTGCGAGACCGTGGCGGAATCGGGACTGGAGATCCGCAGCGCCCCAGGTTCGCCGCTCACCGGTCGGCACCCTCGGAACTCCGGATGGGCGAGGGGAACGGCCCCACCGGATGGAGAACCAGGCGGGCGTGTGTGAAGCAGGCGCCGCAAGCCCGCCGACGACGGACCCATCCCAGGGCGACCCGGGACCCCGCCTCGTGTGGACGGCGCTCTCGCAGCGCGCCGATCCTCCCCCGACCGCCCTGCCGGCGGCGGCGGAAACGCATCCCGCGCCGCGGGGCACGCCGCGAGCCGCCGCCCTGCTGCCCCTGGACGCGGCCCCCCCTCGGCCGTCGGCCGCAGCGGCACCGCCGAATCGACTCTTCCACGGGGACAACCTGGGGGTCATGTCCGCGCTGCGGCGGGAGTTCGGTGGCCGCATCGACCTCATCTACGTCGACCCGCCCTTCGCCTCCGACGCCGATTACGTCGTGCGGCAGGACGGCGTCGCCCGCGCGGCATACTCGGACCGTTGGACCGGCGGCCTGCGGGGCTACCTGGACATGCTCGCGCCCCGGCTGCGCCTCATGCGGGACCTCCTCGCGCCGCACGGGTCCTTCTACATCCACCTCGACGCCTCGGCCGTCCATTACGTCAAGGTGCTGCTGGACGAAATTTACGGCCTGAACTGCTTCCAGCGCGAAATCATCTGGCGCATCGGTTGGATCTCGGGCTACAAGAGCGCCGTCCGGAACTGGGTGCGCAACCACGACACCATCCTGTTCTACACCAAGCACCCCAAGGAGTTCACCTTCCACAAGGCCTACGTCCCCCACCTCCCCGGCTACAGCCGGCGGGGCGGGAAGGAGGGCAAGGGCCATCCGATGGAGGATGTGTGGAACGCGAACGCCGCCGAGGCCGCGCTGACGGGCGCGGCTTCGCTCGACTCCATCCAGATCAAGAGCTTCTCCAGCGAGAAGACCGGGTTCGAGACGCAGAAGAACGAAAGCCTCCTGCGCCGGATCATCGAAGCCTCGTCGAACCCGGGCGACCTCGTGGCCGATTTCTTCTGCGGCTCGGGCACCACCCTGGCCGTGGCGGACCGGTTGGGCCGGCGATGGATCGGCTGCGATGCCGGCGCGCCAGCCATCGAGGTCACGCGGCGCCGGCTCCTGGCCCTGCCCGAGCGGGCGGCGTTCGATCTGTATGTGGTGGACGGGGAGGGCGGCGGGCCGCCGGCCGGCGATGCGGCGGCGCCGTGACGCGGGGTGGCCCCCGCGCCGGCTACACGGCGAGGACGCCGCCCGTCTGATGGGCCCCGGCCGGTGCCGCCAGCGGCAGCCACAGGGCCACCCGGGCCCCGCCCGCCGTCGCGTTCTCGAGGACGACGCGCCCGCCGTTGCCCTCGACGGTCGCCGTGACGAGCACGAGGCCGAAGTGCCGGGTCGGATCGGCGGGCGGCCCGGTGCCGCCCAACACGTCCGGAGGAAAGCCCGGCCCGTTGTCCTCCACGACGCACCACAGGCCTGCGCCGTCGGTGCGGTAGGAGATCCGCACCTCCGCGTCGGGCCGGACCTGTGCCGTGTTGCGGAAAAGGTTGGCGAAGACCCGGGTCATCCCCGGACCGTGGCATCGGATCGGCGGCTCGCCGGGTGGGATCTCATGCACGAACGACAGCAGGTGTGAACTCTGGCGCACCTTCGCGTCGGCGATCGCCCGGCTGACGACGGCCGACAGCAGGACGGACTCCTTCGGTCCGTGCGTCTCCGGCGGCACCAGTCGGTCCGAGAGGATCTCCGACAACGTCGCCACGTTGCGCTCCATGACATCCAGCATGGCGCCATAGGTCCCGTCGCCGTCCCTCCGGCGCATGATGGCGATCGCCGCCTGCACCGCCTGCAGCGGATTCCGCATCTCGTGCTGATACATCGCGGCGAGCCGGGCGGCCAGGGCCGTCAGGGCCTCCCGGTCGTGTGCCCGCGAGCCCGCCGACTCGTGGACCGACCACAGGGAGGCGCAGACGCGGCCGAAGTAGCGCAGGGGGGCGCTCTGGATAATGGTGGGGCCGCCGCAGCCCTCGACCTCGTGGCTGAGCGTCTCGCCGCCCCCCGCGCGGTGGGCCATGTGGGCCGCGATGCGGGCGTCCATGCCGAAGAAGTCGGCGATCTCCTCCAGGCGGATGCTCGCCGTGACGTCGCGCCCGCGGGGGAGGCGGTCGGCCAGCGCGCGGTTCGTGTACACCACGCGGTCGCGAAAGGCGGTGACGAAGATGGGGGTGTCCGCCTCCTGGGCGAATCCCACGCTGCGCTCCAGGGGCTCGAAGTGGCAGACGAACCCCTGGCCGTCGCCGTCGAAGTGGAACAACCATGCCGATAGGCCGCGGGCAGTCAGGAATTGGCGGCAGTGGCTGACGGGAACGCGGTCGAAGGTGGGGAGGAAGTCGATGTCGCCGCCCACCAGGTGCGGCAGGAGGTCCCGGAGGTGCGTCCCGGCGAGCGCACGCCCCCCGCTGAGGGACATGGCCTCGGCATCGGACTCCCGGACCCGGAGCGAGGCGTCGAAGACAATCTGGGCCGCCCGACGGTCCGGCATGGTCGCACCTCCGCGACCCGGTCGCTGGAACCCGCTTTCCGCAGCCGAGTATACGCACCGGGGGCCGTCGAATAGTGTCACTTGGCGCATATACGGCATCTGCGCGCAGGGGAATGTACATATTTCCAGGCATTTATTTCCTTGACCCGCGGCGCGGGCGCGACGCGCGCATCCCGCCCATCGCCACCGGGGAGCAGCATCAGCGGTGCGGCCCGCGCGAAAGGCCACTCGGTCGCGGTCCGCCCCACGCCGCTGGGCTCAGGGACCCGGTGCAGGGCGAGGCGCTCCCTACCCCGAACGATGGCTTGGAACGCAGGGGAGATCCGTCCAGGGCAGGGGCCCGTGCCCGGGACGGGCGCCGGACCCGCGCGGGTCGTCCCCCCCGGTCGGATGGCGGGCGAGGACGACCGGGGTTGCGCCGGGCGTCGCGGGCGCCTCGGCTCCCGCCCGGACCTGTCCATCCCGACGCGAGGTTCGCGCGGCCGGCCGGGCGAACCCCGGCCGGGGAGGGGGCGCCGCATGATCTGGGTCGCGGTGGCGGGGATCGTCGCCGTGGGTGCGGTCGCGCTCTACATCGCGGCGCGGGCCGGCGGAACCGGCTGGTGGCGGTTCGTGCTGGCGGGCGCGGCGGGGTGGCTCGCCGCGCAGGTGGTCAAGAGCCTCGTGGTCGCGCCGCTGACCCTGCTCGCCGCCGGACGCGGGGGCCAGGCCGCGTCGGCCGCCAGCGCCCTCGCGTCGCACTGGTGGTACATCGGCTTCGCGGCCCTCCTGCCCGGAGTCGTCGAGGAACTGGGCAAGTACTTCCCCCTCCGCTGGCTCCGCGTGCGCGCCCGGGGTTCCGCGCTGGCGCTCGGGGTCGGCGCCAGCGCCGTCGAGGCCCTGACCCTGGTCGCCTCGCTCGGAGCCACCGCCGGCCACGCGCATGAAACGGCCCTCGGCGCCCTCATCGCCGTCTGGGAGCGCACCTGGGGCGTCACGTTCCACGCCGCCAGCGCCACCATCGACGGCTACGCGGTGTGGAGCGGGCGGGCGCGGTGGCTGATCGCCGCCATGGGGCTGCACACCCTGCTGGACCTGGGCGCGGCCTGGTACCAGCATGCGCTGGCGGTCTCCGCGCCGCACGCGGTCATCCGCGCGGCGCTCGCGGTGACCGAGGTGGCCGCCTTGGTCATCGCCCTGCTGGCGCTGTGGCTCGGCCGGCGGCTGTGGGCCCGCGCCGCCTGACCCGGCGCGGCACGTCACCGTCGGGGGCGCCCATCCGGCGACCCCTTGCGCCGGGTCCCCGCGGCGAGCCGGGCGCGCACCGAAAAGGAGGGGCGGAGGCCCACCGCCGCGCGGCAACGCCCAGGCGTCGTGCCGCCGGATGCGCAGGTTCGGGCCCGTGTTGGCGGCATCCGCGTCGGGCAGGGAGAACGAGGCGGCGCCGGGGGTCGCTCCCGAGGGCACCGGGGGCCCAGGAACGAAAGGCACAGACGCCGGGCGCCCTCGTTCCCGTACGCCCCGGTGAGGCTCCGCAGAGCGACGTCAGGGCCGGCCTCCTCTCTGGCCTCACGGATCGCCCCGCCGGCCGGTTCCCGCGTGTCTCGGCTGTCGGCGCCCTGCACGAGAAGGACGCGGGCCTCCGCATCGAAGGCGGAAACGGCTGCCGCGGGCGGGACCGGGACGGGTCGGCCGTCGCCGCGCGCCTCCGGCGAGACACGGCGGCCGCGTCAGGGCCCTCCGACCTTCGCATAGATCTGTTCGCGCCCGTAGGGGCCGCTGTTGTAGAAGAGGGCGAGGGAGCCGTCCGGACGGACCATCGCGTGGTGGCGCCACAGATTGACCCCTTCCCCTGCGGCGATGGCCTCGGGGGGGATGTCGGCCACCCACTCGATGGGCGCGTCATCCCACCGCCACCCGGCGACCGGCCAGTCCGCGGCGCACGAGGCGAACCCGCCCAGGCTGGGTGGCGGCTCCTCCCGCGACACCGCCGGGTCGCCCGGGTCGGGGGGAGTGGGCGAAGCGTTGACCAGGCCCACCCAGCGCGTCGTGACCCCCGGCAGGAGCTGGAGCCCGCCGACCCAGCCCGCGGCCCAATGGCCCGGCTCCGGACACGGGGGCAGGATCAGGCCCAGCTTGGTCGCGGCCGGGGCGCCGAGGTGCTGCACCGCGGCGGCCTGGGCGGAGCCGTGGGGGCTGCCCGCCCGCGGCTGGGCCCGGTCGGGATAGCCCATGTAGAAGTAGAGGAAGGCCTGGCGCTCGGGAAAGTAGTAACCGGTCACCGCGTCGGTGTGCCGTGCGTCGAAGTCGCCGGGCCGGCCGACCGGGATGAGGGGTCCGGGTTCGACGGTCCAGGGACCCCGGAGGCGTTCGGCCCACGCCCGCTGAACCCGCTTGCGCCCCCCGCCGCTGACGGTGACCAGCCAGAAGCGGCCCGCCACCCGCGCGGCGCGGTTCGGGCGCCCGGCCTCCGTGACCACCCACGGCTTGTGGGTGGTGCGGCCGAGAAGCTCGCCGGGATTGGTGAACTCCAGCGGGCCCTCCGGCCGCCAGGATCCGGGATCGGGGAGCGCCTCCGCCGAGGTGGCGTGCCCGTGCCCGCCGGGCGCCAGGAACAGGAACATGCGCCAGAGGTCGGCTTCCTCGTCCCAGACGACGGCCGGATCGCCGGCGACCGAGGAGCCGGGCGCCTCGGGCCGCCGGAGCACCAGCCCGCGTCGTTGCCAGCTCCGCGGGATGCGGATGGCGGGCGGATCCCAGTCCAACGCCACGATGGATTCCGTTCCCCTTCTCATAGTTCATAGTCTTTTGTTTCCAACCGCCGAAGCGGCCCGTTTCCGACTCGAGGGTTCCTGCTTCGCAGCGGCCGGTGTCACCAGGCCGTTCTCCTGGCCAGAGCCTTCCGCTCCACAGGCGTTTACCGTCTCCGGGGAACTCCCGGCGACAGGCGACGCGAGGTTCCGCGCCGCGTTCAGGTCCCGGTCGAGCTCTGCCCTGCACGCCTCGCACTGGAAGATCCGTTCAGCAAGCGGCATCTCTGGCTTGACGTGGCCGCAGGCCGAGCACCTCTTGGTCGACGGGTAAAAGCGAGGGGCGACGATCAGCCGAGACCCATACCATTCTGTCTTGTACGCCAGCATCCGTCGAACCCCGCATCCGCAATGGCCCGTGAAAGGTGCCGATTGCGGATCAGGCCGCGCACGGAAAGGTCTTCGACCACGATGACCGACTTGGTTTTGCGAGCAGTTCCTTTGGAGCACGGGCGCGCGGGGCTATTTGGGACGATATGCCATTCTGTTAGGCTCGGGTGACGTTGAAGGAGTAACGACAACGCCATCCGGGGTGGGTGCGGCGGCCGGTGGCGGGGAGGGGCGGCCGCCTGGACCGAAACGGGTGGTCGACATGACCGAAACGCGCGGCCCGTCCACATCCGGCTCTGCCACGAGGACGGTCCGTCCCACGTCGAACTCCCCGCCGACATGGTCCGGTCGCGCACCGCCTGGTTCCCCGATCACCGCTTCCGCCTCGTCGGCGACGGTGCCTAGGCCACCCTGGCCAAGTGCCGGCTGGAGCGCCTGGGCCGCCGCCCTGGAATACCGCCCGGTTGGCCACGCGGCCCTGGGCGACGTGCTGGAGGTTGCCTCCGGAGTCTACCGGGCCGGGGACTGGCAGCGCGCCCGACGCATCGTCGTTGTCCGCGAATGGGCGGA
>JAJYVV010000114.1 GCA_021791815.1 Bacillota bacterium | reverse complement strand
GGAGGGTGCCGACGGCCGGCCGCCCTCCGCCCCGAACCCGGAGGTCCGGATGGCGCGCGGCCGGAAGCGGAGGCGGGGCCGATGCGCGAATTGGTGGAGTTCCTGTGCCGCAGCATCGCCCACCACCCCGAGGAGGTCCGGGTCACAGAGGCCGAGGACGGGGATGCCGTCGTGTTCGACATCCGCGTCGCGGCCGAGGACACGGGCCGGATCATCGGGCGCCAGGGCCGCGTCATCGGGGCCATCCGGACGGTCGTGCGCTCGGCCGCCCCGCGGGGCGGCAAACGCATCATGGTCCGGGTGGACGAGTCCTGAGGCCGGCCTGCCGCCGGCGGTGCTCTGGTTCCACACGAGGAGGGCGGCGCGCGGTGACCGAGTCCACCCGGGGCGCCGGGTCTTCCGGCCATGGGGACCGGCCCGAACGCCGGAGGGCCTCGGGGGGGGCGCCGCAGGTCGCCGCGCTTCCCGCGCACTCGCCCGGCGGGGGCGGCCCTCCGCGGGGCGGCGACGACGGCCTCGTGGTGATCGGCGTCCTCGGGGCCACGCATGGCGTGCTGGGCGAATGGCGCTTCTTCCCCGAGACCGACTTTCCGGAACGCCTCCGGTCTGGCCGGCGGATCGCCCTGTGCCCGCCGGGTGCCGGGCCCCCGGTGTGGACGCGGCTGCGGCGCGTGCGGCCCGCGGGGTCGCTGCTGCTGCTCGCCGCGGAGGGTGTGGCCACGGTCGAAGCGGCGCGCGCGTTCGTCGGCGGCCGCGTGGCCGTCGCGGCGGCCGATCTGCCCCCCCTGCCCGAGGGCCACTTCTACCACCACCAGGTCGTGGGCCTGACGGTGGTGCGGCCCGACGGGCGGCCGCTCGGCCGGCTCACCTCCGTGCTGGCGACCGGCGCGAACGACGTCTACGTCGTCCGCCGGCCGTCCGGGGCCGAGGTGCTCGTGCCGGCCACCCGCGGCGCGGTCGAGGCGATCGACGTGACGGGCGGCGTCCTGCGGTTGCGCGACCTTCCGGGGCTGCTCGACGACGGCGGGGCGGGGGGCACCGGCAGCGGCGCGGAGCCCCCCCGCCCCGGGGAAGGGGTCGAGTGACGCCCGTGCGCATCGACGTCCTGACCATCTTCCCCGGCATGTTCGAGGGGCCGTTCGCGGCAGGCATGATCCGCAAGGCCGCCCTGGCCGGCATCTGCCGGCTCCACGTGCACGACCTCCGGGCGTGGGCGCCCGCCCCGCACCGCGTGGTCGACGACGAGGCTTACGGCGGCGGCCCCGGCATGGTGCTGAAGGCGGAGCCCATCGTGCGGGCGTATCGCGAGCTGCGGGCGGCAGGCGCCGGGCCCCCGGTGCTGCTGTCCCCTCAGGGGCGGCGCTTCGACCAGGCGCTGGCGCGCAAGCTCGCGCGGGGGCCGGCCATGACCCTGCTCTGCGGCAGGTACGAGGGCGTCGACGAGCGGGTGGCGGCGATCCTCCAGCCGCTGGAGGTCTCGATCGGCGACTTCGTGCTGACCGGCGGCGAGCTCCCCGCCCTGGTCGTGGTGGACGCCGTCGTGCGGCTCCTGCCGGGCGTGCTCGCCGAGGGCGCCGCGGAAAGCGACAGCTTCTCCGCCGGCCTGCTGGAGGGGCCCCAATACACGCGGCCGAGACATCTTTGGGGCCTCGAGGTGCCCCCGGTCCTCCTCTCCGGCGACCACGGCGCCATCGCCGCGTGGCGGAGGCGGGAGGCGCTGCGCCGGACCTGGGAGCGGCGGCCCGACCTGGTGCGCACGGCTCCCCTTTCCCTTGCCGAGCGCGCGGCGGTGGCGGAGTGGGCCGCGGAGGCCTCCGTGCCGGAGCGGCCTCCGGCCTGGTGGGCCGTACCCGAGGGGGACGGCCCCGGGCCCGCCGGCACGGACGATCCGGAGGTCGGGGCACCGGCGGCCGGCGGGAGCAGCTAGCCGGCGCACCGCGCCCCGGGGCCCCGAAGGGCGCGCGGCCGCTGTGCTATAGTAGATGGGATCGTCTACGGGAGGCAGTGCGCGGCATGGACATCCTCACCGCCATCGGCAACGAACAGCTCAGGGAGCGCCCGCGGTTCGGCCCGGGCGACACGGTCCGCGTGCACGCGATCATCAGCGAGGGCGGCAAGGAGCGCATCCAGGTCTTCGAGGGCGCCGTCATCGCCCGTCAGGGCGCCGGCGTCTCGGAGACCTTCACCGTGCGGCGCGTGTCGTCCGGCGTGGGGGTGGAGCGGACGTTTCCCCTCCATTCGCCGCGCGTCGACCGGATCGAGGTCACGCGGCGCGGCCGGGTGCGGCGCGCCAAGCTGCGCTACCTGAGGGGCCTGTCCGGGAAGGCCGCCCGCATCCGGGAGCGGCGCCGGGACGCCTGAGGCCGGGGGGCGGGCTTTCCTGCGGCTCCGGGGGGGTGGCCGTGGCGCCCGGGGTTCTGGCGGGCCACATGGCGCGCGGCGAGCGGGCGTTCCGCGAGGCCCTGTCGGCCGTGGACCTCGTCTGGGAGGTGGCGGACGCCCGGGGGCCCCGCTGCAGCCGCAATCCGCGGCTGCAGCGGCTCTGCGCGGGTAAGGCGCGACTGATCCTGCTGGCGAAGGCCGACCTCGCCGAGGAGGACCTGACGCGCCGTTGGGCGGCCGCCCTCGGCGCCGAGGCGGAGACCGTGGCGCTCGACCTCCACGGGCCGTGCGATCTCGGCGCGCTCTGGCGCGCGGCCCGGGCCGCCCTGGAGCGCGCAGGTGCGCGCCTCCCGGGGAGCGAAGGGTACCGGGCCATGGTGGCCGGGATGCCCAACACCGGCAAGAGTACGCTGCTCAACCGCGTGCTCGGCCGCCGCAGCGCCGCCGTGGGCGCGCGGCCCGGGGTGACGCGGGGTCCGCAGTGGTTCGTCCTGCCCGAGGGCGGGCGTGTCCTCGACCTGCCCGGGGTGCTGGCGCCGCGCCTGGGCCCCTGGCCCGCCGCCTGGCGGCTGTGGGCGCTGGGTGCCGTGGGGCCCGCGGCCGTGGACGCGGAGCGGGCCGGGGCGGCCCTGGCCGAGCGCATCGCAGCCCGGCAGCCGAGGGCCCTGGAGGCGCGCTACGGGGTGGACGAGGCCCGTCCGGCGCCCGAGGGCAGCTCCGCGCTGGAGGGCGAGTGCGGCGGCGCGGAGCTCCTGGCCGGCATGGCGCGGAGCAGGGGATTGCTCCAGGCCGGCGGGGTGCCCGACCTGTCGCGCGCGGCGGCGGTCCTGCAGGGCGACTTTCGCCGGGGGCTGCTCGGGGCCGTGACCCTGGAGGAACCGCCGGCCTGACCGGCGGACCACGCGAGCCGCGGAGCCCGTCGGAGGGGGCGGGGGAGCCGGTGGATGTGCCGGTCCGGCCGCGGGCCCCGGGGGGCCGCCGCGGCGGTCCGACGTTGCTGTTCGAGCGGCGCCTGTGGGCCCGCGGCTGCCGGGCCGTGGCCGGGGTCGACGAGGTCGGCCGCGGCCCGCTCGCCGGGCCGGTCGTGGCCGCGGCCGTGGTCTTCGAGCCGGACGTCGACGTCTCGGCCCTCGACGGGCTCGACGACAGCAAGCGGCTGTCGCCCCGGTCCCGCGCCGCTCTGGTCCCGCGCATCCTCGCCCTCGCGGCCCAGTGGGCCCTGGCGGAGGTGCCCGCCGAGGACGTCGACCGCTGGAACGTCGCGCACGCCAGTTTCGAGGCCATGCGCCGCGCCGTGCATGCGCTGCGGCCGGGCGCGGATCATGCGTTGCTCGACGGGCTGCCCAACCCCCGCCTGACCCTTCCGCCGCACACGGCCCTGGTGGGCGGCGACGGGCTGTCGCTCTCCATCGCCGCGGCCTCCGTGCTGGCGAAGGTGCACCGCGACGCCCGCATGGACGAGTTCGACGCCCTGTATCCGGGATACGGCTTCGCCGCGCACAAAGGCTATCCCACGGCGGAGCACCGTGCGGCGCTGCTCCGGCTGGGACCCTGCCCGCTGCACCGCCGCAGCTTCCGGCTGGACCGGCCGCCGGCGGCCGACCACGCGCCGGACCGCGGCGCCACGACGGCCTGAGCCGCGCGGGGGCCCCGCGGCCGGATCGGGATCCAGGCCCCCGACGGCGGAGCATCCGGGGAGGTGGGCCCGTGGCGGAGCCGGCCGCGCCCCACGCCGCGGCCGGCCGCGACCCGGTTCCGGTCGCGGTGTCGTTCCGGGCCCTCTGCTGGACGGCCTTCGTGGCCGGCGGCGCGACCATGGGCATCGAGATGGCCGCGTCCCGCCTGCTCGCGCCCTCCTTCGGGACCTCGCAGCTCGTCTGGGCCAACCTCATCGGCGTCATCCTGATCGCGCTGGCCGCGGGGTACCGGGTCGGCGGGTGGCTGGCCGACCGCTGGCCCGGCGGGGCCGGCATGTATGCGGCGCTGGCGGCGGCGGGCCTCCTCGACCTGCTGCTGCCCGTCGCCGGGCGCTGGGCCATCGGCGTCCTCGGGGCGGGGATCACCGCCACCCCGGTGTCCGTCATCCTCCTCTCGCTCGCCGCCGTGCTGGCCGTGGTCGCGCCCCCGGTGTTCCTGGTCGCGGTGGCGACGCCGTTCGCTGTACGCCTGGGCGTGGCGGCGCGGCCCTCCGGCCGCTCCGGCACGGCGGTGGGGCTCCTGGAGGCCTGGGCCACGGCGGGGAGCATCGCCGGCACGTTCATCCCCGCGTTCGTGACGATCCCGTTCCTGGGCGTCAACCAGACGCTCGTGGGCCTCGCCGGCCTGCTGCTGCTGACGGGCGCGATCGGGCTGCGCCGGGCGTGGATCGTGGCGGCCCTCGTCCTGCCCCTGGTCGTGGGCGTGGCGACCGCCGGGGTCGTGCGCCCGGTCCCCGGGCTGCTCTTCGAGGCCCAGAGCCTCTACCAGTTCGTGCAGGTCTTCCGCCAGGGCGCCATGACCTACCTCACGGTCAACGAGGGGGGCGGCATCCAGTCCGCCTGGAACGCGGCGTCGCCGCTGACCGGCATGTATTACGACGCCTATATGCTGCTGCCGGGCCTCCGGGGCGGGACGGGCCGCCGGGTGCTCGTCATCGGGGCCGGCGGCGGCACCATCCTGCGCCAGTATTCCGAGGTGCTGGGCGGCCGGTACGACCTGCGGCTGACGGGCGTGGAGATCGATCCGGTGGTCGCGGCGCTGGGGCCGCGCTATTTCGGGCTGTCCCCGGCCCTGGCGGCCGACATCCGCGTCGACGACGGCCGGACCTACCTGCGGGCGCGGCCGCCCGGGGCGCCCGGCTACGACATCGTGATCGTGGACGCCTACAGCCGCGAGCTCTACATCCCGTACGAGCTCGCCACGGTCCAGTTCTACGACCTCGTGCGCAGCCGCCTCGCCCCCGGCGGGATCGTGGCCCTCAACGTGAACGCGCTCTCGCCCTCGAGTCCGCTGCTGCTCGCCCTGGAGCGCACGCTGCACGCCGCCTTCCCCTACACCTACGCCGCCAAGGTCGGCGGCGACTACAACTATCTGGTCGCGGCCTCGGACCGGCCGCTCGACGCCGCCCGCCTGGTGGCCCCGGGCGCGGTCCCGGCGCTCCTCGCGCCGCTCGCCTCCCAGGTCGCGGCGGGCTGGGGGCCGGTCACCGGCGCGGGCGGCTGGCTGCTGACCGACAACCGGGCGCCCGTGGACTACCTGACCGACCTCGAGCTGCTCCAGGGCATCCGGGACACCATCGCGGGCCGGCCCATCCCCTGAACCGGGGCCGCCGCCGGCGGGCATGCTATCCGCCGCCGGCCGGCACCCGGCCGCGGCGGAGGTGGCGTCCGTTGCATCCGCTTGCCGACCCCGCCCCGACCCCGCATCCGCAGGACCCGCCGGCCCCGGCGCAGCCGGCGGGTCCCGCCGTGGGCCCGCCCGACGCGCCCGAGGTCCAGCCGCCCGCGGAGGATCCGGTCCGGTCGCACGTCGCGGGGGACGACCCCTGGACCGGCCCCGACCCCCGCCTGCTCATCGACTTCTTTTGACCGGCCGGCCCTCGGGCGGGGACTGTCCGGGCCGGTCCCCGCGTACACATGCGGGCGCGCGGGTGGCCCGGCCGGCCGCGCCGGGGGGGCCGTCGGGTCGTGCGCCCGTGGATCGCCGCCATGCTCGGGGCCATCGGGGTTCTCGCCTGGACGCCCCTGCTTTCGTCCACGCCGGCGCAGCTCTTGGGATGTCCCCGCGGCGCCGCGACCGAGCCCGGGGCGCTTTTCGCCTGGTCCGCGGCGGGGCAGGCGCTGGCGAGCCCGCCCCCGCCCGCGACGGGCCCCGACCCGCTCGCCGGGCAGCACGTGCAGCTCGTCATCGAGGCGGTCCAGCGCCGGATCTACGTCTTCGCCGACGGCCGCGTCTACCGCTGGTGGCCCGTGGCGGTCGGCACGCCCGCGACGCCCACGCCCATCGGCCAGTGGACGATCCGGGCGAAGGCGGTCTGGGGCGGCGCCTTCGGCGCGCGCTGGATGCAGCTCTCGATCCCGTGGGGCACCTACGGCATCCACGGGACCAACGACCCGGGGTCGATCGGGTCGCGCGCGTCGCACGGGTGCGTGCGCATGTGGAACCGCGACGTCGTGGAGCTGTATCGGCTGGTCCAGGTCGGCACGCCCGTCGACATCCGCGGCTGGCCGGTCGCCCGGTTCGGCGAGGTGCGCCGCGTCATCGTGCCCACCCTCCTCGGCTCGGACGTCCTGCAGCTGCAGGAGCGGTTGCGGGCGCTGGGCTACGACGTGCCGGCGGACGGCAGGTACGGGGCGCGGTCGGTGGCGGCGGTCGTGGCCTTCCAGCGCGAGCGGGGCCTGCGCGCCGACGGCGTGGTCGACTACGCGACGGCCGAGGCCCTCGGCCTCCGGCCGCTGGCCGACCTCCCCACCCTGCGCCCGACGCCGCCCGGAGAGGAGCCGCCCCCGCCACCGGCACGGCCGGCGCAGGTCCCGCAGCCGGCCGCGCGCGAGTTGGCAGCGCGAGGGCGCGCCGGTACACTCTATGCTGGGATGTCCGGGCGGCACGTCCGGGCCCGGGGACCCGTAGCCCGCATCGGCGCCGGGACCGCCCGCGGTCCGTGCCCGGCCGGGGAGGAAGGCAGCGCGTGCGCAGTTGGCCCCACAAGAACACGGACCGGGACCTCGCCGCCCGCCAGGCGGCCGTGCGGGAGGCGCCCGGTTGGGGCCCCGCCCACGAGGCCGCGCTGCGCTTTCCGGGCGGGCCGGAGGGGCCCGGCGACGTGGTTCGCGCCTTCGCCGGGGTCCAGGAATGCCTGACCGGGTTCGTGCCGCTGCCGGTGGCCGCGGTGCCCCTGCGGGTCGACCTCGGCCGCTACCGTCTGAACGAGGCGGGGGAGCCGGTCGAGGACGGCCGGGAGCGCTGCTCGGTCCTCGTGCCGCTCGCCCACACCGAGGGCGGCCTGTCGCTGTCGGTCTGGCGCGGAGCCATGGCGACCTGGGACCTGGGCGGCGTCCGCACGCACGTCCTCGCCGACGGCATGACCCGGGCGAGCTACTTCGAATTCGCCGACACCGCCGAGGCCATCCGCTTCGCGCGGTGGATCGCCGCCCATGGGGACGACATGGCCGCGTGGCTGCGCGACCCGGCCAACCCCCTCGCGGGCGCGGAGACCCCCGGCGGGCTGCGCCTGCTCAGCCGCCACGCCATCCTGCGCGCCGTGCGCACCCATGTCCTGGGTCGCGCCTGCCACGTGCTGTACCGGTTCACGACCGGGGACGCCTGCGGGCCGAACCTCATGACCAGGAACGCGCACGCGCTGAACAACCACTATGTGTTGGCGCGGTTTCCCGCGGAGACCGGGGTGTCCGTCGGGCGGGTGGTCCTCGAGGCCAACATGGGCGGCGACAAGAAGCCTTCCTACCAGTACTTCCACGAGGGCCACGGCAAGACGGTCATCGCCGAGGCGCACCTCGACAACCGGCAGCTGCGCCGCTTCCTCAAGTGCAGCGCGGAGGACGTCGCGGCCCTGGAACAGATCGGCCTGCACGGCAGCCACGCCAGCGGCATGCAGTCCGCCGCCTTCACGCCGGCCTCCGCGATCGCCGCGATCTTCGCCGCGACCGGCCAGGACCTCGGCATGGTGGGCACGAGCAGCATGGCTCACAGCACGGCCGAGCGCGTGGGTTCCGACGGGGTGCACCTCTCGATCCGGCTGTCCGGGCTGGAGGTCGGCACGGTCGGCGGGGGCACCGGTTTGCCGCACGCCCAGGCCTGGCTGACTCTGATGGGTTGCTCCGGGCCGGGCACGGTGTATCGTTTCGCGCAGATCATCGCGGCGGCGACGTTCTGTCTCGAGGTCTCGGCCGCCGCATCCATGGCCGCGCAGGGCAGCGAGAATTTCTACCAGGCGCACCTCCAGAGGGGCGGCCTGCGCAACGGCCACGGGGCCGGGGCCGGCGGGGACGGCGACGAAGCGGGCGGCGCGGTCGCGGCGCTGGCCGGGCCGGAGGCGGACCCGCGGGGCCATCCTGGCGCGGAGGGGGAGCGCCCGGGCGGGTAGGGGCCCTGGCGGACCCGGGGCCCGTGGCGGCCCGGCGCGGGGCCGGCTGAGCCCGCATCGGAGGAAGGCTGCCCGGGGCGGCGAACCTCCGGGAAGCGCGGGGCCGGTATCGCCGCCCAGATGCGGCGCAGCGCCGAAGAAAGGGTGGCCGAGAGTGCTTCGCCTGTTTCCCAAGTATGAGCGCGACGACTTGATCATCCGCCTGTTCTACAAAGCCGTGGCCAACCAGTGGTCCGCGGACGACGTGGACTGGGAGGCGCCCGTCGGCCTGACGGAGCGCCAGGCGCTCGCCTTGACCAACATCATCACGCCCGTCTACCTGGGAGAGCAGGCGGCCATGAACGGGGCCGCGACGGTCCTGCCGTCGGTGATCGCGGCCGGCGAAACGTCGGCCCAGCTCTACCTGTCGACGTTCCTGCTCGACGAGGGCCGCCACTTCGACGCCCTCACCCGGCTCTACGGGCATCTCGGCAACGAGCCGGTCGGGCTGCGGCGCATGCCGGAGATGCTGCGCTACCACCACCGGCTCAGCCAGGGCGACCGCATCGACTGGCTCTGGGGCATCCTGATCTCCGACCTCTTCGCCCGCGAGTTCTACCTGACCTTCTCCACGGTGCAGCCGGGGGCCCTGTTCGGGGCGCTTTCCAAGCGCATCCTGCAGGACGAGTCGAGGCATCAGGCCTTCGCCCACACCTACCTCAAGCACGCGATCCCCGGGCTGTCCGACGCCCGCCGCCACGTCCTGGTCGACATGAAGGACGAACTCCTGGATACCATGACCAAGATGAACGCGCGCCTGCAGGCCGACGCGGACGCCCTGGGCATCGACGGCGAGGCGTTCATCCGCGACCTGGCCGGCAACATCGAGGCGCACGCGGCGGCCATCGGCCTGGGCGGCGGCCGCCCGCGCGGCGGCGACGGAGGGGACGGCGGAGCGCCGGGCGGTCCGGACTGGCCCGCCATGCTGCAGCGCATGCGGCAGGAGGCCATGCAGGACTCGGGCGGGGTGCGCTGGCCCGGATCCGCCGAGGCGGTGGCCCACGCCTCCCCGCTGGACCCGGCGGCGGAGCCGCCGATGGGCCGCTCCTTCGTGGCCGACGACACCCCCGCGCTGACGGCCGCGGACCTGCGGCTGCTCGTGGGACCGCGGACGCACGGCGCCCGGGCCGCCGGCGCCCGAGCGGCGGAAGGCCCGGTCCGGGAGCGGCGCGTGTTCGCGCTGCCGGCCCCCTGGAAGGCGCTCGCCACCTGCGCCGCCTGCGCCCTCGTCGACCTGTGCCGCAGGGCGGTTCTCGGGTCGGCGGCCGCGGCCCGCGCCTGAGCGGCCGGGGCCGGGGACCGGGGCGGCGGAAGGCGGGGGACGTCGGGTGCACGTCGGCTTGATCGCGGTGGATCTGGACGGCACGGTCCTGCGCGGCAACGGCGCCATCAGCCTGGCCACGCGGCGGGCGCTGGCCCTCGCGCGCCGGCACGGGGCGACGGTCTGCGTGGCCACCGGGCGCGCGCCCCATGCCGCCCGGCATTACGCGCAGGTGCTCCGCGCCGGAGGCCCGCTCATCTGCCTCGACGGGGCCCTGGTGCTGGGCAGCGGAGACCGGCCGCTCGTGGACCGTCCGCTCCAGGCGCCCGAACTCGCGGCGGCCGTGGCGGTGACCGAAGAGGTGGGGGGCGGCTGGATCGCCCTCACCCGGAACGGACGCGTGCACGGCGGCCCGTCGCGGCGCCCCCCGCAGGCCTCGCTCGGGCAGGTCCTGCGCTACCCGGGCCGGTCGCTGCGCTTCTTCCGCTCCGTCTGGCGCGAGGACCATCGCCGCAGCGCGCGGCCCCCGCAGGAGCCCGTCTACAAGCTGCTGCTCTGGGCGCCGGCCGGGGAGGCCCGCGCCGCGCTCGAGCGGCGCGTCCGCCGGCTTCCGGTGCACGTGCCCTCGCCGGAGGGCAGCACGATGGAGGTCGTGGCCCCCGGCGTCAGCAAGGGGCAGGCGCTGGACGTCGTGGCGCGCCACCTGCGGGTGTCCCAGGCCGAGGTGGTCGCGTTCGGGGATGCGCGCAACGATATCGAGATGCTCGCCTTCGCGGGGTACGGCGTCGCGATGGGTGGGGCGCCCGCGGAGTTGCTCGCCGTCGCCAACGCGCAGACCGAGACGGTCCAGAAGGACGGCCTGGCGCGCGAAATCCGCCGCATCCTCGGCCGCTACGCCCCGGCGGGCTGACCGCGCGCCGGCGGGCCCTCCCCGCAACCCCCGCCCGGGCCCCGGAACGCGCCGGGCGTCCGCATGGCGCCCCCGGGCATTCTAGAGGCCGCCGGCCGCGGGCGGGGTCCCCGCGGCCTTGACCCGTCGGAGCGTGCGTGCCATTCTGGCGTAGCCTGCCGGGCCGGGGCCCGCGGCGGCGGCCCCGTGGCCGCTGCGGACGCCGCGCCCTGCTGCGGCACGACCCTCCGGCGCGGCGAGGCCCACCCGTGCGGCGCGACCGTGGCCGCCGCGGCCAGGCCCCCCGGCAAGGTGGTGCGACGTGGCGAAGGCCCTGGTGATCGTCGAGTCGCCGGCCAAGGCCCGCACGATCGAGCGCTTCCTGGGCCGTGGCTACGAGGTCGCGGCCTCGATGGGCCACGTGCGCGACCTGCCCAAGAGCCAGCTCGGCGTGGACCTGGAGAACGGGTTCGCGCCCCGCTACATCACGATCCGCGGGCGGGGCGAGGTCATCGGCGGCCTGCGCCAGCGGGCCAAGAAGGCCTCGGCGGTGCTCCTCGCGACCGACCCCGACCGCGAGGGCGAGGCCATCTCGTGGCACCTCTGCCACGCCCTCGGCCTCGACGAGGCGGCGCCGCGGCGGATCGCGTTCCACGAGATCACGAAGGACGCCGTCACCCGCGCCCTGCGCTCCCCCCGGCCGATCGACCAACACCTGGTGGACGCCCAGCAGGCCCGCCGGGTGCTGGACCGCCTCGTCGGCTACCAGCTCAGCCCGCTGCTCTGGCGCAAGGTGCGCGGCGGACTCTCCGCGGGCCGCGTGCAGTCGGTGGCCGTCCGGCTGATCTGCGACCGCGAAGCGGAGATCGGGGCGTTCGTGCCCGAGGAGTACTGGACCATCGCGGTGCGCTGCGAGCACGCCGGCCATCCCTTCGTGGCCCGCTACTTCGGCACGGCGGGCGCGTCCGGGGACGGGGCGGACGGCCCGGGCGAGGCCGCGGCGGCCGAGCGCGCCGCGCGCCGCACCCTGCACGACCGCGCCGAGGCGGAGGCCGTGGTGGCGGCCATCGGCCTGGGGCCCCTGCAGGTCCTGCGCGTGGTCCGGCGCGAGCGGCGGCGCAACCCGGCGCCGCCGTTCACCACCGCGACGCTGCAGCAGGAGGCGGCGCGCAAGCTCGGGTTCACCGTGCGGCGCACGATGCGCCTGGCCCAGGAGCTCTATGAGGGCCTTTCCGTGGGCGGCGAGCACGTCGGCCTCATCACCTACATGCGCACCGACTCGGTGCGCGTCGCCGAATCCGCCGTCGCGGAGGCCGGCGCCTACGTCGAGGACCGCTGGGGGCGCGCCTTCTCCGCGCCGCGCCAGGGCCGCGCGGCGGAGGGAGCGCAGGATGCCCACGAGGCCGTGCGGCCCACATCCGTGGCCCGGACGCCCGAGGCCATGCAGCCCTTCCTCGGCCGGGACCAGCTGCGGCTCTACCGGCTCGTCTGGGAGCGCTTCGTGGCCAGCCAGATGACGCCCGCGGTGCAGGACACGGTGACCGTGGACATCGGCGCGCCGGGGGACCACGTCCTCCGCGCCAGCGGCTCCGTCGTCAAGTTCCGCGGCTTCACGGTGCTCTATGTGGAGGGGCGGGACCCGGGACCCGGCGGGGCGGTCTCCGCCGACGAGCCCGAGGAGGACGGCGAGCGTCCCCTGCCCGAGATGGCGTCCGGGGATCGCCCGCGCCTGCTGGGCTGCGACCCGGCCCAGCATTTCACCGAGCCGCCCCCCCGCTACACGGAGGCCATGCTGGTCCGGGCCCTGGAGGAGAAGGGGATCGGACGGCCCTCCACCTACGCCAGCATCATCGAGACGATCGAGTCCCGCGGCTACGTCGAGCGGGAGCAGCGCCGCTTCCGCCCGACGCAGCTGGGGACCGTCGTGACGGACCTCCTGCGGGAGCACTTCCCGCGGGTGGTGGACGTGGCGTTCACGGCGGCCCTGGAGAAGGAGCTCGACGGGATCGAGACCGGCGGCGAGGACTGGCAGCGCGTGTTGCGGGACTTCTACGGCCCGTTCGCCGAGCGGCTTGCCGCGGCCGATCTGGCCATCGGGCACGTCGAGCTTCCCGAGGAGACCACCGACGAGGTCTGCCCGGCGTGCGGCCGCCCGATGGTCGTCAAGCGCGGCCGCTTCGGCCCCTTCCTCTCCTGCTCCGGGTATCCGGCATGCAAGACCACGCGTCCCCTCGCCGCCCGCACGGGCGTGACCTGCCCGCGCTGCGCCCAGGGCGAGCTGCTGGAGCGCCGGAGCCGCCGGGGGCGGCTCTTCTACGGCTGCGAGCGATACCCGGAGTGCGACTTCGTCCTGTGGAACCGGCCCGTGGGCCCGTGCCCGGTGTGCGGCCAGCCCATGGTGGAGAAGCGCGGGCGCCAGGGCGCCCGCTGGAACCAGTGCAGCAACGCGGCCTGCGACCACCGCGAGCCCGTGCGGGGGGAGGAGGGCGTCGCGGAGGATGCCTCCGCGAGCCCGGCGGAGGCCGCGCGGAACGGGTCGGCCCGGCCTCGGCCCGACGGGGCGCCCGGCACCGGCGCCCGGGCCGCCCCGCAGCCGAAGGCGC
>JAJYVV010000113.1 GCA_021791815.1 Bacillota bacterium | reverse complement strand
GTCGGTGTGTCCCACGCCCCACCCATATCACACTCGCCGCCGCTCCGCCAGTGGCCCCCCGCCCCGCCTGGCTCCGCCTGGCTCCCTCGCGACTTTGACGCCACCGTGCTGCGTCCACCCCTGCGCCTTGCGCGCCGTTTGGATCTGCGCTCCGATGCCCCCGACCGCCGCCTCCGCCACCGCGGGCCGCCCCCCCTGCTTCCGACGCGCCCACCGTACAGGCCGCCCGCGGTTGGCGGTAGCGCGGCGAATGCGCACCTCCAACCTCCGGTTGGGGGGGTGACGGAGGCGCGCGGCAGGGCCCGAGGGCGGATCGGGCCCGCGGGCAACCCGGCGTTGGCGGCCTGGCCCGCGCGGGGCGCATCCGGTGCTGCCCCTATGCGCCCTGCCAGGCGGCGTGCAACACCTCGCGCACGAACCGCTCCGTGCGTGGAGCGATGGGCACAGGTCGGCCGGTTCGGACCAGAGCGCCCAACGGCTGGTGTCCCGCGCGCGGCGGGTCGACCGCGACCCCCGCGAGTGCCGCCCCTGTCCGCCGCCTGCGCGGTCCTCGTGCGCGCCTCCTGCCCCCCCGGGACGAGAGCACGCGGCGTCGGCGGGGCCGGCGTGCGCTCCCAGCGCATGGGCGAGCCACCCGACCAGGGAGGGCTGCGGCCATCGTCACCGCGCCGGGCGCGTCGAGCACGAACAGCGCGTGCACGAGCCGGATCAGCAGGCGTACCAGCATGAGCATCACGGCCGCGCGGAATCCGACGAACAGCCAGACGGCGATGATGCCCATGCGCGCCCTCTCCGCGAGACCCGGGGTGCCCCTCAGCCCCCGTCCAACCCGGCCAGGGCCAGCACGCGCCGCATGCGGGCCACGGCGCGCTCGGGGTCCGGCAGCAGGCCCGCGGCGTCCGCCAGCCGGAAGCACTCGGCGAGGTGCGGCAGCGACCGCGCACTCTCCTGGCCGCCGACCATCCGGAAGTGCGCCTGGTGCCCGGCGAGGTAGGCGAGGAAGACGATGCCGGTCTTGTACCGGTGGGTGGGGGCCCGGAAGATGTGCCTGGACAGGGGGACGGTGGGGGCGAGCGCCCGGTCGTAGGCCTCGCGGTCCCCGCCGTCCAGCGCGTGGAGCGCGGCCGCGGCGGCGGGCGCGATCGCGTCGAAGATGCCGAGGAGCGCGTCGCTGTGCCCGGCGTCATCGCCGGCGATCAGTTCCGGGTAGTGGAAGTCGTCCCCCGTGTACATGCGGACGCCGGGCGGCAGCCGGCGCCGGAGCCGGACCTCGAGGCTTGCGTCGAGCAGCGAGGTCTTGATGCCGTCGACGTGCGCGGCGTTGTCGCGGATGATCGCCAGGCAATGGTCCGCCGCCCGGTCGGGATCGGCGCTGCCCCAGTAGCCGGCCAGGGCGGGGTCGAACGCCTCGCCCAGCCAGTGCAGGATCGCGGGCCGGCGCAGGCCGGACAGGACCGCCCCATAGACCGCCGCGTAGTCGTCGGGGCCGCGGGCCACGGCGCACAGCGCGCGCGAGGCCATGAGCACGACCCGGGCGCCGTGGCCCTCCACGAAGGCGCACTGTTCTTCGTAGGCCGCGCGGACCGCGGCCAGGTCGCCCGGCACGGCCGCGGGCGCCGACGGCACGGGCAGGTGGTCGGTCCCCGCGCCCGCCGCGAAGCGCCCGCCGCAGGCCGCGGCCTCCGCCGCCGAGCGCGCGATCAGCTCCCGGGCGGCGGCCCAGTCCAGCCCCGCGCCCCGCTGGGCGGTGTCCATCGCCTCGGCCACACCGAGGCCCAGCGACCACAGATGGCGGCGGAAGGCCAACGTGGCCTCCCAGTCGAGGCGCGCCGGCTCCCCGGGTTCGACGTCCGCCAGCGGGTCGGCCACGACGTGCGCGGCGGCGTACCCGATCCGGCTGCGGGGGGCGCCGGAGGGCGGCGCGGCCGCGGGGCAGCCGGAGAGCCGATAGGGCCGCATGCGGCCTTCGTTGGTGGGCAGCATGATGTCCACGGACGGGCTCCTTTCGGCGGACCTCGGCTCCGCCGCGGCGGCCGCGCCCGCCCCCGGGCTCAGAAGCCGCGGGGCCGATGGGCCACGAACAGGCGGCCGCCCTCGCTCCGGACCTCATAGGTCGGCAGCTGCTCGTCCGCGGGCGGGGAGACGATGCGCCCGCTGCGCACGTCGAAGACGCAGCCGTGGACGGGGCACCTCAGGCTGTAGCCGTCCAGGTGCCCGGCGCCCAAGTCGCCGCCATCTTCGAACGTGCACTCGCCGCTGCAGGCGTAAGGGCGCCCCCGCACCCGGCAGAGCACCAGCGCCTGGCCGAGCACGTGGACAATCCGCAGCTCCCCTTCCGCCAGCTCCGCGTCGTCGAGCACGGCCTCGAAGCCGGCCGGCACCCCAACGCCACCTCCCGGCCTCCGACGATCCCGCACGCCCGCACCCGGACCGCCCGACCGGGCAGGCCGTGCCGCGGGCCGAACGAGCGGGTGTCCCGCGGCGTTCGCGTTCCGGCGCGGCGAGTCCTGCCGGCGCGGCGTGGGCCTGTCGCCGGCATCGCCCCGGCGCCGGGCGGGGCATTCTATCCGCGGAGGGGTGGTGACGGCCATGCCTCAGCTCGAGGTTTACTGCACCGTGAGCAACTGCCACTTCTGGGCGGAGGGCGAACACTGCACCGCCCTTCGGATCCTCATCACGACCGATGACGTCGGCGACCGCTATCCGGAAGTCGTCGACGCATCGAGCGCCCGCGATCTGGTCCGCCAGCACGGACACACGAAGGTGGAAGCTTGCGCGGAGACGTGCTGCAAGACCTTCACCCCGCGCGGCGGGCCGGAACCGGCCGGTTCGCCGAAGAAGCGGGAAGCGGCCGCTCGACACCTCAAAACCGTGTTTTAGCGCGGCACCGCGAAGGAGGCCGCGGCCGGGGTCATCGCCCCGGCCCGCCTCCTCCCCATCGCTCCGCCTCCGGGTCCGTCCCGTCGGGCGGGACGGCCCTGTCCATCTCCGCCCACAGCCCGTCGGGGATGCTGGCCTCCGCCCAAGCCACGGTCTGGGCGAGGCGTTCGGGCCGGCTGACCCCGACCACGGTGGAGGCGATGCGCGGATCGCGCAGCGAGAACTGGAGGGCCGCGGCGCCCAGGGGAACCCCATACCCCGCGCACAGCTCCTGCAGGCGGGAGGCGCGCTCCACCAGGGCGGGCGACGCATCCTGGTAGGCGTAGCGCGCGTAGGCGCCGGGCCCCTTGGCCAGGATCCCGCTGCCGTAGGGGGCGGCGTTCACGGCCGCGACGCCCAGGCGCCGGCATGCGTCCCAGAACGGCTCGGCCGAGCGGTTGAGCAGGGTATAGCGGTTGTGGGAGATGGCCACGTCGAACAGGCCGGTCTCCACGTAGCGCACCATCATCGGGATGGGACCACCCGCCACGCCCAGGTGCTCGATCAGGCCCTCGTCGCGGCAGCGGCGGAGGGTCTCGACGGGGCCGCCCGGGGCCATGGCCGCCTCGAACGTGGTGTGCTCGGGATCGTGGAGGTAGCACAGCGTCAGGCGGGGCACCCCGAGCCGCCGCAGGCTTGCCTCCACGGAGCGGCGCACCTGGGCGCCGCTGAAATCGCCGGTCGCGAGGTCGCGGTCGGCCTTGGTCGCCAGGACGAACCCCGGGGGCAGGCCGCCCCGCTCGCGCAGGACGACGCCGAGACGCCGTTCGCTCTCGCCGTCGCCATAGGCGGCCGCGGTGTCGAGGAAGCGGATCGGGCCGTCCAGGATGGCCCGGTAGGTCGCCAGCGCCTGCTCCTCGGCGACGGAGTAGGCGAAGGTCTCGGGCATGTCGCCGAGTTGGGCGCACCCGATGCACACGCTCTGCACGCGCAGGCCGGTGCGGCCGAGGGGACGCAGGGCGGATAGGTCCCAGGGGGCGGGCATGGGCGCACTCCTCTCCGGGTCGGGGCGCGGCCGTGACGCCGTCAGCCGGGGACGTGGGCGCGAAGCCATTCCAGGCCCGCGCGGTAACCGGCCTCGGCGTCGGCCCGCGGGCCCTCGTACTCCACGGTCCAGACGCCGTCGTAGCCCGCCGACCGCAGTTCGCGGACCGCCCGCTCCAGGTCGATCTCGCCGCCGCCGAGGACCGTGCCGCGGTACTCCTGGCGGCTTCCCCGGCCGTCCTTGAAGTGCACGTGCCGCGCGTACGGGGCGATCACGTGGTAGAAGCGGCCCACGGTCTCGAGGTCGTGCCCGGCCCAGCGGTAGTTCATCGTGTCCACGTTGGCCCCGATGCGGGGCGAGCCGACGGCCTGGAAGACCCGGGCACAGAAGTCGGCGTCGTTGGTCACCGTGCCGTGGTTGTCGAGCGCCAACGTGTATCCCTCGGCATCCACGAACGGGCGCAGGGCGCGCAGGGCTGCGACGATGCGCTCGAACCAGCGCTCGGCAGGCACGGACGCCTTCTCCCAGCCGCCGTCGATGCGCAGGGTGTCCGTGCCGGCCAGCCGCGCCAGGGCGCAGACGCGGCGCATCCGGGCCACCTGCCGCTCGATCCCCTCGTCGTCCGGTTGCAGGAAGTCGTTTCCGGCGGACAGGGCCGACAGGCGCAGCCCGTGCCGCGCGAGGAGCGCCGCGACCTGGGGCGCCCGGGCCTCGGGCACGTCGGCGGGCTCCTTTTCGCGCCAGATCTCGCCGACCGGGATTTCCGCGTAGCCGAACCCGGCGCCGCCAGCGTAGGCCGCAAAGGCTTCGAGGTCGTGCCCCGGAAAATTGTAGTAGATCAGGCCGAACCGAGTCGCCATGGCCGTGCGCCACCCCCACCCGGGCCGTTAGGCGCAGGCCCGCCCGGCTCCTTCCGGGCGCGGGGCCTTGGTTCGGGCCGGCGGGCCCGGCGCCCTCACGGGGTGCCCGGGCCCAGGGCCACCGCGGGGCCCCACGCCGTCCGGCCCCGGTGGTCCTCGCACTGGACCCGGACGTACGTCGCGGCAGGATGCAGCGTCTGGGAGGCCGCCTGCAGGTCGGACTCGGGCCCGGCCGCCACCGTCCGGCCCAGGCCCCGGTCGCAGAGGAAGTGGACGAAGCGGCAGGGGGAGCAGGCGACGCGGGCGTGGCGGGCCCCGTCGGGCCCCGGCTCCACGCGGAAGTCGTGGATCTCCGGCCCGGTGGATGCATAGAACCGTCCGGCGGCGAGCGCGGCCAGGATGGCGTCCGGCTCCGCGGCGTCGGCGCGGACCATGACCCAGCCGAAGCCCAGGTCGTCGAGCCGGCCGTCCCTCTGGTGCGTGTCGTCCGTGGCGAGCCCCGCCGGCCGCCGACCCGCCTGGAGCAGCTCGTCCCACTGGACGGCCGCCAGGCCCTTGCCCCACCCGACCACGCTCAGGGTGTTCCAGACCTCCAGCCCGATGTAGCCGTCGGCCTCCAGCAGGTGCGCGGACGTGAGGCCCGTCTCGTACGGGTGCGCGACCACGGCGATGCCGCCGAGGGCCCGCACGGCGTCCACCGTGGCCTGCAGCCCGGCGTCCGGGGACCTCGGGGGCAGCGCGCCGATCCCCAGGGCCACGACGTGGTGGCCGAACGGCGCGGGCGCGCGGCCGTCGACCTCGGCCCCGGGGACGACGGCGAAGCCCTGCCCGCGGAAGGGGCGCAGGTCCGTGAGCCGCCAATGGTCGGTGGCGGCCACGAAGTCGTAGCCGCGCGCCCGGTAGGCGGCGACATACTCCTCGGGGGACAGCCGCCCGTCCGACGCGGTGGTGTGTCCATGCAGGTTGCCCCGCAGCCAGCGGCCCGGGGCGCCGAACGGCGAGCCCGCCAAGGGGATCCCTCCCGCGCTGTCGGGCCCTGGGGACCGGGCATGAGCGTTCAGCGTCCCGCCGGCGCGCCCGCCGGCGCCGGCAGCCGGACGCGGGTGGTCCGGCCCCGTCCGCTGCCCAGCCGCCCGGGCGGCGTCACCCAGGACGCGGCGAACACCACGGCCTGCAGGACGGCGTACTCGACCACCAGGGCGCGCAGCGTGTGCGGGTGCACGGCGATGAAGACGACGAGGGCCGCGGCCGAAACCCCCCAGAGGTGCGAGCCGGCACGCGCGGCCAGGGCGGCAAGGCCGTACGCCCCGGTCAGCAGGGTGCTTCCCAGGGCATACACCACGAGCAGCAGCCAGGTCTCGTGCAGGTGCACCCCGAGCCAGCGCGCCGCCGCTGGACCGAGGACGCCGAAGGCCACGGAGCCGAGGCCCATCACGGCGGTGGCCCCGATCCCCAGGCGCCGGGCGAAGGCGTCCCCCTGGCCCACGAGGGCGTTCCAGATCGGCTGGAGCAGGTAGGCGGGCACCTTGCCCAGCGAGGCGATGACGCCGTAAGAGGACCCACCGGCGGCGTGCTGCAGGGCGCGGGCCGCGACCGGCACATCCGCCGAGATCCAGGCGGAGATGGTCGCGGACGTGAGGGCGGCGGGCCAGGTGACGGCCGACATCGCCGGCGCGGGCGCCGCGGCGGCGGCCCGGCGGTCCTCGCGGTGGGTGGCGATGAGGACCCAGGCGAACGGCACGGCCGCCGACCCGGCCAGGCCCATGGCCCACAGCGCGCCCTCCTTGCCACCCAGGGCCAGGCCCAGCGGGATGGTCAGCCCGACCTTGACCAACTGGGTGATCGAGGAAACGGCGGCGCCGCGCAGGGGCGCTCCGCGACCGAACAGCCATCCGGTGTACGCGTAGGAGAGAAAGCCGGACATCACCCAGAGGATGGCCGGGATCAGTTCGCCAGGCGTCAGGGCCCAGAGCCGCCCCGCCAGCGCCAGGGCGAGGCTGACCACGACGCCCGCGCCCAGGGCCACCGCCTGGAGGCGCCGGATGGACCGGAACGGCTGCGTACCGGCCCAGATGATGATGGGGAGCAGGCCCAGCGCGGCCGGCGTCGTGCCTTCCGAGGAGAGCGAACTCACCGTCAACACGCGGGTCAGCACCGCGGGGCCCCACCAGCGGCTGACCAGTATCTGGTACACGAAGGAGGCGGCGCCGCCCATCCCGACGATCGCGAGCATGCCCAAGCCCTGGCGCAGAAAGCCCATAATCCGCCCCGCCAGGCCCCCGCTCGCCGAAGCCGCCATTGCCCCACCCCAGTCGCGCCGCCCTCCGGCGGCCGTCAGCCGACCGTGCGCCTGGGTGCCATCACGGGGCGCTGGAACAACTCCTCGATGCGGATCGCCCTGCGATGCCGCTTCGACTGGTAGGCGGCCGTGACGACCTTCATGGCCTCCAGGCCCGCGTCGTCCGGGATGGGCGGCTCCTCGCCCACGGAGAGCGCCCGGGCGTAGTCGTCCACGAGCAGCGCGCGCGCGTCCCGCTCCTGCGGCGCGGGCAGCTCGGCCCAGCGGCCGGCGGGCGCCGCCCGATGGTCGCCCTCGCCGTAGTACCACACCTTGCCGCCCGAGATCACGGCCTGCCCGGTGGTCCCGATGATCCGCTGGCCCCCGTCCCCGGCAGGTCCGGCCCCGCCCGGGGCATGGGAACAGGCCTCGATCACGCCCACGGCCCCGCCGCGGTATTGGACCACCGCGCCGATGCGGTCCTCGACCTCCGCCTGCGTGGCGAACGTCCCGTATTCGGCGAAGACGCTGTCGGCCTCAAGGCCCGTCGCCCAGCGCACGGCGTCAATCTCGTGGATGCAGTTCATGATCAGCACGCCGCCGCCCGCCTGGAGAACCCGGGTCCGCCAGTCGCTGCGGCTGCGGCCGGAGTAGCCGCCCTCCCAGTACGAGTCGGGCTTGCGGTGCACGTACGTGATGCGCACGCCCTGCAGCGTGCCCAGGGCACCGTCGGCCACCAGCTCCCGCACCCGGCCCCAGGTGGCGGCGTAGCGGTAGATGAACGGGACGCTGAGGGTGACGCCGCATTCCCGTGCCGTCCGGACCACCCGTTCCGCGTCCTCCGCCGTCGCCCCCGCCGGCTTCTCCAGGAGGACGTGCTTTCCGCCGCGGGCGGCCGCCTGGGCGAGCATGAGGTGCAGGAAGTGGGGCACGGCGATGTAGACGGCGTCCACGTCGGCGCGGGCGATCAGCTCGTCCGGCGTGGGCTCAAAAGCGGCGCCGTGCCGGGAGGCGAGGTCCTTGGCCAGTTCCGGATTGGCGTCCGACACGGCCACCAGGCGGGCGTGCTCTGAAGCCTCGACCGCCCTGGCCGTCTGCAGGGCGATCTCGCCGGCCCCGATGAACCCGAACCGCAACGGCTCCGCCATCCGCTCGTCCCCTCCGCGCACAGGGCCTATGGCGGCGGCCGGAGCCGCTCCCCGGGACCCGCGGAAGCCGACCGGGCATCCCAACCGCCGCTTCGAGCCCTGCCGGATTCACGCCGCGGGTGGCGCATCCCTGCAGGGCCGTGCCGTCCGGCGGCCCGCCGGGGCCGCCCCGCGAGTGCGTCGGTCCCCTCCTGTATCGTCCGCCGGCCCCGGGCCACGCATCCGCCCCGGAAGGCCGCGGGGAACGGGGCGGGGGCCATCCCTCCCCAAGCCGGGCGCGGGAGGCGTATCGTGGCGGGGGGTGGACGCCTTGGACGTCGTCGCCCCGCTGATCGCCGCGGGCCTGGGCCTCGGGGCCGGGGCGGCGCTCCGCGGACGGCCGCGGGCACTCGCCGCCGTCCGCGGGGTGGCGCGCGGCCTGGCGGCCGTGGCGGCGAGCATCTTCTTCGTGGCCTTCGCCGCGGGCGTCGGGGGCGCCGTCGCCCAGGGCGACGACAATCCCGCGCTGGTCGTCCTGGCGTTGGGCCTCGGCTGTGCGGCCGCCCTGCTCTGGCGGGGACGGCACCTCCACCTCGCGGTCGGGGGCCACTGGCTCGCGGCGCTGTGGCTGCTGTACAGCGCCGTGATCGGCCGCCACAGCGCCGCGGGATCGGCGCTGTTCGTCGCGGTCTCGCTGCCGGCGCTGTTCACCGCCGCCAGCGAGAGCATCGGCGCGGCGGAAGGGGGCGGCGAACAGGGAGTGGCCGGCCAGGGCGCGCGGCGCTGACGGGGAAGACAGGCCGGTACCGGCGCCACGGCGGACCCTTGGGTGACGGACGACTGGATGCCGGCGCCGCCGGCGGGCTATCTTCCATCGGGAGCCGCGCTCCGGGCGGTGCGCGGCGGCCCGGCGACGCGGGCCACGAATCGGACAGGCAAGCGGGAGGCGACGGTGTTGGCGAAGATCGCGGTCATCTATTACAGCGCGACGGGCAACACGCACAAGGTGGCACAGGCCTTCGAGGAGGGCGCCCGCCAGGCGGGCGCGGAGACGCGCCTCCGGCGGGTGCCCGAACCGGCGCCGGAGGCGGTCATCGCCTCGATGCCGGCCTGGAAGGCGCACGTGGACGCGACCGCCGGCGTGCCGGTCGCGACGCACGACGACCTGACCTGGGCCGACGGGTACGCGTTCGGCAGCCCCACGCGGTACGGGGCCGTGGCCGGGCCGCTGAAGAGCTTCTTCGACGGGACGGGTCCGCTCTGGGGTCAGGGGCTGCTCGCGAACAAGGCGGCGACGGCGTTCACGGGCGCCGCCAACCCGCACGGCGGCCAGGAGACCACGCTGCTCACCATCTACAACACCATGTACCACTGGGGCGCGGTCGTCGTGGCCCCCGGATACACCGACCGCTCCGTCTACGCCGCCGGCGGCAATCCCTACGGGGTCAGCTTCACCGCGTCGCCGGACGGCGCCGTGGCCGCCGAGATCCTCGCGGCCGCCCGCTACATGGGCGGCAGGCTCGCGCGCTGCGCCGGGGCGCTGGTCCAGGGGCTGCGGGGCCAGGCCTGAGGCCAGCTCCGGCGCGGGCCGCGGGGGGACGCGCCGCCCGTCCCCGCAGGGATGGGCGGCGCGGCGGCCGAACCGGCTTCGCGCCGGAGTCCCGGGGCGCACATCCCTCAAAGCGCGGCGCGCCGCGCGAGGCTCCGGCCGGCACGGAGGGGGAGGGGCGGGCGGCATGCGGGCGGGCTTCATCGGCCTCGGCATCATGGGCCGCGGGATGGCGGCCAACCTGCTGAAGAAGGGCCTCGGTTTGGCCGTGTACAACCGGACCGCGGAGCGCTGCGGGCCCCTGGCCGACCAGGGCGCGGTCGTCTGCCCTTCGCCGGCGGCGGTGGCCCAGGCCTGCGACGTGGTCGGCATCTGCGTGACCGACGGCGCGGCCGTGGAGGCCGTGGTCCGCGGGCTCCTGCCCGCGCTGCGCCCCGGCCAGTTCGTGGTGGACCACAGCACGATCGCGCCCGATCAGACGCGCCGGCTCGCCGGCCTCGTGGCGGCCTCCGGGGCGGAGTTCCTCGACGCCCCCGTCACGGGCGGTGACCGCGGCGCGGCCGCCGGAACGCTGACGATCATGGTGGGCGGGTCGGAGGCCGGGTACGGGGCCGTGCGCCCCTACCTGGAGGCCGTGGGCAAGAAGATCGTGCACGTGGGGGGCAGCGGCCAGGGGCAGCTGGTCAAGCTCGTCAACAACTTCATCGGCGGCATCGCCCTCGCGGGCGCCGCTGAGGGCCTCCTCCTGGGCCTGCGGGGAGGCGTACCGCTCCGCACGATGATGGAGGTCCTGTCCGCGGGCAGCGCCTCGTCGGTCTCGCTGCAACTGCTCGCCGACCGGCTGGCCCGCGCGGACTTCGAACCCGGCTTCTCCTTGGCGAACCGGCTCAAGGACATGGACCTGGCCATCGACGCGGCGCGCCAGCTCGCGGTGGAGGCGCCGGTGGGCGCCGTGGTCACGGAGCTCTTCCGCTCCCGCAAGGATCGCGGGGAGGGGGACCTGGACCAGACGGTCCTGATGCGGCACTACCTCGGCGCGGAGGACGGTCCGGTGGCGTGACCGGGCGCGGCGCCCAGGACGCGCCGGGCGCCCGCGCGGCCGTGGGGGCCGTCCTCGCCGCCCTGGCCGCGGGTTGCGGGGGCGTGGGCACGCCCCGCCACGCCTCGGCGGGGGCCGGCGCGCCCGCCCCCCGATCCGGCGGCGCTTCGGCGCCTTCCTCCGCCGGCGTCCCCCGCTCCCCCGCGGGACTTTCCGTGTCCGCCGGCTGGCGCGTCTCGCTGCTGGGCCCGGGGTTCGGCGGACCGGACGACCTCGCGGCCGCCCCCGCGGGCGGGGTGTACTTCAGCGACGTGCACGCCGGGGAGCTCGGGCTGCTCCCGGCGGGGGGCGGAACGCCGGCCCTCGTGGCGCGGGACCTCGATGTGCCGGAAGGCATCGCGGTGCTCCCCTCGGGCATGCTGCTCGTCGCCGAGCAGGGGAAAAACCGCATCCTGCGGGTGGACCCGGCCACCGGCGCCGCCGTGCCGTGGATGAGCCTGAGCAACCCGACGGACCTGTTCGGCGTGGACGGCATCGCCCTGGCGGGCGCGGAGCTCCTGATCCCGGACAGCCCCATGGGCACGCTCCTCCAGCAGGACGGGGCGGCGGGCGGGCCGTCCGGCGAGGCGCGGCCGTTGGCGGTGGGCATGCGGCGCCCGACCGGCGCGGCGGAGGTGGGCGGCACGATCTACGTGGCGGACGAGACGGGCGACGCGCTCTACGCGGTGCCGGGCGGCGGCGGCGCATTGCGGCCGGTCGCGGCCCTGCCGGAGCCGGACGACGTCAGCGCGGGGCCCGGCGGGACCCTCCTCGTGACGTGCCTGGGCGACGGGACCGTGCGCCAGGTGAACGCGGCCACGGGCGCGGAGGGCATCGTGCTCTCGGGCCTGGGCTCCCCCCAGGGGCTGGCCGCGGTCGGCGGCGCGTTCGCCGTCGCCGACGAGGCCCGCAACCGCATCTACCTGCTCGCGCCGGGCGCACCGGAGGCCGGGCCCCGGTCCTCCTGAGCCGCGGCGCGCACCATGCGCAAAGACCCCCGCGCGTATGGGAACGGGGGCCCCATCCGGAAAGGTCGTGGAGCCAGCATGGACGACGTCCATCCCGGGCCCGGCGGGCACCCCGCGGCGGAGGCCGACCCGCAGGTCGCCGCCATCCGAGACATCCTGCGCACGGCCCGGACCGTCGCCGTGGTCGGCCTCTCGCCGAATCCCGACCGCCCGAGCCACGAGGTCGCCCGCTACCTGCAGTCCCAAGGATACCGAGTGATCCCGGTGCGCCCCGGCGTGCCGCGCATCCTGGGCGAGACCGCGTACGCCCGCCTCGAGGACATCCCCATGGCCATCGACGTGGTGGACGTGTTCCGGCGCTCCGAGGAGGTGCCGGCCGTTGCGGACGCCGCGGTGCGGGTCGGCGCACGCGCCCTGTGGCTCCAGGAGGGCGTGGTGCACGAAGGCGCGGCGGCGGCCGCCCGCGCCGCGGGCCTCGCCGTCGTCATGGACCGGTGCATGCTGAAGGAGCACGTGCGCTGGAGCGCGCCGGGGGGCGCGGGCGCAGCGCCCTGACGCGCGCCCTGGAGTCCGCCCTGCGGCAGCGTGGCGCGCCGCCTCCCCTCCGCCAGAGGCCCCGCACCGCGGCGGGGCCGCCCGCCGGTGCCGGAGGCGCATGCTGAGTCCGGAGGGAGGCGGAGGACCGCGCGGCTCGATCTCCGGGGACCGGGCGCCGCGCGCGGCAGGGCGGCGGGGGCGGTCCGCTTCGGCCGGCTGCTGCAGCGCAGGCTGGCGCTCGGGGAGACGAGCGCCTATGCCGCCGCGCTCACCTACAACTTCCTGTTCGCGCTCTTCCCACTCGCCCTGGCCCTAGCCGCCGTGCTGCCGGCCCTGCGCCTCGGGGAGGGCGGCCAGAACCTCGGCGCGGCGCTCACCGCGGTCGTGCCGCCGGAGGTCGTGCGCCTCGTGGGCACCACCCGGGCCTCCGGGCGGGGCCACGGCGCGGTGGCGGTGGCCGGTGCCGGCGGGTATGTGCTGGGCATGTCGGCCGCGTTCCGCCGCCTCATGGAGGCGTTCCGCCGCGCTCGCGCGGCCCGCCGGCGCGGCAGGCCGCAGCGCGGCCGGCGGGCGCTGTGGTGGACCGTGACCCTCTCGGTGGTGCTGGCCATGACCCTCGGGCTCGGCCTGATCGTCGCCATGGTCCTGATGACGGCGGGACAGGCGATCGTCCGGGCGGCCCTGCCGGCCCCGGGCAGCGGCGCCGCGGCCGCCGCGATCGAGGTGGTGCGGTGGCTCGTCCTGGCGGCGGTGGCCCTGGCGATGGTTGCCGTGCTCTACTGGGTGGGCCCGGAGGGGCGGCGGCCGTTCCGCGTGGCGAGCCCGGGCGCGGTCGCGGCCATCGCCGTGTGGGCGGCCATCTCCTCCGGCTTCTCGGTCTACCTCTCCCGCTTCAACGCGTACAACGCCCTGTACGGGAGCATGGGGGCCGTCATCCTCCTGCTCCTGTACCTGTATTTCCTCAGCTACGCGCTGCTCCTCGGGGCGGAGATCGACGCCCTGCTCTCGCGGAGAGCCGCGGTGCGGGCAGGGGGGCGGACCCCGCGGCGCGCGCCGCCCGGCGCCGCGCGCTGACCGGCCGCGGCGGGGC
>JAJYVV010000112.1 GCA_021791815.1 Bacillota bacterium | reverse complement strand
CCCTGGAGGCGTACGTGACACAGCACGACGCCACCTACTGACCGCTATCGCCACACCTCGGCTCCGATTTCTGGCTCGGGAAAAATCCCCGACCACCCTGTCCAGGGTGCGGAGTGTGGGCGTGGCGTTGTGGCGCCCGCAATTATAGAATATCAACAGATCAAACACGTGCAACGGGGGCGGGCGCTCTGGGCACCCATGTCAACCCGTTCAACCCCTACTACCCGGCGAGTGCCCCCGTCTTCGCCAACCGCCGGCGGGAGCAGGACTTCTTCATGCAGGGCCTGCAGCAGGGGCTGCATCCGGCTGGGCCCGGCCCTTGGAACGTCGCGCTGCTGGGGCCCTGGGGCATCGGCAAGACCAGTCTCCTCCGCCGCTTCGCGCAGATGACGGCCGAGTTCGACCCGCCCGCCCTGGTCGTGACCCTCACGCTGACGTCCAGCACCGGCGGCCCGGAGGAGATGGGCGGGAGATTGCTCGTGTACGCGCACGAGGAGATCCGCGGGCAGACCCGCTGGCCGGACCGCCTCCGCGCCGAACTTGAACGCTGGCAGCCGTCCGGGACCGTGGGAGCGCTGCGCGCGTCCCGGCAGGGGGACCAGCGGGCGGCCGCCGGCCACCCCGATCTCTACCTCGAGTTGCTGCGCCTGTGGCGCGAGCACCTGCACAACCGCGTGGCGGGCATGGTCCTCCTGCTCGACGATGCCCATCTGCTTCTGACGCGCGATCCCGGCGCCCTCCTGTCGTTGCGCGCCGTCTTCCAGGACCTCCAGGGGGCGGGGGCACGGTATCCCCTGGTGATCACGGGGCCGGAGGGCCTGTTCGAAGCCGTCCGCGACGTTTCCGAGCCGGTGACGCGGTTCTTCGAGCGCATGGCCCTGGGCCCGTTTTCCCTGACCGATACCGCGGAGGCGATCCGCGCGGCCCTGCGCGCGGCGGCGACCCCTTCGAGGTCGGGGACGACGCGGTGGACCTGCTCTGGCGCCGCACGGACGGGCACCCGTTCTTCGTGGCGTTCGCCATGCGGGACCTGTTCACGGGCCCGGGTTCCCGGTTGACGGCGGAACACGTGGAGGCGGCATGGCCTGCGATCGCCGCCCACCTCGCCTCCGAGCGGTTCGCGGTGGAGTGGCAGTCCGCCACCCCGGGGGAGCGCGATGTGCTGAAGACGCTGGCCGAAGGGCGCGACGGGGCGCCGGTCACGAGGGCCCTGGGGCGGTCGGGGGCGACCCTCCTGGCCCGGCTCCTGCGCAAGGGGCTCGTCGTGCGCAGCGGGCGAGGCGAGTATCAGCTCTACCATGCCGTCTTCGCGGGCTTCGCGCGACTTCTCGGCGGAGGTGGGTGACGCCCGGGGAACTCCACCGCGCGGGCCACGTCGTTCGGCCCGCCGCCCGTTCCAGGAGGGCGGCGGGCGGGCTATCATCGCCGGGGGTACCGCCGATGGCTGCGCAGCGGCCGGAGGAGCGGGAGGCCGTCGCCGGGTGCGACATCGAGGCCGTCCCGCTCCGGATGTCCGACGGGTTCGTCCTCGCGTGCCGCCGGTGGCATCCACGCGAGGCCGCCGCCTCCCCGGCATCCGCGATCGTGGTCTGCCTCCACGGTCTTGGGTCGCACGGCGGTTGCTTCGGGCGCCTGGCCCCGCTGCTCTGCCTCCGGGGCGCCGAGGTCTGGGCGCCCGACCTGCGCGGCTTCGGCGATTCGGTGGAGCCCGGGCTGCGGCGGGGCGACGTCGCCCGCTTCTCCCGGGTCGTGCGCGACATCCCGGACATCGTCGCCGCCGTCCGGCGGGGCGCCCCCCTCTTCCTCCTCGCCCACAGCCTGGGCGCCGCGCTCGCGCTCCCGGTCCTGGCCGACCCCGCCGCGGCCGTCCGGGGCGCCATGCTCCTCGCGCCGGCCGTGCGGCCCCTCCATCGGGTCTCACCGGCGCAGCTCGTGCGCGGCCTGTGGGACGCCGCGCTGGCGCCGCATCGGCCGGTGGAGGTCTACGCCACGTTCCCGGGCTTCGCGGAGACCCCGGAGTACCGACTCCTGGTCGCGGATCCGCTCGCCACGACGGGGGTGGCCAGCCGCGTCGGCGTGCGCCTGCTGGCCGTGACATCCCCGCGCGCGGTCCTCGCCCGTTGCCGGCGCGTCCGCGTACCCACGGTGATCCTGCAGGGCGACGCCGACGCCCAGGTCGCGCCCGCGGGTGCCCGGGAGGCGGCGGCCCGCCTCGCCCGCGCTGGCGGCGCCCTCCATATCCTGCCCGGCGCCGACCACTACCTGAACGGCGTCCTTCTGCCCGGCGCGCCGGCCGACGCGCCCGCCGCGCCCCTGCGGCGCGTCGCCGACCTGCTCGGGACATGGATGGCGGAGCATGGCGGCGCCGGCCCACCGGCCCCGCATCACCGCGAACCGCCGCCGTCCGCGCCCGGGCTCCACCGCGCCGCACGGTAGGCCGTGGGGCTCGCCCCCGCGGCGGCCCGCACCCGCCGCGCGAAATGGAACGTGCTGCGGAAGCCGCAGCGCGCCGCGATCTCCTGGACGGAGAGGCCGGTGGCCGCCAGCAGGTGCAGGCCGGCTGTGGTGCGTTCCGCCCACAGCCGCCGCATCGGCGCCGTGGCCAACTCCGCACGGAACAGGCGGCAGAGGTGTTCCGGCGTCACCGCGGCCGCCTCGGCCAGGTCCGAGAGGGCCAGCGGCTCGTTCAGGCGGCGGCGCATGCAGTCCAGCGCCCGCAGGACCGCCTCGTGGCGCGGGCCGGGGCGCCCCGAACCGGAGGCGGCCAGGCCGAGTTCGTGCCAGAAGTACACGACGGCGGCGCGCGCCAGCGTGGCGGCCGGTTCCCGCGTCCCCGGTCCCTGCAGGCCCGGTGGCAGCGCGGCGGCGAGGCCGATGAGGCGCTTCAGGGCGGGGGAGAGCGGGAGCGCGGGAGGCGCGGGCCCGAGGCCGGGGACCTCCCGGAGCCAGGCCTCCACCGGGGAGGGCAGCCGTGCGGCGACCCACGAGTGCACGGTCGGGCGGTCGGGCGCGAAGCGGAAGAACTCGCGCCCTCCGGGGCGGAGCAGGAAGACCTGCCCGGCCTCGAAGCCATGGGGGGCACCGTCGATCTCGACCCGGACGCTGCCCTCGTGCAGCGCGACCAACTGGAGGTCGCGCTGGGTGCGGGGTCCGTAGACGCCGCCGGGCGGGTACGTGACGATGCCCGCGTTCATCCCCGCCGGCCACCAGGGCAGATCAAGCACGGACACATCACCGTCAAGCGCGTGCATTGGCGGCGGGCGGCCGATCTCCTACCGTTCGCGCTGCATGGGCGCGGGCGCGCCCCTTCGGGGCGCGGGGGCGGTATCAACTCGGTATGCGGGCGGGGAGGCGGTTCGGGATGGCCGGCGCGACGGCGGCCCTGGCGCCCCGGACGCACGAGCGGTACAGGGTGAGCGTGGAGGAGTACGTCCGCTTCCGGGCGCAGGGCTTCCTCGTGGTCCGGGATCTCGTCCCGTCCGCGGAGGTCGACGAGCTGCGGGCCCATACCGACGACATCATCCACCAGCGTCTCGAACTGCCGGGCGTCCCTCCGGCGCCCGTCGGGGCGGCGGCCGGCCATTCGGGGATCCTCGATCCGGCGCTGCTCGGGGAGATCGAGCGGCGCTACGTGCGCATCCACATGCTGCACCGCCGCCTCGAGATCCATGAGCGGTTCCTCCTGCACCCGAGGATCCTCGACGTCCTGGAGGCCCTGATCGGGCCGGACGTGATGGCGATGCAGACGATGCTCTTCCTCAAGCCGCCGGGCTCCGACGGCCAGGGGTACCACCAGGACTCCTACTACATCCCCACGCTGCCCGACTCGCTCTGCGGGGCGTGGCTCGCCATCGACCGGGCCGACCTGGACAACGGATGCATGCACTTCGCCGTGGGCAGCCAGCACGAGCCGATCTATCCCGACGCCGGTAATCGCTCCGGGCACTACCCCCTGGGCGAACTGCAGGACTTGGCCATCATCGACCACGCCAGCGATACGGACGAATCCCGCAACGGCCTGACGCCGATCGCCCGCCGCCACGAGGCGTCCTGGGTCGCCGCCCCGGCGGAGCCCGGCGACGTCGTCTTCTTCGGCGGCCACGTCGTGCACTGGTCCTACGCCAACCGCACCCGCGACCGCTTCCGGCGGGCCTTCGTCGGGCACTACGCCAACGCGCGCTCCTTCACGCAGTGGGGGGGCGGCAACGGGGCCCACATCCTGGCGCGCGGCCGCACGCACCTGGCCTGCGCCCGCCCGGCCTTCGGAACGCCCTGCGCCGCCACGGACCCCGAGCCGCCGTCGGCCGGAGCCCCGCCGGCCCCGACGATGATGGCGGCGGGCGGCATGATGCGGACGACGGCGACCGATCCGGAACGTCTCGACCCCGCGAAGCACGACGAGTGAATCCCGTCGTCGTGCCCGCCCGTCCCGGCGTTGCGTCTGGCGGGCCTCGCGCGGGACCCGGCCCGGGGCGCCGCCGCACGCAGGTACTACGCTTTGGGGATCGGGGAACCGCAGAGCCCCAAGGCCCGAAGACCATCGAGTCGCCGCGGGTCCGAAACCTGCGCCGGGAAGGCGGCGCCGCCGCCCGCCTCCCTACAGCCCCCCGGGCGCCGCCGACGCGGGTCCCGGGCCCGGTTCCACCCCCAGCACGCGATCCACCGCCCGCCGGTGGCGCTCCCACTGCGCCGTCCGCTCGGCGAGGACCCGCCGGCCCCGTTCGGTCACGCGATACACCCGCCGCCGCCGCGCGGCCGGGCCCTCGTCCCAGGACGCCTCGGCGAGCCCGTCCTGCTCCAACCCGTGGAGGATCGCGTAGACAAGGCCGGCGGGCAGCCGGACCTCGTCGCCGGTGCGCTCCGCCAGCCGCTGGACCAGGTCGTAGCCGTGCGCCGGCCCCCCGGCCAGCAGCGCAAGGCACATCGTGGGATACCCGTCGGGGCTCGGGGGTCGTGGCATGGCCGGCCTCCTCGGGGATCCATAGATAATATAATAGGGGATGGGCCTCCGATGTCAATGGGGAGGGCCCGGGTGGAGGGGGCGGCCCCGGGCGTCCCGGTGGCCCGAATGGGGCTCCGACGGGATGCCGGCCCGGGGCCTTGCCGCCGAGAGGTTCGAACGGGTCGCGCGGTGTCCGCCCGCCGCGGTATCCTCGGCATGGCGCCCGGCCCCCGCCCGGCCCGCGAAGGGAGGGCCCCCATGGCCGCCCCGGTCCCGATCCTGATCGACACCGACATCGGCGACGACATCGATGACGCGCTCGCGATCGCGTTCGCCCTCCGCTCGCCGGAGGTCGACGTGGTCGGCATCACGACCGTTTTCCAACGGGCGGCGCTGCGGGCGCGGCTCGCGCGCCACCTCTGCGCCGCGTACGGCCGCAGCGACGTCCCCGTCGTGGGCGGCCTCGATCGCCCGCTGCTCGGGATCGTGCGCCCGGATTGGTCGCCGAACCAGGCCTCCGTCCTCGAGGGCGACGGACCCGCGGCGCCGCCCGGCGGCGCCGAACGGGCCCGCGCCGTGGACTTCATCATCGCGCAGGGCCTGCGGCGCGAGGGGCTCGTGCTCGTGCCGATCGGGGCGATGACCAACGTGGCCGTCGCCCTGGCGGCCGAGCCGGCCCTGGCCGGGCGCGTGCGGGTGGTGGCGATGGGCGGCGCCTGGGATCGCGATTCGGCCGAGTGGAACATCGCCTGCGACCCGGAGGCGGCCGCGGCCGTGCTGGCCTCCGGGGTCGCCGTGGACTTCGTGGGCCTCGACGTGACGATGGGGTGCCGGATGCGGGCTCCGGACATGGCGGCGCTTTCCGCCGCTCCGGCGTCCGCGCCCGACGCGACCCTCCTCGCGTTCCTGCGGGCGTGGCAGGGCGCGAGCGGCGGACACGACCGGGCGCCGATCCTGCACGACCCGCTGGCCGTGGCCGCGGTCTTCCGTCCCGACCTCCTCGGGTGGGAGGAGGGGCGGGTCTCCGTCGATCTCGGAGCCGGCGGCGGGGGCGGCAGCCGGCGCGGCGCCACCCGGCTCACGACGGTGGCCGGGCGGGACGGGGAGGCCGGGCACAGGGTCGCCCGGCGGGTCGACGCCGACGGGTTTCTCGCGCTGTTCGGCGAGCGGGTCTGCCGCGGGCCTTCGGCTTCCCCGGGCGCCGCGGCCGGGGGCCCGCCCGGTGCTGGGTCGTTGTAGGCGGGGCTCCGCGAGGGGGGTGGCCATGGCCGCGGAGGGACCCCTGGCCGGCGGGCGGCGGGCCGCGCCGGACCCACCCCCCGTCCCGGTCCTGGACCATCCCGACCCCGCCCCTCCCGACCTGCCGGAGCCGGCGCTGGCCATCGCCCACCGCCTCCAGGCCGCCGGCCACCGCGTCTACCTGGTCGGCGGCGCCGTGCGGGACCACCTGCTCGGCCGCGCGCCCCACGACCACGACCTGGCGACGGACGCGCGTCCCGAGGTCGTCGCCGCCCTGCTGCCGGGGGCCGTCACGGACGACGCGGCCTTCGGCCGGGTGCTGGTGGGCGACGTCGACGTTCTGACCCTTCGCCGGGAGGGCCAATACAAGGACCGCCGGCGCCCGAGCCAGGTGGTCTGGACGCGCAGCATCCGCGCCGACCTCGCCCGGCGGGACTTCACGGCGAACGCGATGGCGTGGGACCTCGCTCCCGGGACCGGCGGCCTGGTCGACCCCTTCGGCGGCCGCGCCGACCTCGCGGCGGGCCTCCTGCGGGCCGTCGGCCGGCCCGAACGCCGCTTCGCGGAGGACGCCCTGCGCGTGCTGCGCGCGATCCGGCTGCGGGCCGAACTCGGCCTGTCGTACCACCCGTCCCTGGCCCGCGCCCTCGCCGGCGCGGCGGCGGACGATCTGGTCGGCGACCTGGCGCCGGAGCGGGTGCGGGACGAATGCACGCGGGCCCTCACCGCGCCCGCCGGGGGCATGGCCCTGCGGGATCTGCAGCGCTTCGGCCTGCTCGCGGCCGTCCTGCCGGAGTGCGTGCCCATGGTGGGCTGCGTCCAGACCAACCCCATGCATCTCTGGGACGTGTGGGAGCACAGCGTGCGCGCGGTCGAGGCGGCGGCGCCGCGGCCGCACCTCCGCTGGGCCGCGTTGCTGCACGATGTCGCGAAACCCATGTGCCGCACGGTGGGGGAGGACGGCGTCACCCACTTCTACGGGCACGAGGCGGCCGGGGCCGAGATCGCGCGCGCCCTGCTGCGCCGCCTGCGGTTCCCGGAGGCCTTCACCGCGGCGGTGTCGGGCCTTGTTCGCCACCACATGTTCGCCCACGGCCCGGAGACCGGCCTGGGCGCCGCGCGCCGTCTCGTCCTGGCCCTTGGGCCCGACGGCGCCCGGGACCTGCTGGAGCTCCGGCGCGCGGACCGGGCGGCGTCGCGCTGGGGCCAGGGCTACGGGCCGGAGGGGGAGCGGTTGCTCGGGCACCTGCGCGCCATCGAGGGGGCCGGCGAGAGGTTGCACCTGCGGGACCTCGAGGCCGGCGGGCGCGACGTGATGGCGCTGCGCGGCCTCGCGGCCGGGCCGGAGGTGGGCCGGGTCCTGCGCCGGATGCACCAGGAGGTGCTGGACGGGCGCCTCCCCAACCGCCGCCCCGACCTGCTCGAGTGGCTGCGCACGGCCGCCGGGGACGGCGCGCGGAGCGCCGAGAGGGCGCCGTGACGGCCGGGCCGGGAGGGGGGCGCGCGACCCTGGCGTCCGTCACGCGCCGGCGATGCGCCGGGCCCGCGTCCACCCGTGTTCGAGCCGTTCACGCAGCTTGTCCGGGTCGCCTTCCCGGTGCCAGCCCGAAAGGCTCCAGCGGCTCGCGAGCCAGGAGATCATGGCCTGCATGCGGTCGCTGGCGATCGTGCCATCGCGGAGCTGGTGCGCGACGTCCTCGAGATCGGCCGTCTTGCCCCGCAGGAGTTTGGTCAGCCCGATGCTGTATGGGTCAAAGAGGTAGACGGAGATCTTGCCGAAGCGGTCGACGAAGCGGCACCTGGCCTCCCACCCGTCCGGGAGAGGGATGAAGTCCGCCGGCGAGATCAACTCAAGGCTCACCTGCATCCGGTCCTTCAGGTCGCGCACCGCCGCGACAAAGCGGCCTTCCAGCTCAGGCGCCACGCGGCACGAATAGTCGATGTCGACGCTCTCGCGGACATCCTGCATCACCAAGGCCGCGCTGCCCGTCAGATACACGGTGGCCTCGTCGGGGAAGGTCCTACCCAGCTCCGTCAGCAGGGCCAGCAGCCGCTGCCGGTTCACCCTGGTCCTCATGTCCCGCCGCCGGCCTCCCCAGCCACGCCGCGCGCAGCAGTTCCACGGCGCTTTCGTAGGTGGCGCCCGGGTCGTACGGCGCCCGGGGGTCCGCCGCCCGCTCAAGGTCCGCGAGCTCCATGAGCCCGGCCCTGCCGTGCAGGTCGTCGGGGCCGGGCAGGCCCAGTTCGGCGCCGAACAGGTCCGGCAGTTCCGCCCGGCACGGTTCCCCGGTGAAAAGGGGGATGGTGTGGCGCCACTCCCGCTGCAGATAGACGGCCGCCTGGTAGCTCCAGCGCAGGCGCCGCGCGGTCCGCGGAGCCGCCGCCTCGATCTGCCGCAGCACCGCGGGCACGGCCTGCGCGGTATCGGGCCGCGCGAGCCACAGGGCGATGAGCGCCGCACGGATACGGGGATCGCGGCTGCAGGCGAGGTCCCGGAGCAGGTCGCGGAGGTCGCCGGGCTCCTGCGGGTGGTCGTGTACGAGGACCGGTAGCCCGAAGCCCGCGAGGCGCGCCGCCAGGTCGCCCTGCCGCCCCATGCGCCGCGCCTCCCCGCCCATCATAGAGCCTCCGGCCGTGTGGCGCCCGGGCCGGCGGGCGCGGCGTTCCTCGGGCGCAGGCCCCGCCGCCGGGGCCGCGGGAGGGGTCGCGGCGCCCGAGCAGGAACGTCTCGTCCATGCTCACGGTTGAAGGCGGTCCAGCCAGCCCGAAGCGGTCCGCGCAAGTCCTGCCGTTCCTGGAGCGCGAACCGATGCTCCACGGGATCGCCGCCTCCGTCCTGCGCGCGGGGGAGCCGGCGGACCTCGCGGTGGCCGTGGACCGCACGGGCGACGTGGTCGCCGTGGGCCTGCGCACGGAGGTCAAGTACCTGATCTCCCGGGCGCGGGAGGCGGGCGCCCCAGCCGCCGGGTCCACTGCGCCGTCCGCCTCCGGATATACAGCCTGAACGCCCCGCGGGCCGAGCCCGCCGTCGCCGGGCGGTCGCGGCCCGCGGGGCCGGCCGACCTCCCGACGCTGGCGTCCTGGCGTGCGGCCTTTTCCGCGGAGACCGGGACCGCCCGGCCGGGCGAAGATCACGCCGCCGCGGCCGCGGCGGCGATGGCCGCGGGCCGGCTGCGCGTCTGGGAGCACGGCGCCGCCGCCGTGTCCATGGCGCAGGCTTCGGCGCCGGCGCCGGGCCCCGCGCGGCTGTCCCTTGTGTATACGCCGCCGGAGTACCGCGGCCGCGGCTACGGCTCGGCCTGCGTGGCGGCCCTGAGCGCCGAGCTGCTCGCCGCCGGCCGGCCCTCCTGCTACCTCTACGCGGACCTGGCCAACCCCATCTCGAACAGCATCTATCAGCGGATCGGCTACCGGGCGGTCGCGGACGTGGAGGACTGGCGCCCGCTCCCGGGGTGAGGTCCCGGCCTACGGCGTCCCGCCGCCTGCCTGCGGCCCGCGCAGCCACCGCCGCACGAACGGCCACACGTCCGCCTTGTAGTAGCGATGGCCGCCCTCCCCGCTGGAGAGGGCGCACCGGTCGGCCGCGCCGGCGTCGGCGTAGACGGCCCGCAGGCGCTCGAACGCCTCCTCCACCGCCGGATACGGGAAGATCGGGTCGTGGCGCCCCGCGACGGCTAGGAACGGCCGAGGCGCGATCAGCCCTGCCACGTCATACATCTCCGCGTCCGCGAGCAGGCCCGGCACGTAGTTGCACTCGCAGTGGTGGATCGCGCCGAGCGAGGCGGCGAAGGTGCAGAAGTAGGAGCCGGGGATCGCGGCCGCGACGCGCTCGTCGCAGGCCGCGGCGAACAGGGTCACGGTGCCGCCGCCCGAGTTGCCGGTCACGGCGATGCGGGCGGCGTCGACCTCCGGCCGGGTCGCTGCGTAGTCGATGAGGCGGCCGACGTCCCACACCCGCTCGCCGACGAGCGTGCGCCCGAAGAGCAGGGCGTGCATCTGCAGGGGCCGGCAGGAGGAGACGGCGTCGCGATCCCTGTCCTCCCGGCGCCGGAGCCCGGCGAAGCCGCGCATGTCGGACGCGATGGCGACGCATCCGGCCCGCACGGCCTGGAGGGCCACGTCGCGTTCGCCGTCTCGCGGCGTTCCTCCTCCGTCGTCCAGAGCCCCGCGTACGTCCGCTTGCCGGCGCGCCCGTGCCCGTGCGGCGTGATCACCAGGTGGCGCCTACGGGGAGCGGCCGGTCCCGCGGCCTCCTTCGGCCGCAGCAGGAAGAAGGGCAGGCGGAAGCCGGGCTCCGACTCGATGGTCCACTCCTCGCGCACGTGGTCGCCGGCGTCGGTCTCGTCCAGGCAGCGGGCATCGAGGTCGCAGGATCCCCGCGCCGCGATGCGGTCCAACCCGAGCAGCGCGCGCAGATGTGGGCGGAAGGCCGCCTGCCAGGCCGCGATCTCGGTCGGGGTGCGCGCGCGGCACGCCCAGCGCCGCGACGCGGAGGCCTCCGCGTCCAGGACGGGCACGTACGTGTCGGCCGTCAGCTCGGCGGCGGGGCCGGGGCCCACGTCCCCCATGGCGGATCCCTCCCCTGGTCCGGGCGGTGCGATGACCCGGTCTCGACGGCGGGCGAGGGGAGAACGGCGGCGGGCGCCTCGGGAGCGATCAGCGGGCCGCTGGGCCGGCCACCAAGCCGAAGTGGGTCGCTCCGGTCGCCTCGGGCTCGACGGCCGCGGCGTCCGCGAAGCCCGCGGCCGCGAGGTCGGCACGGACGTCGTCCAGGCTGAGCCGTTCCTCGAGCGGGGGGCCCATCTCCATGGGCTCGCGTCGCCACTCGACGACCGCGACCCGGCCGCCCGGCGCCAGCACCCGGAGGATCTCACGCAGGAAGGCGCGGCGGTCCGCCGCCTCATGGAGGACGTTCGCCACGAGCACGAGGTCGACGGACCCGTCCGCCAGCGGAAGCCGGCTCTCCTCCGACAGCGCGGCCGCGACGTTGGCCAGCCCCTCGGCCGCGGCGCGCTCCCGCACGCGGGCCAGCATCGGCTCCTGCAGGTCCAAGGCATGGACCCGGCCGGCCGGGCCCACGATCCGGGCCGCCGGGAGGGCGTAGAAACCCGGGCCGCAGCCCACGTCCGCCATCCGGAGGCCCGGCCCGAGGCCGATGGCGGCAAGGAGGCGCTCCGGCGGCTGGCGGCGGCGGCGCTCCTCGCTTTCCAGGCGTGCCATGTGCATGGGGCTGAACTTGTGCGGCATCCTTGGTCCCCTCCCCGTCCGCTGGCCGATGCGGGCCGGGCCTTCTTCGCGCCAAGCGGGCGGGTGCCTGCCAGTCCAGGCATCACGCCAGGGTCACCGCCCGCGCCCGGCGCGTGAACGCCGAGACGCAGCATGCCCCAGGGCCCGCCGCACGGCGGCCCGGTCCGCTCCTCCCGGCGGGGCGGCTCAGCGCGGCGCCAGTTCGGCCGCGGCCGGCCGGCGTCGTCGAACGAGCTTCCAAAGGTCGTGCGGGTTCCACGCGCCCTCGCGGATGAAGCGGTGGTAGGCGTCATGGGCACGGCGACGCTCCGTGCCCAGTGGACGGAGCATGCCGGTCACCGTGCGGCGGCGCAGAGGACCCAGCCGGTCAGCAACTCGACGAAGAGGCGAGACCGGGGCGGGTGAAGGCCTCGGCCGCGGTGCCCAGGAGATCCCGCCAGGCCTTCATCGGTCCGCCGCCCGTTCCGGGCGGTGGCCGGAGAGGGTCTCGCGGAACCGGTGGTCGAGGGGATAGAGCCAGATCGACTTCACGGGTTTGTCCCAGCGTTTGAAGCGGTCGAGCTTGCCAGGCAAGCCCCAGTTCGACGAGCGCGCCCGCGGCCAGCCGACTGCCCTCGGCGGCGTGGGCCTCCAACCGCTCGACCGCCCGCGCCACCAGCCAGGCGCCGCGCGGCTGCGCCGAGCCACGGCCGTCCAGCAGCCGGGCCACCTCGACGATCTCGGCTTCCGTGCGGGTCAGGTACGTCACCACAGCGTGCTGTCGGAACCCGCTGGGCCGCATCCCGCCGCCGCCCTTCGCCCTGGATTGTGCGTCGGTGCACGGACGCCATGCGCGCTTTGCCGCCCGCCGAACCGCGTCAGGTTTGCCCAGCCCTGGCCGCCGGCACAGACCCCTCGCTGCACGGGATGTGCCCCACCGCCGCGTCTGCTCCGGTCCCTGGGACGCTGCCCGCGCTTCCATCCGCATCCGGCCAGACCCCGCACGCTCGCGCCGCAGCCACCTCGTCGTCGCACCGGTCGGTTGGCTCTGCCCCAGCGTCCGCCAGCAGCGCCCGCAACACGCGCCGCAGGCGATCCGCGCCGCGCTCCGCCCGCGGCGCCCACGCCGGGTCCTCGGACTGCACACGGATCACGACCGGGCTGCCGCGCGCGTGCAGCTACCGGCCCCAGTCCAGCCCACACACCGTCGCTCCGGCCAAGGCCAGGGACCGTGCCCGCTCATACCGGACCTGGACCGGGTCCGCGTCGTTCAGGAACGTCCCGGCCCCACCGGGGACGACCCTCCTTCCGCGCGCCGCGCGACTGCACCAGCCGGCGAATCGTGCGCGGCCGCGGATGCCGCCAGGGCTGCGGGGTCGGTGTCCGGGTGGGCCCGCCACTGGGCCCGGATGAAGTCCGCCATCTCCGGTGTGACCTTGCGCGGCGCCTTGGGTCCCGGACGCCCCGGCAGGAGCCCGAGCAGCCGGGCCCTGCGGAACGCGGCGTCCACCAGATAGAAGGTCTGGCGGCTGAGTCCGTACAGCCGTGCCACCCGACTGACGGGCAGCCCGTCCACATGGTGGGCGCGCAACATCTCGTACTTGACCTGCACCAAGTCCTCTGGGTTGAAGAACGGGCGGTGCTCCCGGAAGCGCGGGTCCTCCACGCGTTCCGGGTGCGGGTGCCGCAAGAGCTCCGGCGGCGTGTCCGGGGACGGTGGCCGACGATCCATGCCCCCAGGATAGCCAGCCCGCGACCGGTCTCTGCCAGGTCGGCTTGGTCTCCAACCCCGAGGGCATCCCCCTGCTGGCCGACGTCCACGACGGCAACCTGAGCGACAACACCTGGAACGGCACGATCATCGCCGAACTCGCCAGGGTCCTCGCGGAGCAGACGCTGCGGGCCATCCTCTACACGGCCGACTGCAAGTTGGTGACGCCGGACAACCTGCGGGCGTTACACGACGCCGGTCTGCATTGGCTCAGCCGCCTGCCCGAGACCTACGACCTCGC
>JAJYVV010000111.1 GCA_021791815.1 Bacillota bacterium | reverse complement strand
CGGCGGGACACGGGCGCGCGCCGGTCGCCGCCAGCGATCGCGGCCGCCGCCTCCCTTCGGGACCGGGGCGCCGCGGGCATTCGCCACCCACGCCCGCGCGGCCCGCGGCGCCGGCCGGCGGATCCCGGTTCCCCGGGCCGCCTTTGCCCACCTGCGCGCCCCGGCGCCCGCACCCTGCTGTGCTCGGAGCACCCCTGTATCCGGTCTGACGCGAGTCAGGCCCGAATGGGCCGCCGGCATGGGCCGTTCGGCACGCAGGGTCTGGCCGCGGCGCCCGAAAACGCTCCTCGCGCTGGGGGGAGTCGGCGCGGATTCGGGTTGGTTGGACTGTTTCGATCCCGGGTGGTCGTTCGAGCCTGCCGCAGCCGACGGGCGCGGCGCCATGTGGGCGGGGCGGGTCCTGGCCCACGGGCGGCTGGTCGCCACGGTGACCGAAGGGGTGATCGATCTCACCCGTACCCCGGACGCATCGGCCTCGGAACTGGAACAACTCACCTGCGAGGGCTGGATCGCGCGGTCGTGGCGCAACGCCAACGGCGTGGGCGGCTCGGGCGTCGCGCGAGAACTGGCGGCGATCCGCGGGCCGATCTGCGAGGTGGCGGCGGGACCCGGGGGAGGGTTCATGCCCGCCGTCCGGCGGTTGAATTCCGGCGCTCGCATTTTGGTCAACGACCTGTCGCCGGGCGTATTGCGGCCGTGGACCCGGTTCCTGGCGGGATGCGGGCTCGATCCGGGCCTCGGCTTCGCCGCGTTCGACGCGACCGCGCCGGTGCTGCGACCCGGGTGCATGGCGGCCGTCTGCAGCCTGGACGGGTTCAGCAATGTCGCGCCTGCGGCGATCGGGCCCGCGCTGGACGCGATCCGGCGCGGGGAGACCACGTATGCCGAGGCGGCGCCCGCGGGGCCGCGTCCCCAGGACCAGGCCGTGGAGAGCATGGCGGCGGCCCTGCGTCGCGGTGGCGTGCTGTTCGCGGAGGAAGGGACATTGGACCCGGCCGGTCGGGACGACGTCGCTCCGGCCCGGCGCGAGGAGTGGCAGCGACGCTGGTCCCCCTTTTTGGGCTTTGCCCCCGCCCGGGCTGCCACCGCGGCGGGACTGCGGGTGGTCCGGCACGAGACGACGCCGGGACGCACCCTCGATCCAGGGGAGGGGGAGGTGCCGCGCGACGCGGCGCGTTTCGGGATCACGCTGCGCACGCAGCGGGAGCTCGTCGTCGCCGTGAAGCCGTGAAGGCCGAACGGGGACGGGCGCCGGCCCCTCAGGACTCGGCCGGGTCCGGCTGGCGCCTGTGGAAGACCGACCCGGTCTGCCACGGCGTCCCGAGCGCGGGGAGGATGAAGCGGTCGGCGCCGTACCAGCCCGCGACCCGCCAGGCCAGGATGATGAACAGGCCGAGGACGAACATCACGGGATTCACGCTGGTGGATCCGGCCAGCATGTAGTTCATGTTCATGAAGCAGCCGAAGAACCCGGCGATGCCCGTCACGACCCCCAAAACCAGGGCGATGCCTACCAGCAGTTCGCCGAACGCGACCATATACGAGAAGGCGCTCAGATGATGGAGGACGAAATCCTTCAGAAAGGCCGCGTACCACCCCTGGACCGCCGGGTTCGACCCGCTGGTCTTGCTGATGGCTCCCTCCACGAAGCCCTTCAGGCCGACGCCGGCCTGGGCCCCCGTCCACGCGGGCGAGCCGAGCTTGTCACGGTCGGCCTTGATCCACAGATAGCCCACATAAGCACGCACGATCAACCACAGCCACGCGAGGCGGGTGTCGGCGAATACAAACCTCGAGAGCCGTGGCTCCGGGATCCCCGTCGGCAGGTGCTTGGTGATCCGGACCCCCCTGGGCCACGACGAATGCCCCCCCTCCGTGCGTTCGCGCGCCCGGCCACGCCGGGGCGCCTGCCGGCGCTCGCTCGAAGAGTGTCGACTTCCCGCCCTTCCCATGCGGCTGAGCCGGTGCGCCGTGCAGCAGGGGGCGGACCGGCCCGGGGCACGGGTGGTCGGGGCGTATCGCCCGGCGGAACGGCGGCGGGCGATCACGCCCGGCCGCCTGCAGCCGGGGGGCGGCGACGAGGGGGTGGCGGGGCGGGACGCCCCGGCCGTCCGTCCGGAGGCAGCGGGGACGACGGGCTGCCGCCATCCGCGACCCGGTCCCGGCGCGCGGCCAGGTGTGCGCGCTCGGCCGCGTTCGAGGTGCCCGCCAGGGCGGCCCCGTACGCCTCCGCCGCCTCCGCGCGCCGGCCCAGGCGCCGCAGGAGATCGGCCCGCACCGCGTGGACGAGGTGGTATCCCCTGACCTGCAGTGCCTCCACCTCGGCGAGCGCGGCCTCCGGACCCTCGACCTCGGCCAGGGCCACGGCCCGATTCAGGGCGGCGATCGGGCTGGGCTGGATGGCCAACAGGTGGTCATACAGCTGAAGCACCTGCCGCCAGTCGGTCGTCCCCTCACTGTGGACCGCCTGGATGGCGGCCTGGATCTGATAGGGGCCGGGCTCCCCACGCCGCAGGCAGGCGCGCACGAGGCCCTGCCCCTCGGCGATGAGGGCGGCGTCCCACAGGCGGCGGTCCTGGTCGCCGAGGGGGACCAGGGCACCGTCCGGCCCCGTGCGGGCGGCGCGGCGCGCGTGCAGCAGCAGCAGGAGGGCCAGCAGGCCCGCGACCTCCGGCTCGCCCGGCATCAGCTCGTGGAGGAGCCGCCCCAGGCCGACGGCCTCGTCGCAGAGCTCCGCGCGGACGAGCCGCTCGCCCGAGCTGGCCGCGTAGCCCTCGTTGAAGACGAGATAGATTACGGCCAGCACGCCCCGCAGGCGCTCGGCCAAGTCCGCGGCGGCGGGCACCCGGTACGGGATGCCCGCATCGCGGATCTTGCCCTTGGCGCGCACGAGCCGTTGGGCCATGGTGGCCTCCGGCACGAGGAAGGCGCGCGCGATCTCCGCGGTGCTGAGCCCGCCCAGCAGCCGCAGCGTGAGGGCGACCTGGGCCGGCAGGCCCAGGGCCGGGTGGCAGCAGGTGAAGAGGAGGCGGAGGCGGTCGTCCTCGACCGCACCCGCCTCGGCGTGCCGGCCCGCCAGCCCGCGCTGGCGAGCGGCCTCGGCCTGGCGCTCCCCGCGCACGCCCTCCCGCCGCAACCGGTCGATCGCCCGACGGCGGGCGGTGGTGATGATCCATCCCGCGGGGCTCGGCGGCAGCCCGTCGGCGGGCCAGCGGTCCAGGGCGGCCGCGAAGGCCTCCTGGACCGCCTCTTCCGCCAGGTCGACGTCCCCGAAGCGGCGGATCAGCACCGCCACGGCCCGTCCATACTCCTCTCGGAAGACCCGCTCGATCTCGGTCATACCTCACCGTGGAACGGCCGGACCTCGATGGGCAGCGTGGTGGCGAGCGCGGCCTGCCGGCCCCACGCCAGGGCGGCGTCGAGGTCGGGCGCGCGGATGATCGTGAACCCCCCGATGTGCTCCTTGGCCTCCGTGAAGGGCCCGTCCGTGACCAACACCTCCTGTCCCCGCGGGCGCAGCACCGTGGCCGTGCTCGGCGCGTGGAGGCCGCCGCTGAAGACCCAGGCGCCGGCCGCCTTCATCCGCTCGCGCACCGCCTCGACGTCGCGCGCGATCTTGGCGAGGACCTCGGGCGCCGGCACGGGGCCGTCGGGCTGGTACACGGCGAGCAGGTACTGTTTCAACTTCGGTTCCCCCTTGCCACCTAAACGAACAGGGAGGCCCCGGATCGACAAGGGGACCCGGCCGGGTCCCGTTCCGTCCCCGCCCAGCGGTGTTCGCGGCCCGGCCTCCGCCCACATGCCGTTGCCCTGCCCGGGACTTCGCCGCCGCAGCGGAGCGGGCACGGTCTCCACGCGCCGGACCTCTGCGAGGCCCTCGGAGGAGGGCGCCCGGCGGACGAGGAAAGCGCGCACGGTGGCGGCGGGGCCGTCGAACCGCATGGAGGGCGAGAGCCGTGGCCACCCCGCGACTGCCGCTGTCCGCCCTGCTCTCGCAGGCGCTGGTCGCCTTCACGGTCGAGGTCGACAACGAGTTCGAGCGCCAGATGATCGCCTCGGGGTATCACGGGAACGTGTCGCTGGTCGCCTGGGCCAACGTCATGCGCTTCCTCGCGGGCGACGGGGCCACCGTCGCGGAGTTGGCGGCCTCCGGGCCGACGTCGTCCGATCCCCTCAAGCACGCGCTGGGGTGCCTGGAACGGTGGGGCCTGATCGCGGTGCTGCCGGAAGCGGGGCCGCCGGACCGGGCGGCCGGCGGCCCCGCGAGGGGGCGCCGCGCCGGGTGGGGCAGCCGCCGGGGCATTCAGGGCCGCTCGCGGATCGTCGCGACGCCCTAGGGGACGCGGGCCCGCGAGATATGGACCGCCGTCGTCCCGCTGGTCGAACGGCGCTGGGCTGACCGGTTTGACGCCCCCGCCGTCGGCGCGCTGAAGGCATCCATCGAAGGCATCCTTTCCTCCGTGCCCCGGCGCCTCCCGGAGGGGCTCCCTTCGGGCTGGTTCGGGGGCGCTGCACACACCTTCCCGGCGAAGGGGCCGGGTGGGGATGCGCCGCGCGGGCTCCCCGCGCTCCTCGCCCCGGTGCTGCTGGCCTTCACCCTCGAGTTCGAGGGCGACGCACCCGTGCCGCTCGAACTCTCCGCGACCACCCTCCGCGTGCTGGACGCCCGGGGCGTCCGCCTGGCGGACCTGCCGCGGCTGACAGGCTGCTCGCCCGAGATGAGCGACATCGGTTGGCGCCTCGAGCAGACCGCGCTGGTCGTCGTCGAGCCGGACCCGGGAGCCCCGCGCGGCTGACGGAGCGCGGCGCGGCGGCGCAGAACGCCTATCATCGCGTCGCGGACGCGGTCGAGCAGCGTTGGGACCGGGAATACGGCGAGGAGGCCATGGGGCGGCTGCGGGCCGGGTTGGACGGCCTGTTCTCGGCGGAGCGGCCCGGCGGCGGCACCGCTCTGGCGGAAGGCATGGTGCCGCCGGCCGGGGTGCGCCGGGCCGGCGCGCGGCTGCCCGCCCTGGGTCGCGGCCAGGTGGCCTCGGCGGCCGCGGAGCGCACCCGGGACCTCGAGCGGCAGACGGCGGCCTTCGTCCGCGATCCCCGCGGTGCCCTGCCGCACTACCCGCGGTGGGACGGGAACCGGGGGTTCGGACCGTGACGCGGACGGGCCGGCCATGCCCCGGCGGGACCGGAGGACACCCCCGCCCGCCGCGGATGCCCGGGAGGACGGAGCGCGCCACCCGCGCTTCGCCTACGCCTGGGGCTCCAGTCCCAGCCGGTCCGCGAGCCATGCGTGGATGTCGCCCAGTTCCGCGGGGACGATCTGGTGGCCCATCGGGTATTCCCGGTAGTCCACCTCCGCGCCCGCGGCGGCGAGCGCGTCGCGGATCGCCCGCCCGAACGCCGGGGGCAGCACGGGGTCGGCATCGCCGTGCGCCACGAACGCCCGCTTGCCGCGAAGGGCCTCCGCCCGGGCGACCTGCGGCCAGAATCCGGAGAGGGCCAGCGTGCCGGCCACGGACGCCGGCTCGGCAGCCGATAGCGCCAGCGCCATCGCGGCTCCCTGGCTGAACCCCAGGACGAAGAGGCGCGCCGGGTCGGCGGGATAGGCCGAAGGCAGGTCGACCAGCAAGCGCCGCAGCCGCTGCAGGCTCTGCAGCATCGACACCGGCTCGGGGGTGCCCGTGCGGAGCGAGCCGTGCCATTCGTAGCCCGGCAGCCCGGGCGCGCGCAGCGGCGCCCGCACGGACACGCACAGGAGGCGGGGGTCCAGGGCGGCGGAAAGGCCCAGGAGGTCGCGCTCGTCCGCGCCCCGCCCGTGGAGCAGCAGCAGGCAGGGGTGCGGGGCCTCCCCGGCGCGGGCGGGAACGACGGCGTGGGTCAGGCTCAGGTCGGGCACCGGGGACACCTCCTGCCGGGGTGGCGGACTACCGGTCGGCCGGCGCACGGCGCCCACGCGGGTCGGCCGCGGCCGCCGCTTGGATCACGCGCGCCGCTCGCTCGTCGCCGCCCTGGCCGCGGGCCCGGAGGAACTCCAGCAGCCGCTCGCGTTGGTCGGGCGTCCGGTTCTGGGCCACCTTGAACTTGGCCTCCACGCCCACCTTGCGCAGGCGGGCCACCGCGAGGCGCCGGAGGTCCCGCCCGTAGGTAGGGCCGTCCAAGACGGGCAGCCAGCGGCGGCCCTCCTCATAGCGGCGCAGCAGCCGTTCCAGTGCCTCGGCCACGTGCTGCGGTGCGAGGCTGATCTCAGCCTCGACATGGAAGACGACCGCGCGGAAGTGGAGCGTCGCCATGCCCGCGTAGTCGGGCGAGACCACGTCGTGGGGCGTGAAGGCGAGCGGCTCGTCGACCAGGAACGAGGCCCGCCCGGCCGCGCGCAGCGCCTCGAACGTCGGGTCCGCCTGGACCATGTGCACCTCGATGGACTCCGGGCCCGGCACGAACGGCAGCAGGCTGACACGGGGAAAGCCGCCCGCGTCGGTCGCGATCAGCTTGCCGCAGAACTGCTCGGCGACGAAGGCGTCGATCTCCCCCGGGGTCGGCGCGGGGTAGGAGGGGCTGGCGAACACGATAGGGCCTCCTCGGGGAGACAGAGTCGCGGCGCCGACCTCCGCCGCCGTCCCCATTCGCCCAGGGGGGTGCGCGGTTCCTCCGCCGCCGGAGGCCGCGACCGCCTCCGTTCGGCGGGCGGGGCGGGGGGCGGGCGCCGCCCCCCGCCCCGTCCGCCCTCACTCCTTGCGAAGGACGTCCCGCACCCGTCGGTACTCGGCCTCGTCGATCTCGCCGGCCGCGAAACGCCGCTGGAGGACCGCCTCCGCGTCGGCCGCCCCGCCGCCCGGTCCGCCGTAGGCCCACCGGTGGCCCCGCCGCCAGCCCCAGAAGGCGAACCGGACCACCGCGAAGAGGAGCAGGACCCAGAACAGCAGCGGCACGATCCACCAGAACCCCCACGGACCCCAACCCGCGTGCGCCATCGCCGCTCCCTCCCCGACTCCGACCCCGGTGCGCCGGGCCCCGTCCGCGTGCCGGCATCGCCCGGATCGCGGGGCCCACGATAGGCCGGGCGCTTGGAGGCGGTGTGGAGCCTTCGTGGCGATTCCGTGGAGGCGGCCGCCGCCGCGCGCGATTCGGGTACAGTGCGATTGCGCCGCGCCGCCCGGGTCCCGCCGGTGCGTCCGCGGCGCCCGGATCCGGAAGGGGACGCGGCGCCCATGGCCGGCGAGCGCATTTTGGTCGTGGAGGATGACGCCGACCTGCGCGACGTCGTCACCCGCTACCTGCGGAGCGAGGGATACGCGACGCTCGAGGCCGCCGACGGGCCGGCCGGCGCCCGGCTCGCGGAGACCGAGGGGCCGGACCTCATCGTGCTCGACTGGATGCTGCCGGGACAGAGCGGCCTGGACCTGGCGCGGCGAGTCCGGGCCGCCGGCGGCACGCCGATCATCATGCTGACGGCCCGCGGCGAGGAGCCGGACGTCATCGTCGCCCTCGAGGTCGGGGCGGACGACTACCTGGTCAAGCCGGTGAGCCTTCGCCAACTCGTGGCCCGCATCCGCGCGGTGCTGCGGCGCGCGCATGCCGGCGCGGCGCCGGCGTCGCCCGAGGCGATCGTGCTCGGCGACCTCCGGCTCGACCTCGCGGGGCACACCGCCCGCCGCGGCCCGCGCCTTCTCCCGCTCACCGCGACGGAGTTCAAGCTGCTCGCCGCCCTCGCGCGCAGCCCGGGCCGGGTCTTCTCCCGCCTGCAGCTCATGGAGGCGGCCATCGGCGACTACTACGAAGGCTACGAGCGGACGATCGACAGCCACATCAGCCACCTGCGGCACAAGCTGGGCGCGCCCGACCCCATCGAGACCGTGCACGGCATCGGCTACAAGCTCTCCGTTCACGGGGACCGAGAGCCGTGCGGATAGGCTCCCCGCGACGCGCACCGGAGGACCCGGGAACCCCTGCCCGCCCGGGCGGGCACGAAGGGGCCTGCCCGGACCGGCGCTGGCGCGGGGGACCATGGGGCCCTCCCGGGCCGTGGCGCCATGCGGGCGGCAGCCTCAGGCGGCGGCTGGCATGGGCCTTCTTCGTGGTGGCGGCCCTGTCCGCCGCCGGCACGTTCGCCGCCATGGCCCCCCCGTGGTTCGGCCACCACGGGCCGCGCGGCTGGAACTTCCATCTCTTCCTCGTCGCGCTGGCCATCGCGGCCGCCGCCTCGGTCTTCTTCGCGCGCCGGATCACCAGCGGCCTGACGCGCCTGCGCGACGCCGTGGAGCGCTTCGACCTCCGAGACCCGGCCCCACGGGTTCCGGTGGAAGGCGACGACGAGGTGGCCGCGCTGGCCCGCGCTTTCAACCGCATGGCCGACCGGCTCGAGGCGGACGAACGCGCCCGGCGCCAGCTGTTCGCCGACGTCGCCCACGAGCTCCGCCATCCCGTCGCCGTGCTGCGCGGCCGCCTGGAGGCCATGCAGGACGGGGCCGTCCCCACCGACGGCGAGCAGGTGCTCCGGCTGCAGGACACGGTCATCGGCCTCGGCCGCCTGGTGGGCGACCTCCGCGACCTGTCGCTCGCCGACGTGGGGCGGCTGTCGCTCGACCTGGGGCCCGTCGACCTTGGCGCGCTGATCGCCGACCTCTGCGAGAACTTCGAACCGGTGGCGGCCCACCGGCGGATCGCGCTCCGGACGGACGTCGGGCCGGGGCTGCCGCCCGTCACCGCCGATGCCGACCGCCTCCGCCAGGTTCTCGTCAACCTGCTGTCCAACGCCCTCCAGTACACGCCGGAGGGCGGCGCGGTCACGATCCGGGTGGCCGTCGAAGCGGCATCCGCGGGCGACCGGGTGGCGGGTGGCGCGGCGCGCGGAGCCGTGACGATCGAGGTCGCGGATACCGGGCCGGGCATCGCGGCGGAGCACCTGGCCCACGTGTTCGACCGCTTCTACCGCACCGATCCGGCGCGCGGTCGGGCAACCGGGGGAAGCGGCCTCGGGCTCGCGATCGTGCGCAGCCTGGTCGCGCTCCACGGCGGCACCGTCGCCGTCCGCTCGCGGCCCGGCGAGGGCAGCCGGTTCACCGTGCGGCTGCCGCTGGAGCCGGCCCGCCGCGGCCCCCGGGCTTGAGGCGGCGCGCCCCGGACCGCGCCCGGCAGGGTCCGGCCGGCGGAGCGCGGAAGCCGCCGGCGAGGCCAGCGGGGGTCGCCACGACCCGCGCCGGCGGAGCCGGAGGAGGCGGAAGCCGCATGTCGAGCGCGCTTCTCGTTCAGGGTGGATGGGACGGCCATCAGCCGAAGCAGGTGGCCGACCTGTTCACGCGGCTGCTCGCGGGGGACGGATTCGAGGTCCGCGTCGCGGACTCGCTGGATGCATTCGCCGAACTCGACCTGGCGGCGTTCGACCTGCTGGTGCCGATCTGGACCATGGGCAGGATCAGCGGCGCCCAGTTGCGCCCGGTGCTGGCCTCCGTGGAGCGCGGCACGGGGATCGCCGGTTGCCACGGCGGGATGTGCGATGCCTTCCGCGACGCGACGGAGTGGCAGTTTCTCACCGGCGGGCAATGGGTCGCCCATCCGGGCAACGACGGCGTCGAGTACGCCGTGCACATCCTCGCCGGGTCGTCCGCCATCGTCGAGGGTATCGGCGACTTCACGGTCCGGAGCGAGCAGTACTACATGCATGTGGACCCGGCGGTCCGGGTGCTGGCCACGACGAGGTTCCCCGTCGCGGATGGCCCGCACGCGGCGAACGGTCCGGTGGACATGCCGGTGGTGTGGACGAAGCGGTGGGGCAAGGGCCGCGTCTTTTACAACTCCCTCGGACACCACGCCGACGTCCTCGACCGCGAGCCGGTCCTCACGCTCATGCGGCGGGGCTTCCGTTGGGCGGCGGAAGGGCGGGCGGCGGCGGAGGCCTGATCGGGACATGCCCACGAACAAACGGGCCGGGGAGGCCGCGCGGCCCCCCCAGCCCGACCCGCCCGACCCGCCGTTCCGCACGGATCAGGCCGTGGGCCGCATGCGCGTCGCCGGCGCGGCGGCGCCGCGGTGGAAGGCGGCGCCCGGCTGCCAGGGGGTGCCCAGGGCCGGCAGGATGAAACGGTCGGCGCCGTAGTAGCCGGCGACCCGCCAGGCAAGGACGAGGAACAGCCCCAGCACGAACATCACGGGGTTGACGCTCGTCGATCCGGCCAGCAGGTAGTTCATGTTCATGAAGCAGCCGAAGAATGCGGCGACGCCGGTCACGACGCCGAGGATCAGGGCCACCCCGACCGCGGCCTCGCCGAACGCGACCATGTACGAGAAGACGACCGTGTGGTGTAGGACGAAGTCCTTCAGGAACGCCGCGTACCAGCCCTGGACGGCCGGATTGGCGCCGCCCGTCTTACCGATCGCGCCCTGGAGGAAGCCCGCCAGGCCGGTCCCGGCCTGAGGCCCCGTCCACGCGGCCTTGCCGATCTTGTCGGCGGCGGCCTTCAGCCACAGGTAGCCGACGTAGACCCGGACCACCAGCCACAGAACCGCGATGCGCCGGTCCGCGAACAGGAAGCGCGAGATGCGGGGCTCCGGGATCTCGGTCGGTAGGTGCACCGTCACGCGGGACGCCTGGGTCGCCATGGTCGGGGCCACCTCCGTATCGAACCTCCGGCGCCATCATGGCCCCTCCCGACCGGTCGCCGGAACGGTCGATCGTCGCTGCCGCCGGGGAAGGTCGGTCCGCGCTCCTCCCGGTCCATCGGACCACGCCCATGGCCCGGCCGGCCCCCCGCGCGGGGGCGCCCTGCCGTTCGGGGCGCACCGAGGGCGGCGCGGCCGGATGGAGGTCGGGGCGGTGGGCGGCGCGTGCGACGGCTGCGCGGCGCCGCGGTTGGTGCGCGGCACCGCATGAGGCGCCCGGGCCGGGAAGTTCCTATGCCCGCGCCGATACGACCAGGGTCTTGGCGACGTGGTCGTGCCACGTCTGCCGCTGGGGATCCCAGGCGGCCCAGAGGAACCCGAGCCCGAAGCACAGGCCGCCCACGATCATCATCAGGTAGCGGACGAGGCTGTCGGCCCAGGAGACCCGCACCCGCTCCGTGCTCGGGACCACGCGCAGGCCGAGGATGCGCATGCCCAAGGTCTGCTGCCACGCGCCCACAGTCCCGATCCAATACACCACGGTCACGATCAGCGACCCGACGAAGACGTCGTGCAACGCCAGCCCCACGATCTCTCCCGCGATGCTGGCGATCACGCCGTCGAGCACGTAGGCGAGGAAGCGGCGCCAGAAGCCGCCCAGCGGCGCCGCGGCCTGCCCGGCCGCCTCCGCGGTCAGCCGCCCGCCGCACTGCCCGCAGAACCCGGCGCCCCCCGCCACCGCTGCCCCGCAGGTCGGACAGAACCCGCCCACCAAAACCACCCCGCCGCGCGAGCCGTGGGGCCGATGCGCCGCCCGCGGGCGACCCCGTTCGACCGCGCCCTGGAACATCCCTCCTGGATGGCACCGGGCTCCCGCCTCACTCCGCGGGTTGCTCGCGCCGCACCACCGCCAGCAGGTCGCCCGGCCGGACCGTGTCGCCCGCCACCACCGGTATGGCCGTGACGCGCCCCGCATGCGGCGCCGACACCACGGTCTCCATCTTCATGGCCTCGATGACGAGCAGGGGCTCGCCGCGCCGGACGGCCGCCCCGCGCTCCGCGGTCAGGCGCAGAACGCGCCCCGCCATCGGGCTCCCCACCTGCTCGGGGTCCGTCGGGTCCGCCGCCGGCCGCGCCGTGCCGCCGACCCCCACCGCCTGGTCGATGACCGAGATCGCGCGGGCCGTGCCGTTGAGTTCGAAGTGCACGGTCCTGCGGCCGTCGCTGTCCGCCTCGCCGATCGCCACGAGGCGGATGACCAGGGTCTTGCCCTCCTCGATGCGCGCCTCGATCTCATCCCCCGGCCGCATGCCGTGGAAGAACGTTGCGGTGTCGAGGGTGGACGTATCCCCGAAGCGCCGCGCGTGCTCCCGCATCTCCTCGGCCGGCCCGGGGTAGAGCAGGCCGGTGAGGACCTCGCGCAGGTCCGGGTCCCCGCCCCCGCGGGCGGCGAGCCGGACCGCCTCTGCCTCCAGGTCCGCGGGCGGCAGCACGGCCCCCGGCCGCCCGCGCAGGGGCTCCCGCCCGCGGCAGACGACCGCCTGCAGCCGGGGCGGGAAGCCGCGGCCCGGCTGCCCCATCTGCCCGCCCAGCAGCTGTCCCACCGATTCCGGGAAGTCGAGGCGCTCCGCCGCCGCGCGGCCCTCCGGGGTCGCGAGCCGCTCCTCGGAGAGATCCGCCGCGCGCAGGCCGCCCGCGACCAGGAAGAGGGCGAAGTCCCCGACGGCCTTGCTGCTGGGCGTGACCTTGACGATGCGCCCCAGGAGCCGGTCGACGTCGCGGTAGGCCGCCACGACGTCGGCCCAACGGTCGCCGAGGCCGACGGCCTCCGCCTGCGCCCGCAGGTTCGTATACTGGCCGCCGGGCATCTCGGCCTCATACACGCGGGCCGCGCCCACGCCCGGCGGGGCCTCGAACGCCGCATACAGCCGCCGCCGGGTCGCCCAGGCCTCGGCCGCGCGGTCGCAGTCGCCCAGGTCGAGTCCCGTGTCGCGCGGCGTGCCGCGCAGCGCCGCGACGACCGCCGTGAGGCTCGGCTGGGAGGTCGCCCCGGCCATCGAGGCTACGGCCACGTCCGCGATCTCCAGGCCAGCCTCGGCCGCGGCCAGGATCGTCGCCACGCCGCACCCCGCGGTGTCGTGCGTGTGCAGGTGGACGGGCAGCCCGACGCGGCTGCGCAGGGCGCGCACCAGGGTCGCCGCCGCGCCGGGCCGCAGCAGGCCGGCCATATCCTTGACGCCGATGAGGTGCACGCCGAGGCCCCGCAGGCGCTGCGCGAGGTCCACGTAGTACTCCACCGTGTAGAGGTCCTCGGAGGGGTCGGCGCAGTCGCCGCTGTAGCAGATCGCGCCCTCCACCAGCCGCCCCGTCTCCAGGGCCGCGCGCACGGCGACCTCCATGCCCTCGATCCAGTTGAGGCTGTCGAAGATGCGGAAGACGTCGATGCCCGCGGCCGCCGCCTCATGGACGAAGGCGCGGACGAGGTTGTCGGGATAGTTGGCGTAGCCGACCGCGTTGCTGCCGCGCAGCAGCATCTGCAGCAGGGTATGGGGGAGGGCGGCCCGCAGGGCCGCCAGCCGCTGCCACGGCGACTCCCGGAGGAACCGCAGGGCGGTGTCGAACGTCGCCCCGCCCCACATCTCCACGGAGAAGACGCCACCGAGGTGGCCGCCCTCGCCGGCCGCCGCCAGGAGGTCGTGGGTGCGCACGCGGGCGGCGAGCAGCGACTGGTGCGCGTCGCGGAAGGTGGTGTCGGTCAGCGCGAGCGCCGGGCGCGCGCGCAGGGCTTGGACGACGGCGTCGGGCCCGGCCGACAGGAGCAGCGGCCGCAGGCCGCCCACGGGGGGTCCGCCGGGCGCGCCGCCCGCGGCGCGCGGC
>JAJYVV010000110.1 GCA_021791815.1 Bacillota bacterium | reverse complement strand
CTCGCCTGGGGCGGAGGCCTCGCCGCCGCCCTCGCCATCGGCGCCCTCTCCGGCCTCGTCCCCGCCCAGCGCGCCGCCGCCCTCGCCCCCACCCTGGCCCTCCGCACCGTCTGAGCGGGCACACCGCGGGGGCCCGCCGAATACGGCGGACCGCGACCGGGTCCGGCCCCCGCCCACCCGGGACGGGACATCCACGGGGGGCCGGCCGCACCGCCGAGCCCCAGCGGCGCGCCCACCCACTTCCCGGCCCTGCCTGTGGAGCGGTGGGCCGGAACCGCAACTCCCGCTCACCCCTCTCCCCGTCGGGAAGGGCTGCCCAGGGCGGGCGCCGCAGTGGGCCCATCCCGCGAGGTCCGCCGCACGTCGGTGCCGCGTCCCCGGTCCCCTTCCTGGGCGGTCAGGCGTGACACCCCAGCCGTCCTTCGCCGGCGTTTGGACGGCGTCCGTACGGGCTCGCGGCTCGGGGGCATGGACGCGAGGTAAGTCCTGGTGGCGTCACCCGGGGTCATGGCTGGAGGCGCGCGCCGGGGAGCCGGCGGCCCTGGGCCACAGCCAGGAACCCTGCCGCCGCGACGCGCTGGCGCGCCGTCCCGTGATGTGGGACCTGCTCCTCGACCACAAGGCGCTGCCGACCGGACCTGGCCGCCCTCGCCGACCTCCGGGCGACCTTCGCGCCGTTGCGCGACGCCTACGCCTTCCGCGACCGCGCCTGCATACACCATATCCGTCACCGGCGCTCGACCGCTGACGACCTGCTGCGCCTGCTCCCAGGCCGGGCGGGCGTCCGAACGCGGGCCCTCACGCGCCAAATCGTCGCGGTGGCGGTCGCCGGGACCCTGCCGGGGATCGACCGCCGGGGGCCAGGAGGACTCCGCCGGCTGGCGTGCGCCGCGGCGGAGGTCGGGTCGGCGGAGCCCCGGACGAACGGGCACCCCGGCCGCCGCGGCGCCTCCCGGCAGCCCCGGTGACGCGCGCCCTGGGGCATCGTTGCCGCGCCCCCCGGCCGGCCGGGCCAGCCCCTTGCCGGCACCGCCCCGAGCACACCAGGACACGGAGGTGGAGGCCCGACATGAGCGCCACGGAACCCCTGCCCGGCAGCGAACGCCCGCCGCTTCCCGGGGCCATGGACATGGGGCCGTGTCCCGAGGGCGAGCGCCTGGAGGTCACGCTGTTCCTGCGCTCCCGCGACCCCGGTGGGGCGCCGGCGGCCGCCCGCGAAGCGGGCCGCCTCGGGCGGCCGCTGGACCGCGACGACTACACCCGCCGCTACGGCGCGGCTCCCGCCGACCTGGACGCGGTCGCCGCCTTCGCGGCGCGTCACGGGCTGGCGGTCCTGGAGCGGAGCGCCCCCCGCCGCAGCGTGGTGCTCGGCGGCACCGCGGACCGCTTCGGAGCCGCCTTCGGCGTCGAACTCCGCCACTACCGGCATCCGGAGGGGACCCACCGCGGCCACGCGGGCCCGGTCGGGCTGGCGCCGGAGCTGCGCGGGATCGTCGTCGCCGTGCTGGGCCTCGACGACCGGCCCCAGGCCCGCCCGCACCTGCGGTTGCGCTCCGGCCCGCCGGCCCCTCCGGCCGCGTACACCCCTCCGCAGGTGGCCGAGCTGTACGGGTTCCCGCCGGGCACCGGGGCGGGCCAGTGCGTGGCCCTCGTCGAAATGGGGGGCGGCTTCCGGCCGGCCGATCTCGATCCGTACTTCGCGGACCTCGGGATCGCGCCGGCGCCGACGGTCGTCGCCGTGTCGGTCGACCATGGCCGGAACGCGCCTACGGGAAGTGCCTCCGGGCCGGACGGCGAGGTCGACCTCGACATCGAGGTGGCCGGCTCGATCGCGCCGGGGGCGCGCTACGCCGTGTATTTCGTCCCCAACACCGACCAGGGCTTCGTCGACGCGGTGACGGCGGCCGCCCACGACTGCGTGAACCGGCCCACCATCATCTCCATCAGTTGGGGCGGACCGGAGTCCACCTGGACCGGCCAAGCGATGCAGGCCCTCGACGAGGCCATCGCCGGCGCCGTGGCCCTGGGTATCCCGGTCTTCGTGGCAGCAGGCGACGGCGGGTCGTCCGACGGTGTGGACGACGGCCTCCCCCACGTGGACTTTCCGGCATCCAGCCCGCACGCGACCGCGTGCGGCGGCACACGCCTCCTCGCGGCCGGGGGCGCCATCGTCTCGGAGGTCGTCTGGAACGACGGGCCGGGCGGGGGGGCGACCGGTGGCGGCGTGAGCGCGGTGTTCCCCGTCCCCACGTGGCAGGCCGGCGCCGGCGTCCCGCTCGGGCCCACCGGGTTCCGCGGGCGCGGCGTCCCGGACGTGGCGGGCGACGCCGACCCCGAGACCGGCTATGCCGTCCGGGTGGACGGCCAGGCCACCGTGGTCGGCGGGACCAGCGCGGTCGCCCCCCTCTGGGCGGCCCTGGCGGCCAGGCTCTTCGAGCTCGGCGCCTGGGCGCCCGGGCTGCCCAATCCGGCGCTCTACGCCGATCCCCAGGCGCTCCGCCCCGTCACGCAGGGCAGCAATGGGGCGTATTCCGCCGCACCCGGGTGGAACCCGTGCACGGGCCTCGGAAGCCCGAACGGTCCGGTGCTGGCGCAGGGGGGCTGACCGTTCCGGGGGAAGGAAACCTGGTGCGCCTGTCGATTCCCCCGCCGCTCGTTCGTCGTGGAGGCGGCGCGGGGAGGCCCCCGGAAGGGGAGCGGAAGCATGCGCCTGACGGCCGTGGGCAGGCCCATCCCAGGCGTCGCGGGCCCCGATCGAGGTGGCGGCCGAGCGGCGAGGGCCCGAGGAAGGCCGCGCCCGCGCGTGGCTGCCGGTCCCGACCCAACGAAAGGAGCAGACCGTGATGCGGTTCATGATGCTCATGATTCCCAAGGCGTACCAGCGGGCCGCTGCGGACGCGCCGCCGACCCCGGAGATGATCTCGGCGATGATGCGGTATAACGAGGCCCTGGCCAAGGCGGGCGTGCTGCTCGGGCTGGACGGGCTGCAGCCCCCGTCCCAGGGGGTCCGCCTGCATTTCTCCGCCGGGGCCGGGCCCAAGATCTTGGATGGACCCTTCGCCGAGGCGAAGGAGGCCATCGGCGGGTACTGGATCATCCAGGTCCGGTCGAAGGAGGAGGCCGTCGAGTGGGCGTCGCGCTGTCCGGCCTGGGACGGGGACGTCCTCGAGCTGCGGCAGATCCAGGAGATGTCCGACTTCCCTCCCGAGAGCGTCCCCGAGGTCTCGCCGGAGCTCCGGCGGGCGGCCTCGTCCGGCGCGGAGGGATTGCACGAGGGGTCCTGACGAATGGCCGTCCGCGGATCCCCGACGCAGCGCGCCATCGAGACGGTCTGGCGGATCGAGTCGCCGCGGATCATCGCCGCGCTTGCCCGCATGGTGCGTGACGTCGGCCTGGCGGAAGACTGCGCGCAGGATGCGCTGGTGGCGGCCCTGGAGCGGTGGCCCGATGCCGGCGTCCCGGCCAACCCGGGCGCCTGGCTCGTGGCCGTCGCCAAGCGCCGGGCGCTGGACGAACTGCGGCGCCGCCCGATGCAGGACCGCAAGCATCGGGAGCTCGGCCGCCAGTTGGAGGCGGAGCAGGACCAGGGCGCCGCGCCCGACGAAGACGTCGGCGACGCCCTGCTCCGCCTGATCTTCACCGCCTGCCATCCCGTGCTGGCCCCCGAGGCCCGGGTGGCCCTTGCCCTGCGCCTGCTCTGCGGGCTCACGACGGGCGAGATCGCCCACGCCTTCCTGCTGCCGGAACCCACCGTGGCCCAGCGCATCGTCCGCGCCAAGCGGACCTTGGCCGCCGCGCGCGTGCCGTTCGAAGTCCCGGAGGGCGCCGACCGCACCGCCCGCCTCGCCTCCGTGCTCGAGGTCCTCTACCTCGTGTTCAACGAGGGCTACGCGGCGACGACCGGCGAGGACTGGATGCGGCCGGAGCTCTGCGAGGATGCGCTGCGCCTGGGCCGCGTGCTCGCCGAGCTCGCGCCCACGGAGGCGGAGGTGCACGGCCTGGTCGCGCTGATGGAGTTCCAGGCGTCGCGCGCCCGCGCGCGGACGGATGCGGCGGGCGAGCCCATCCTCCTCCCCGAGCAGAACCGCGTCCTGTGGGACCGGCTCCTCATCGGCCGCGGGCACGCCGCCCTGGCGCGGGCCGAGCGCCTCGGCGTGCCCTTCGGCCCATACACCCTCCAGGCGGAGATCGCCGCGTGCCATGCCCGTGCCGCCACCGCCGGGGAGACCGACTGGGCATCCATCGTGGCCTTCTACGACGCCCTCGCCCAGGTCGCCCCCTCGCCCGTCGTGGAGCTCAACCGCGCCGTGGCCGTGGCCCTGGCCTTCGGTCCGGCAGCCGGGCTGGACATCGTGGATGCGCTGGCCGTGGAGCCCCGGCTCCGCGGTTACCACCTCCTGCCGAGCGTCCGGGCCGATCTCCTCGCCAGGCTTGGCCGCACCGAGGAGGCGCGCCAGGAGTTCCTGCACGCCGCGACGCTCGCCCGCAACGTCCGGGAGCGCGCGTTCCTGCTGCGCCGGGCCGCCGCCTGCGCCCGGTGACCGTGGTCGCGGCGCCGTGGCAAGCCTCGTCCGGGCGAACCCGCATACGAGTGTGATAGGCTCTGAGCGCCGGGGACGAGGGCGCCCGCGTCCGCGCGGGAGCCGGCCGACCCACGGCCCGGCGCGACCGGTAGGCGAAGCGGAGGCGCAGCCGATGGATGGCGCCGGGGAGCCGCCAGCCGGGGTGGAGGGGCCGGCTCGCGAGCCAGGAGCCGGGACAGCGGGTTCCCAGCCGGCGGGCACCGGCGGCTGGCTGCTCGCGGCGGGCCCGTGGCCGCCCGAGGCGGGGCGGGTTCCCCCCGGGTCGTCGCCGTGGAACGGGGGCGCGGCGGGCGGGCCGCCCTGGTCCGATGCGCCGTCGGGCGACGCGCCGTGGGCGGACCGGACGCCCTCCGGGCCGGTCCTCGACCGGATGCCCGACGGCGGATACCGCCGCCCGCCGAGGCGCCAGGGCCGCCTCGCCCGGATCGGGGCCTCCGCGCTGGCCGCCCTGGCCAAGATCAAGGTGCTGCTGGTCGCCGGGTCCGTGCTGGTGTCGCTGGCGGCCTACGGCCTGGCGTTCGGCTGGAAGTTCGGCGCCCTGCTGCTCCTCATCCTCGCCGTCCACGAGACGGGACACACGGTCGCGATCCGCAGCCGCGGCCTGCCCGCGTCGCTGCCGGTGTTCATTCCGTTCCTCGGTGCCCTGATCAACCTTCGGCGCCGGCCGCGCGACGCGGCCGAGGAAGCCTACATCGCCGCGGCGGGGCCCCTCTTCGGTCTCGGGGCCTCCTACGCGCTCCTCGCGCTCCGCATCGCGCTCCGGGTCCCGGTCCTCGCCGTGGCCGCGGGCTTCGGAATGCTCATCCATGTCTTCAACCTGCTGCCCGTGACCCCGCTGGACGGCGGGCGGACGGTGGCGTTCCTGCGGTGGAAGGCCTGGATCCCGGGGTTCCTCGCCCTCCTCGTGCTCCTCTTCTACAGCCCGCAGCAGCACGCGTTCGTGATGTCCGACCCGCTCGCGCCGATCATCCTGGCCTTCATCATCTACAACGTGGCGATGGAGGCCCGCCGCCGCCCTCCCGCGGGCTACGACGCCATCGGGGCCCGGCTCAAATGGACCTATGGCGCCCTGTGGCTCGGCATGCTCCTCTTGGCCGGCGCGGGCTATGTCCTGGCTCCCCGGCCCGGCCTGGTGTGAGGGCGGCCCGGCCCCCCGTCATCCGGTCCCCAGGACCCGGGTCCGCACCGCGTCCACCCGCGGCGCGCCGGTGATCCCGCCTCCGCCCGCCGTCACCGCCCCACACACACGCCCCCGCGCCCTGGAGGCGGTGGGGCGGTGCCGATGCGGGCGGCCGTCGCGGTGACGCCCCCGAGCGTCGAGCTGGGCAGCGGCGCCGCCCGCCGCCGAGCGCCGGATCGGACCGCCACGGCCGTCACGGACCCGGTGCCGGTCCGGCCTGGCGCGGCGCCGATCGAGCTGCCGGAGTCCGGCGCCCCGGGGCTGTGCGGCTGCGGCGCGATCCCCGCGACGAAGGCCAGGCCGCCGGCCGGTTCATACGTCGCCGGCCGACGGTTGTCGCCGCCCCACGGACCCGGCCACTCCCCGCGAGGTGGAACAGCACGGGCGGCGACGTCGCGCCTTCCATGGGTTGTGCGCGACCTCCGGCCCATACCAGACCGGCCGCCCGCCGCGCAGTCGCAGCCCCATGACGCCGTCCGCGTCGGGATCGGGGCCCGGCCGGCGCCGCAGAAGTCGGGGGGCCGGTTGCCGACGCTGGCGACGACGGATCCCGCGGCCGCGTCGACGGTCAGGGGCGTTCAGGCGGAGCCGCGGCCGTCGGTGGGCGGGAGCGAGTCCACGAAGCCGCGCGCCCCGCTGTCGCCGCCGGAGATGCCCCTCGACGACGAGCCCGTCACCGGGGCCGCCGACTCGCCGTATCCGGCGGAGGGGAGGCCCGCCGCGACGGGCGACCGCCCGGGGACGGCGCCCGTGGCGGGATCCACCGCCCCCAGGCGTTCGTCGGTCTCCAGCACCAAGAGGCGCCCGCCCGCGAGGGCCACGCCCCGGTGCGGACCCGTGCACGTCCCGGAGGTCTGCCAGACCCGTCGCCGCGTCCAGGGCCACGACCCCACCGCCAGGCGGTGGACACGTAAAGGACGCCGCCGGCCTCCGACGGGTACCCTCCCTCCTCCAGGTTCCGGCGTGGTAGCGCCACGTCGAACGCCTTTCCGGGCCCGGGTTTGGGCCCGCTCACCCGCGCCCGGCGGGCGAGGCCCGGCGGCCCGGGGCGGCGGGGAGCGTGCCGAAGGCGAGCGCGGCGCTGGCGGTGAACAGGATCGTGACGAGGCCCACGTGCACGAGGGTGGCGGCCAGGGCCAGCCGGGTCAGGACCAGCACGAGGCCGCTGACGATCTGCAGGGCGACGAGGGCGGCGACGGCGTGGCCGAGCCGCGCGAGATCGGGTCTCGCGGCCCGCACGCTCCGGGCGAGGAGCGCGACATAGGTGGCGATCGCGCCCGCTCCCAGGGCCGCCGCCCGGTGGAGCGTGTCGATGGTCACGGGGTTGCCCAGCGACGCCGTGAGCGGGCCCGCGGTGCAGAGCGGCCAGGTGAGGCAGGCCTCGCCGCTCTGCGTGCCGGCCACGTAGGCCCCCAGATACACCGCCAGATACATGTAGGCGAGCAGCGCCCAGGACCAGGCCGCGAGCCGGCGCGGGACCGGCGGCCGCAGGGGGGCCCGGCGGCTCGACCGCAGATCGGCGAGGACGCCGCCGAGGATGGCGGTGGCGGCGAACGCCGTGAGGGCGATGCCGAGGTGGATGGCGATCACGGCCTGTGATTCCGGGGCGAGGACGGCGAGGGCCCCCACGGCGGACTCGATGAAGATGAATCCGACGGCGATGAGCCCGAGGACCCGAACCTCGGCGAAGCGCCACGCGCGGATCCAGGCCCAAACCGCGAGCGCGCCCACCATCAGGCCGACCACGGCGGCGAGAACGCGGTGGGACCACTCGATCAGGGCGTGGAGGCCCGGCCCCGGGAGAACGGCGCCGTTGCAGAGGGGGAAGGAGCGGCCACAGCCCAGGGCCGAGCCCGTGGCCGTATCCACGAAGCCCAGCACGACCACCGCGAAGAGGCCCAGCGTGCTGAGCGCGGCGAACCCGACCAGCGGCCAGCCCGGCCAGGACGCGCCGGCCCGTCGGGCCTCCGCCCCCCCCCCGCCCTCCACGTCCGCGGCACCCCCGTCCCCCTGCCGGACCGGCGACCATTGTAGCGCCGCGGGCAGGGCTGCGGCCGGCTCCGCGCGCGGGACCGGCGTCAGTCCCCGCGCGCGGCCAGCCCGGGGGGCGCCGCGGCCTCCCACCCGGCCGCGGCGTGGCCGTCGAGGCGCGCCGAGGCGCGCCGGACCTCGCCCGGGGTCAGCACCCCCTTCTCCGCGAGCACGTCCAGGACCGCGGCCAGCGCCAGCGTGTTGCGGTAGACGGCGTCCTTGACGTCCGCCAGAGCCGCCCCCAGCAGGACCTCTTCCCACCGTGCCTCCACGTCGTCAGCCCCCGTTTCGGTTGCGGGCACTCGACTGGTATGGTGGGTGCCGCGGGCCGGAAGTATGCGCGGGCGGGGAGGCGGCGGCGGCGGAGCGCGGGAGTCCAGGCTGGGGGCATCTCAGCCGGAGCCCGGCGGAGACGGCCCGCCTCGGCGCCGCGCTCGGGCGCCGCGCGCGCGCGGGGGACGTCCTGCTGCTGTCCGGGCGCGTCGGCGCGGGCAAGACCGTGCTCGCGGCCGCCGTCCTGGACGGCCTCGGCGTGCCGGGCCCCCACCCGAGCCCGACGTTCACGCTGCTGCGCTCCTACCGCGGGCGGCTGCCCGCGGTGCACGCCGACCTCTACCGCCTCGAGGGTCCGATCCGCGCCGACGAGATCGGCTGGGACGAGGACGACCTGGCCGAAGGCGTGACGGTCGTGGAGTGGGGCGAGCGCCTCGGCGCCCTCTGCCCCGAGGACGCGCTGCGCCTGCGCATCGAGCCCGGACCCGGGCCCGAGGACCGGCGCCTGGAGTTCACCCCCGGCGGGCCGCGGGCGGGCCGCTGGTTGGCGGCCCTCCGGGCCGATGCGGAAGGGAAGGGCTCGGGGTGATCGTCCTCGGGATCGACGCGTCCGGCTGGGGCGCATCGGCGGCCGTCGTCGATGAGGACGGGGTGCGCGGCGCCGCGTCGGCCGGGCGGGGGGCCCGTCCGGCGGCGATCCTCGTACCCATGGTTGCGGCCGCGCTGGCGTCGGCGGGGCTTCCCCGCGGCGCCGTGGAGGGCGTCGCCGTGGCCAACGGCCCGGGGTCCTATGCCGGGGTCCGTGCGGCGGTGGCGACCGCCAAGGGGCTGGCTTGGGCCCTCGGCCTGCCGGTCGCCGCCGTGGGTTCGCTGCGGGCGCTCGCCTGCGCGGCCGGGCCGTGGCCGGGGCCCGTCTGGGCCGCCTGGGACGCGCGGCGGGACCGGGTTTATGCCGCCGGGCACCGCTGGGGCGCAAGCGGCCCGGAGGAGCGGGCGGGAGAGGAGCCGGCCCTCCGGGAGCGCGTCCCGTTCCGGGCGGCCCTGCGGGACGCCACCGCGGCCGGCGGCCCGTGTCTGCTGGTGGGGACGGGGGTGGGCGAGGACGACCTCGCCATCGCGGGCGGCGGTCGTCTCGCGCCGCCCGTCTGGGGAGCGGGGCTCGCGGCGGCGGTCGGGTGGCTGGGCTGGCAGGAGCTGCGCGCCGGGCGCGGCGCGGACGCCATGGCGCTGGCCCCGGCGTACGGCAGCGACCCGGTGCTGGGGCGGGCGCCCGGAGAGGCGCGGGGCGGCGCCCGCACGCCGGGGGGCCCGGCTTAGGAATCCGTTGAGTGCTGCGACCGGCCCGGCGTACACTGCAGGCGGCTGAAGGCGCCGGGTGGGACCGGCTCCGGGGGGTGGCGGGGACGGCCGTCGAGCGGGAACCGGAACCCGTACGGTTCGCCGACATGCAGGTGCGCCACCTGTCGATGGTCATGGACATCGAGCGGCGCTCCTATCCCACGCCGTGGTCGGAGCGGGCCTTCCTTTCGGAACTGACCCAGAACGCATACGCCCACTATGTCGTTGCGCTGCGGGGCATCCGGGTCCTCGGCTACGGGGGCATGTGGCTCATCCTCGACGAGGCCCACGTGACCAACCTGGCGGTGCTGCCCGCGGAGCGCGGCCGCGGGCTGGGCGACCGCATCCTCACCGAACTGGAGCGCCGCGCCGCCGCCGGCGGGTGCCGCCGCATGACCCTCGAGGTGCGCCCCACCAACGCGGTGGCGCGCGCCCTCTACGCCAAGCACGGGTTCGTCGCCCGCGGACGCCGCCCCGGCTATTACAGCGACACGCACGAGGACGCGATCGTCATGTGGAAGGACGATCTTGGGAGCGGCGAGGCGGAGGGGGAGCCGACCGCGCCCGAGGTTCCCCGGTAGCGGGGCCGGGTGGAGCCGGGGGCATGGGGCGAGCAGGCATTCGGGCTCAGAAGAGCCGATCGCCGGGCGACCAGCGCCCGGCGTGTCCTCCGTCGTTTGGTTGCGCCCGCCGCCGGGTTGGACATCGACGACCGGACCGGGCGCCTCCCAGCCGCCCGGCTGTCGGGTATCGCCGATGCCGGCCCGCGGGAGCCCCGACCACGGACCTGGGGCCCGTGCCAGCCCTCAGGCCGGCTGGCCCGCGAAGCGCGGCAGGGCCGCCGCGGAGCGCAGTGCGGCGACGACGGCCAGGCGCAGGTCGCCGGCCACGGGGACGTGCGACGGGACGCGCGGCAGCGGGGCCCACTCCGGGTGGCGGTGCAGGAGCACGGCGCCCATTCCCGCGCCGGAGGCACCCTCGGCATCGTCCCACGCGTTGTCGCCGATGTGGGTGCACCTGTCCGGGGGGAGGCCCAGGCGGGCGGCCGTCCAAAGGAAGATGGCCGGATCGGGCTTCTCGCGTCCCAACTCCGCGGAGAGCGCCACGACCTCGAAGTGCCGGAGGAGGTCCAGGCCGCGCAGGACGTCCCATCCGGTGGCGTCCCAGTTCGACACGAGGGCCAGCCGGGCGCCGCGCGTGCGGGCCAGGGTGAGCGCCGCCACGGCATCCGGGTGCCGGAGCCAGGATCCGCCCCAGGCGGCGCACACGTCCGCGGGCGGCGGCGGCAGCCCGAGCATCCGGTGCACGGTCGCCCAGTAGCGGCGGAGGAAGGCGGGGCCCTGCGCGTGCCAGAGGTCGGGCGCCTCCTCCATGAAGCGGTGGTCCGCCCGGTAGACGGCGGCGGCGACCGCCCGGGGCTCGACGCGGACGCCCTGGGCCGCCCACCACCGCGCACAGTCGCGGTCGCGCCGCCGGTCGATCAGCGTCCCCCCGAGGTCGAAGAGCAGTGCCTGCACCTTCGCCCGACCCCCTCCACGCGGGCGTCCGGATGGCCCGTCGCGCCTTCAGTCTGGGATGCCGCGGGCAGGGCCGGGTTACCGCTCGGAGACGGCGCCGTTGCGGCAGGCGGCGCCTTGCGCGACGGCCGCGAGAAGACGCGGCGAGTCGTCGCGCCCGGGCCGGGACGGCCACCCCGCGGCCTCGGAGGGCGCCGGGCCCGCGCGAGAGGGCCAGACCGCTGGGCCGACACGGTCTCGGGGGCGAAAGGGCCCACGGGCGCCGCCACCGTGGCGGGGGCTCGCGGCGCCCCCGCCTGCGGCCCTCGGCGCGCTCTTGCGCGGGCTGTCGTTGCGGCTCAGCATGGGCGCCTGGCGGCGGGAACAACGTGCGCTGCGCGCGGGTGGTCGGCGGGAGGGCGCGACGTCTAAGTCGCCAGGGTCGACCTGTGCCTTGTTCCGTGGCGGCCAGAGGAACGGCGCGGCGATTCCCGGAAGGGCCCCTCGCGATTCCCCAGAACCGGCGACCTGCGGCGCGGAGCCAGGCACCCCCGCATCCAAGGTGACTGTAGACGTCGCGGTGATGTTATTATAGGGAGGATGTGGCCCGCGCCCCGCCGAAGGGGGGTGCCCGCACCCGCCGGGCCGCGGGCGGCGGAATCCGGTCACCGGCACATGGCCCGTCCGCGGTTGGGACGAGCCGTGGCGCCGGAGTCCCGGGCCCCGTGGTCGTGGCGGTGCGGCAGTGCCGGTTGGCGTGATGGTTTTGCGTCCGGGCGCCGGCCCGGGCCTCCCGGTGCGCTTCCGCGGCCGCCGATGCGGATCCGGGCGTGCCCAGGGGAGCGGTCGCCGTGGCCCGGTCGAGGCCGGCGCGGTCCCGCCCCAACAGGACGGGTGGAGGTGCTCCCATGACGAAGGCCGAGCTCGTGTCCCAGGTCGCGGACAAGGCCGGGCTCACGAAGCGCGAGGCGGAGAAGGCCGTGGAGGCCATCACGGAGGCGGTCAACCAGGCCTTGGTCAGCGGCGGGCGCATCCAGGTCCGCGGCCTCGGCATCTTCGAGGTCGTGCAGCGCGCCGCCAAGGTCGGACGCAACCCGAGGACCGGCCAGCGGGTCACCGTCCCGGCCCGCCGCGCCGTCCGCTTCCGTCCCGCGCGTTCGCTCCGCGCCTCCGTGGCCTGACGCGACACGAGGGGACGGGGGCGGGCCGACGGCTCGCCCCCGCCCTGGTCGCATCGCGGTCACGCTTCCGCCAACCGCACGGTCGCCACGACCGGATAGTGGTCGGACGGATACCGTCCGGCCACCTGTTCGCGCCGCACCTCCGTATGGCGGAAGGTCAGGTCGGGCGTGCCGAAGATGTAGTCGATGGGATCGCCGCCGTCCCCGCCGCGGAAGGCGTGGAAGGTGCGCCCGATGCCGGTCGGACCCTCCGCGCGTGCGGACAGCGCGGTGTAGGCGTCGACGAGGCCCGACTCCTCGCGGAGGAACCGGACCACCGGCGACTCCTCGCCCGCGTTCAGGTCGCCCATCAACAGGGCCGGCAGCCCGTCGCGGAGTCGGCGCTCGGCGAGGCGGCGGCAGATGAGGCGGATGCCCTCCAGGCGGGCGCGGCCTCCGCGGTGGTCCAGGTGCGTGTTGTACAGGACCAGCGGCACGCCGGGGCCGACCGCCCCCCCGCGGAAGCGCACCCAGGTGCACATGCGCGGGAGGCTGCTGTCCCAACCGCTGCTCGCCGGCACCTCCGGCGTCTCGGAGAGCCAGAAATGCCCGACCTCGTCGGGGACCGGTCCGTCCCGGCGGTGGAACACCGCGCAGAACTCGTCGAGGTCGCCGCCCCGCCGGCCCAGGCCCACCCAATCAAACTCCGGCAGCCGCTCCCCGAGCTGGCGCAGCATGTCGAGGTATCCTTCCTGGGTGCCGACGATGCGGGCGCCGGTGGCCCGGATCATCTCCGCCACCGCGTCCACGCGCAGGGCCCATGCGTCGTCGCCGTCGGCAGCCGTGAAGTTCCGGAGGTTGAACGTGGCGACGGTCAGTTCCAAGGGCAGGCCTCCCGCCGGGTCGTCCGTGCGCCCGGCCATCGCGCGGTCGTCAGGGTTCGCGGAGGGCCGCCGCGGACTCCTGCGTGGACGGTGCGCTCGCCCCTCGGCCGCGCGCGTCACGACTGCCGCAGGGCGGTCTGCTACGCTACGTCGGGGCCGGGCGGACGGCTCGGTCCCGTTCTCCCCAGCCGCGAGCGCGGAGGTGTCGCCGCCGTGGATGCCGCGGACCTGGCGGGTTTGGCCCGCTACCTGGAATGGGCGGACCGCCGCGTGTGGGCGGCCCTGGCCGGCGTGCCGGCGGACGCCTGGCAGCGGCCCCTGGCCTCGAGCCACGGGTCCCTGGGCGCGACCGTCGAGCACCTGGCGGGCACGGAGTGGACGTGGCTGCGGCGCGTGGAGGGCGAGAGCCCGCCCGCCATCGTGCCGCCGGGCGGCGCCCGGGATCGCGCGGCCCTGGAGGCGCTCTGGCCGGCGGTATGGGCGGGATGGGCGGCGGCCGCCGCGGCCCTGCCGCCCGAGGCCCGGATCGCCTACCGCACGACCGGGGGCGCCCCCTGCGTGACGGCGTTTGGCGACATCCTCCTGCACGTCTCGCACCACTCCGCCGCCTACCGCGGCCAGGTGGCCGCGCTGCAGCGCCAGCTCGGGTTCCAGCCGGCCGCCACCGACCTGATCGCGCACCTCCGGGAGTCGGGTCGGCCGTGACGACCCGCCGGCGCGGCCCGGGGCGCCCGGATCCGCGCGCGGACCGGGACGCCGGCCTCCGCGAGGCCCGGCGGCGCCGGCGCCTCGCGCGCCGGCGTGCCGCCGTGGCGTCGGGCGCCGTGGTGCTGGGCCTCGCCGTCGTGGCCGTGGTCGCCGCCTCGCGGCATCGCCACC
>JAJYVV010000109.1 GCA_021791815.1 Bacillota bacterium | reverse complement strand
GCACGTCGCCCCGCGGGCCTATGCCCGGGCCCTGGGCGGCGCCCGCCTCGCGGTCGAGGTCGCTCCGGAGCTCCAGGCCCTGACGGCGGCCTACGAACGGGGGCCGGACGGGAGGGCCGCGCCCCCGGCAGCCGCCCGGATCGGGCCTGGGCTGCCGCACCCCGCGGCGCAGGGCCCCCGTCGCGGCCGGCGAAGGGCGCGAGCGGCGCGCGAACGGCAGGCGCCCCCGCGTCGGGGCACGTGCCCGCGCGCCGCGGACAGGGCGGTGCAAGGCATGCCGGCTTCGGTGCGCGTGCGGCACCTGGTGTTCCCCGAGCGGCGGCGCTGCGTGGTCGAGGAATCCGAGCTCGATCCGGGCACCCTGCGGCCCGACCAGGCGCTGGTCGGGGTCGAGGTGTCGCTCGTCAGCACGGGCACGGAGCTCGCCAACTACTCCGGCCTGGACGCGGGCGTCGACCGTCCGGGGAGCTGGAACGCGTACCCCTGGCGGCCGGGTTATGGCGTCGTGGGGCGCGTCCTGCGTGCCGGCCCCGCCGTGCGCGGCCTGGCCGCGGGGCAGCGCGTGTTCGCCATCGCCCCGCACGCGAGCCACGCGGTCCTGACGCCGGCGCAGCGGGCGGTCTTTCCGTTGGACGAGGCGGACGACCCGGCGCGCCTGGTCCTCGTGCGCATGGCCAGCGTGGCCATCACGGCGTTGCGGCTTTCGCACGTGGCGGCGCCCGGACGGACGGCCGCGGTGATCGGTCTCGGACTGGTGGGCAACTTCGCCGCGCAGCTCTTCCAACTGGCCGGGCTCCGGGTGGTCGCCTTCGACCCGGCCCCGCGGCGCGTGGACCTGGCGCGCCGCTGCGGGATCGCCGGCGCGCAGGCGGCGGTGGGCGACGAGGCGGAGGCCCGGGTGCGGGAGTGCACCGGGGGGGAAGGCGCCGACGTGGTCGTGGAGGCGATCGGCAATCCGGCCCTCATCCCCGGCGCCGTGCGGATGTGCGCCCGCCTCGGGGAGGTGATCCTGCTGGGCTCGCCGCGCGGACCGATGCCCCAGGACACTGGCCCGGCCTGGTCCGAGATCCACCATCGCGGCATCCACGTGGTGGGCGCACTGGAATGGCTGCTGCCGTTCCACCGGCGGGAGGCGGGCGCGGGCCATTCGATCGAGACGAACTATCTCCGGTTGATCGACTGGGTCCGGCGGGGCGCGCTGCAGACCGGCGGCATGGTTTCCCACCTGGTGCCGCCGGAGCGCGCGCAGGAGACCTACGACGGGGTGCTGGCCGACCGCAACGCCTATCTGGGCATCTGCTTCGACTGGCGCTGAGGCCGGGCGGCCTCCGGCCCCACGCCGGCGGGAGAGGGGTGGGCGGGTTGCAGGTCGGGCTCTACGCGCGCGTCTTTCCGCGGGCCACCGTGGAGGAGACCCTGGATGCGGTCGTGGCCGCAGGCGTCGCGGCGGTGCAGTTCGGCCTCGACTGCGCCGGGTTGGAGGCGGTCCCGGCCGCCATCCCGGCGGAGATGCCGGGCCGGATCCGCGCGGCCCACGAGGCCCGCGGGGTGCGGCTGGCCGCGGTGAGCGGCACGGTCAACATGATCCACCCCGACCCCGAGGCGCGGTCCGAGAGCCTGCGCCGGCTCGAGGCGCTCATCCGGTCCTGCCCGGCCATGGGGGCCCCGGCCGTCACGCTCTGCACGGGCACGCGCGACCCGACGAGCATGTGGAGGCACCATCCCGCCAACGCCTCGCCGGAGGCGTGGCGGGACCTGCTCGCCGCCCTCTCGGCCGTCCTCCCTGCCGCGGAGGCCGCCGGCGTGGACCTGGCCATGGAGCCCGAGGTCGCCAACGTCGTGGACTCCGCCGCCCGCGCGCGGCGCCTGATGGACGAACTCGCCTCGCCGCGCCTGCGGGTCTGCATCGACGGCGCGAATCTCTTCCACCGCGGCGAACTGGCCCGCCAGGCCGAGGTGCTGGACGCGGCCTTCGACCTCGTCGGCCCGGACGTGGTGCTCGCCCATGCCAAGGACCTCGACCACGACGGGGAGGCGGGCCACCTCCCCGCGGGCCGCGGCCGGCTGGACTACGGGCGTTACGTGCGCCTGCTCCGGCGCGTGGGCTACCGCGGGGCGGTGGTCCTGCACGGCCTGGCGGAGGCGGACGTGCCCGCCTGCGCCGCGTTTCTGCGCGGGCACCTCGGCTCGGCCGGGTGAGCGCCCCGGCCGCCTCCGCGCGTAGACCGGGGCGGCCGCGGACCCCGCTCCCCCGTCCTGCCCGCATCCCGCCGGGGTCGGCGGGTCGCCCTCGCGGCCGTCGCCGACGAGTCCCGGCAGGTTTCGGAGCGGATCGATGGCATGGCCCCGGGCCTGCCGCGCGCCGCAGGCAGGTGGCCCTCCGGCCGGCGACGCCGCCTCGCCCGGTGCGCTGTCGGCCGATTACGTCCACCTCCACGTCCGGTCAGGCGGTCGAGGCGCTGCTCCCGGGCAAAGCAGTCCTGCTCTCCCCGCCGTTCCGCGGACCGGGCGCGACCGCGATCGCCATCGCGTCGTGGCCGGTGCGGAGCCCCACCGAGGCCAACGCGGAAGTCGTCCTGCAGGGGCCGCACGATGGCCTCGTGGAGGTCCTGACCCACAACGTCGCGCTGGTCCGCCACCGCATCCCCGAACCGAACCCGCGCTGGGAGTGGCTGCGCGTCGGCACGCGCAGCCGCATGCAGGGGCCCTGGTCTATGTCGAGGGAATGATCCGTCGCGCTGCGACCCGTCCGTCGCCACGGACAGCGGCATGTTCACCCAGGGGCTGTTCTTCCGCAGCGGCTTCCTCTTCCCGACGGTGGCCAAGCGGAGAGACCTGAGGCCGTCACGGCGGCGCTGCTGGGCGGCCGCGCCGTCATCCTCCTCTACGGTTCACCCGTGGCCCTCATCCTGCCCACCGTGTTCTCGGATATCTTCCACTCGCCGGAGGACTACTACAACCGCCCTGCTGCGGCGCCTGATGCGCCTGGTGGGCATGACGCTGGCGCTGGTGGGGTCGCCGCTCTTCGTCGCGCTGATCACCGTGCACCGCAGCATGAGGCACGCATCGCCACCTCGACGTGCCGCACCGGTATCCTGCCGTCCTCGGTGATCGCCGTGGCCCGAATGGGCCGATCCGCCCGGTCCGCAACGCCCCGCGGCACCCTTGACTCCCCCACCGCACGCACTATACTGCCGGCGTGACCAAGTGGTCACGCCATGGCCTCCCCACCCGTGCCGCCGGTGATGAAGGGGGTGAACCGGCACCATGCCCTCGGAGCAGTTTCTGCGCCTCCCGCCGGAGCAGCAGGAGCGCATCCTACAGGCGAGCCTAGTCGCCTTTGCGGAGCACGGATACGACCTGGCCTCCACGAACCGGATCGTGCGCGACGCCGGAATCTCCAAGGGCGTCCTGTTTAAGTATTTCCAGGATAAGCAAGCACTGTTCCTCCACGTCGTGGAATGGTCAACCGGCCGTTACCTCACGGGACTCCCCCGGCTCGTCGACCTCCCCATCTTTGAATGGATGAAGGTGACGACCCAGCACAAACTGCGCTTCCTCCGCGATCGGCCCCACGATTATCGTCTGGCGCTGCGCCTCGCGAGAGAACCCGAGCACCCCGTACACGCTCTGGCCCTCCGCCTGCAGACCGAGCGACTTAGGGCCCTGCGCCCCGACGCTCCCGCGTGGGACCCCGGCGGACACCTGCGTCCAGGCGTAACTCAGGAACACATCTGGAACCTCTTGAACTGGATCGCCGCGGGGCTGCAGGAAAAGTTCGTCGACCGTCTGCCGGACGTGGTCGGGGAGCGATTCGAAGAGGTCTATCAAGCTCTGACGGACGAGTTTGAGGTCTACCTCGGCATCCTGCAGTTCGGTCTCTATGAGGGGGAGGCCCCGTCGTGATCACACTGCGCGGGTTGACGAAAACCTATCCCGGTGGCCGGGGCATCGTCGATGTGTCCTTTGAGGTTGGACGGGGCGAGGTTTTCGGCTACCTCGGGCCCAATGGCGCCGGCAAGTCCACGACCATCCGGCATTTGATGGGTTTCTTGCGGGCCGACAGTGGCGCCGCGATGATCAACGGCCTGGACTGCTGGTCCTCGGCCCCCAAGGTACAGGCACTGGTGGGGTATCTCCCGGGAGAGATCGGATTCCCGGAAGACATGACCGGGGCGGAACTGCTCAGCCTGTTGGCGGGGATGCGCCGGCTCCCAGCCGGGAGCGACCGTCGCGACGAACTCTGCTCCCGCTTTGCCCTGGATCCACGAGGTCCCATCCGGAAGATGTCCAAGGGGACCAAGCAGAAGGTGGCGCTGGTCGCCGCGTTCATGCACACGCCGGACGTGTTGATCCTCGATGAACCGACCTCGGGTCTTGATCCACTCATGCAACGGCGCTTCCTGGAGTTGGTCGGCGAGGAGAAGCGACGCGGCGCGACGATCCTCATGTCCTCCCACGCCTTTGCCGAGGTGGAGCGCGTCGCGGACCGCGTCGGCATGCTTAAAGATGGGCGACTCGTGGCCGTGGAGGACATCGCGCGCCTGCGCCAGCTGCAGCGCAAGGTCTTTACGGTGGCCACCGTCACGGAGGAGGACGCCCGCGAACTCGAGGGGGCCGGGTTCCCGGTCGTCGCGCGCCGCGAGCGAGAGATCGAACTCGAGGTGCAGGGCGACTACACCGCCCTGGTGAGGGCCTTGGCCCGCCACGAACTTCGCTCCCTGGACGTTCGCCCGATGGATCTGGAGCAGATCTTCATGCACTACTACGGCGACGGGGAGGGTCAGTGACGTGAGCGCTCTGTTCAGCAGCACATTGCGGCAGGCCCTGCGCGGCGTGGCCAACTATGCCCTGGGCATGGTGTTCTACCTGTGGTTGTTCATCTGGGTCTACCCCTCCTTCGCGGGCTCCACCACGCTGAACACGCTGCTCCAGAATTTGCCCCCCGGGTTGCTCAGGGTGCTCGGCTACAGCCTTGGCGGGACTAGCCTCAGCGGCTTTCTGGCCGGGGAATTCTATAGCCTGGTGTACCTGTTGATTCTCGCGATCTACGTCCTCGTCACCGGCACAAGGCTCATGGCCCACCTCGTGGACAATGGCTCCATGGCTTATCTGCTGGCGACGCCCGTCTCGCGCCGCCGCATTGCCGCCGCACAGGCCCTGGTGCTGCTCTGCGGGGTTGTGATCATCGCCGGCGCCACCACCGCCGGAGGCCTCTTGGGCGCCCACTGGTTTGCCGCGCATGAACACCTTCCTGCCTGGTCCTTCGTCAAACTGAACCTGGTCGGTATGCTCGTGTTCATGGTGGTCGCATCCTACGCCTTCCTGTTTTCGGCCCTGGCCGCCGACGAGCGCAGCGCCATGGGCCTTTCGGCGGTGCTCACGCTGGCCTTCTATGGCCTCCACGTCTTGGGGGACCTGAGCACGCGCCTCGCCTGGGTGGCGCACCTGTCGCTGTTCAACGTCTTCAACGCCCAGTCGCTCCTTGCGGGACGCGGCCACGTGCTCGTCGACGCCGTGGCCTTGGCCGGCGCGGCGCTTGTTTTGCTCGGGGGCGCGGTCTCTGGCTTTGAGCGCCGGCAACTCTCCCTCTGAGCCGAAGTTCCTCGCCTGGAGTTCCCGAAACGCGTTGGGCAGCAAAGAAAGGGTGGTTCTCAGGCCTGATCCTTCTGTCGACGGTCGGTGGCCACCTCCATTCCGGCGAGGCGGAGGAGCTCGTGCTGCAGCGGGTCCGGCGTCGTCCCCAGGTGGAACGGCGGGAGCTCGGGATGGGCGGGAAGGCGCACGGCGTTGCGGGCGACCGTCCCCACAGTGGCAAGCAGCGTGCGGAAGCTGTGCACGGTCTCCCGGGCCGGGGTGCGCTTGGTGCGGGCCTTCACCGGTCCGCGGGCGGGGTGGCGGTCGATCTCGACGCCACCCTCCAGGCCATGGTCTGGCTCTATCAACCGGTCGCCCAGACCCTCATGCAGGCCCAGGGTGCCGCCCTGATCCTGTCCGACGCGCGCATCCAGGCGACGTTCTGGATCGGTGCCGCAGCCCGTGGCGCGGGGCCTGCGGGCGCCCAGGACGCCGGCGGCCGGCCGAGCTTCATGCCCGACGACGCGGGTTGGAGCGTCTATCCGTGCGGGCGGAGCTTCGGGCGGACGGTGGTCGCACCGGCGTTCGGTGCTCCGGCCGAGTTGGCGCCGCCGGCGGTCGCGTGGCCGTCCTTCGTCAACCAGGCCTGACCGAGGCGCGACGCGGCGGAGGGCACCCGGGCCGCCGGACGGGCCGGAGGGAGTCCGCCGGCCGGACACGAAACCCCGGTCGGAGGCGGTGCCGCCCATGTCCCCCTACCCCGCCCTCGACGCGGCGGTGCTCCGGACGGACCAGGGGACCCCGTTCCTGCAGGAGCCGGGGGTCGTGCTGGTCGCCATGCCCGCGACCGACCTGCGGGGCCTGGACGGCTTTCTGCGGGGGTTCGACCCGGCGCTGGAGTTCGGTGCCTACCTCGAGGACCCGGTGGCGCTGCCTCCGGCCGAGCGACTGGTCAAGATGGCGGGGCAGGTCTGCTTCGACGACCGCACGGAAGTCCTGACCGATGAGGGATGGAGCCGCTTCGTCGACCTGCGCCCCGGGAGCCGCGTCCTCACGATGCATCCGTCGACGTTGACCGCGGAGTACCAGCGGCCGTCCGCAATCCACGCCCATGCGTACCGCGGCGAGCTGCTGTGCGTGGACAGCGGCGACATCTCGTTCGCGGTCACGCCGGACCACCGGCAGTTCGGCTACATGGCCTCCGGCTCCATCGCCGACAGGGGATTCATGCTCACGGGCGAGATTCGCGGCCGGAGGTTCGCCGTGTTCACCGCGCCCTCGGGATGGGCCGGCGGCGTCCCGGACGAGGTGCGCCTGCCGGACGCCTCCCCTCGGGCGCCCTCGGCGGCCGGCGGGCAGGCGACCGCCACGCTCGCCTGCCGCGTGTACCGGACGAGGGGCGAGGTCGGGGCGCTGGCGCGCCTCCTCGCGCACTACGTCGCCGAGGGCAGGGCCCCGGGCGAGGAGGTCCAGGGGGCCGTCGCCTTCTCCGGCCATCGCGCGGAGGCGGTGGGCCGGCTGTGCGCCGAACTCGGCCTGGCGCACACCGCGTCCGCGGATCCCCGCAGCGGCGCGCCGCGCGTCGAAGTGGACGCGGCCGCCGCCCCGTGCTTCGAAGCGTGGTGCGGCAGGGCCGCGCTGACGCAGCTGCCGCGCTGGGTGCTGGACCTGCCGCAGGACATGCTGGCCGCGGTGTGGGAGGCGTTGGCGCCGGGCCGTCGCGGGGACCTCGCCGACGTGCTCGTGACCCCGTCGGCGACCCTGGCCGGGCAGGCGCAGGAGATCCTGTGCAAGCTGGGCTGGGCCTCGGCCCTGGCGGCGGGGGAGCCACGCGGGCGGGGGCTCCCGCTCTACGAGGTTCGGAAGAAGAGGCCCACGCCGGTCGTGCTCAACGGTGCGGAGGGCGAGCGCATCCGAGGCAGGCCGTATGCGGGGACCGTGTACTGTGTGACCACGGACAACGGTGTGGTCTGCGTGCGCCGGGACGGGATCGTCCACTTCTCCGGCAACTGCTACGCCTCGTTCGGGCCCAAGCGCACGCCCAACGGCCAGGCGGAGAAGTACCTGCTCAACATCAAGTCCTCCGGCCACGGGTCCGTACTGGAGCACGCCGCCTTCAGCCTGCTGCTCTATGGCGTGTCCCGCTCGCTGACGCACGAGTTGGTGCGCCACCGGGCCGGCACGGCCATCTCCCAGCTGTCGCAGCGGTATGTCTCGGGACGCGTGCTGCGCTTCGTCGAGCGTCCCGAATACCGCGACGACCCCGAACTGCACGAACTCTTCACGCGACGCATCGACGCCGCCGCCGCGGCCTACCACCGGATGACGGAACTGCTCCTGGAGCGCCAGAAAGCGGGCACGGAGATCCTGAGCGGCGAGGCCCGGACCGATCTGCGCAAGAAGGTGCAGCAGTGCTCGCGCTCGCTCCTGCCCAACGAGACCGAGGCGCCGCTGGTGATGACGGCCAACGTGCGCGCCTGGAGGCACATCATCGAGATGCGGGCGAACCCCCACGCCGAGGTCGAGATCCGGGCGCTCGCCTTCCGCATTTACACGGTGCTGCGCCAGGTCGCGCCGCTCCTGTTCGGCGACTACGAGGAGCGCCACCTGCCCGACGGCACCTGGGCGGTGGAGAGCCCGTACGTGAAGGTCTGACCCGGCGCCGCCGGCCGCTGGCGCTCAAAGCGCGCTCTCAGGCCGCGCCCGCCCTTTTCTTGAAGCTTGGATGCTAGGCTTGCGTCCGGGCGCGGGCGGTGGCGAAGGGGCGTGGGTCATGGCGGCGAGGCGGCGGCGCGGGTCTCGCTTCGGGGCGGGATTCTTGGCTCTGGGGGCGGCGGTCCTCCTTGCCGGATGCGGGGCCGCGGGGGGACGCGGCGCGGGCGCGCCGACGGCCGCCGCGGGAGCGGCCGGCACCGCCACGGCGGGGCGGGCCTCGACGGCAGGTCCGTCGGCGCCGGGGGGCGCGTCCGGTGCGGCCGCCTCCGCCTTGCCGGCTTCGGGCCCGACCGGGACCTCGAGCGGCTCGGCGGCCGCCGCGGGCGCGCCCGTGACGGGCACCTTCGTCATCGACGACAGCCTCTCGACCGCCTCCTACACGGCGCATGAGACGTTTCTCGGCACGAACAGCCCCTTCACCCCGGTGGGCACCACGTCCGCCATCTCCGGCGACATCATCCTGAAGAACGGCCTGGTGCAGGCCTCCACGGTGACCGTCGACCTGCGGACGCTCTCCACCGGGAACTCCATGCGCGATCACCACATCCAGAGTCAACCGCTGCAGACGGCCACGTATCCCGACGCCGTGTTCGCGGCGGATGCCTCGCCGCCATCCGGGCCGATCGTGCGGCAGGGCGCCGCGGTGAACGTGCCCGTGGCGGGAACCATGACCATCCACGGCACGGGCAAGCCGCTCACGTTCTCCACCGACATCCGGGTGGCCGGCGGCACCCTCACCCTGACCGGCGCGGCGAGCTTCGACTTTTCGTACTTCGGATTGCAGCCGCCGGACATCCCCGGCTTCGTCGCCGTCCAGGAGGGACTCGCGCTGGCTCTGCAGATCACGGCCAAGGCGGGCGGCTGAGACGGGGCGGCCGGCCTGGAACGGGCCCCCGCGGGGCATCCTACGCCCCGGGGGGAACCGCAGTGGCGCGGCCGTCCGGGCGCGTCGTCCTGGCCGCGGCCGCGATCGCCGCCGCGGCGTGCCTCGGGGTCGTCCACCACGAACTGGCGACGCGGCCCGGGTGGGCGGCGGCGCTGGTCAACACGGCGCATGCCGTCGGCGTCACCCCGTACCGCGCGGTGGCCTTCCGCCGCCAGGTGGCCACGCCGTATCCGGCGGAGACGGTGACGGATCCCGCCCTGCCGTCGGGCCTGCACGAGGTGCGCACGCCCGGCCGGAGCGGGCTGCTGCTCGAGACGGGCATTCTGCTGTATCGCGCGCCGGCGGTGCGGGCGGCGGCTGCCGCGGGCGGCCGGGTCCGGTTCGCGGGGCCCCCTGCGCCCAGGGCCGCCCCGGCCCCCGTCGCGCCTCCCGCCGAGGTGCGCGTGTTCGGGGAGGTGCCGCTCCGGGCGCCCGTGGCCGCGGTGGTGGCGGTCGGCACCGCGACGGACCTGGTGCAGGTCAGCGGCCGCTCCTACCGCTTCAGCTCCGTGCTCGACATGGTGGCCACGGCCTACAACGCCGGCTCGGGGAGCAACGGCTCCTTCACGGGTGAGCCTTCGGCCATCGGCCTGCCGCTCCAGTACGGGGTGGTGGCGGTCGACCCCCACGTCATCCCCCTGGGGAGCCGGCTCTACGTGCAGGGCTACGGCCTCGCCGTCGCCGCGGACACGGGCTCGGCCATCGTGGGCGACCGCATCGACCTGTTCTTCTGGAACTCGCCGGCCGCCATCGCCGCCTTTGGCATCCGCCGGCTCAAGGTCTACATCCTGGACGACCCGCGCCTGCCCCCCGTGCCCGTGCCCGATGCCGTCCTCCGGGAGTTCGGTTCGGCGAAACCCGTGCAGCCGGCTTCCGGGAGCGGCGCCTCCGCCTCGGGCCCCTCGTCGTCCGGCGCCCCGGGCGCCTCCGCGAAGGCGGCCTGACGGTCGTCGGCGGCCGCGTCTCCGTACGGAACCGAGCAGGGGCCGGCCGGGGTCGTCGCGGAAGTGGCCCGGTGCCGAGCGGGGGAGGCCCGGGGTGCGTCTGGCCCTGCACTGGAGGAGCCTGAAGCCGGACGACCTCGACCTGGAGGTCCTGCTCGACGTCGCCTCCGGAGCGGGTTTCGTCGGCGTCCAGGCGAGCGGCCCGCAGATCGAGCGGTTCGTCCACCGGCGGCCGAACAGCCGCCTCGTGCGGGCGATCGCGGCGGCGGGGCTGTGCCAGACCGCGACCTGGCTGGGCTGCGACGCCGAGGCCCCCGAGGCCGAGTTTCTCGCGGCGACGGCCCGGCTCGACCATTTCGTGCACCGGGCGCGGGCCATGGCGAACTTCGGGGTCGGCCAGGCGGCCGTGGCCATCCGGGCCCCGGCCCGCGCCCCCGCGGACGCGCCCGAAGCCCTGGGCAGGCTCCGGCGGCTTGCGGCGCTGCTGCGGCCGGCGGGCCTGGACCTGTTGCTCGATCCGGCGGACCCCCGGCCCGGGGCACCCCAGGCGAGGCGCCCGCCGACCGAGGAGGCCCAGGCCGCGGAACAGGAGCGGGCGGTGGCCTGGGCCTCGGCCGCGGGGCCGGGCGTCGGCCTGGTGGTGGACCTCTGGCGCTGGTCGCGCCTGCGGACCCCCGAGGCGGACCTCGCCCCGTTCCGCGGCGTGCCGCTGCTGGGACGGCTCGCGGATGCGCCGTCGCCGCTGCCGGAGCCGCCCGCCGAGGTGCCGCGTCTCGTGCCGGGGCGGGGCGGGGCGGACCTGGTGACGCCGCTCCGGCGCTTTCGCGCGCTCGGGTACGACGGCTACTGGGAAGTGGAGGCGCCACTCGCCGGGCGCGACGTCGAGGCCCAGGCCGCCCGGTGCCGCCGCGCCGGCGCCCACGTCCTGGAGGCGGCGGTGCGGCCCTGACCCGCGCGGGGCGCGCGGCCGAATCTCGGTTTCCGCGAGGGAGGCAGGCGAGATGGCGGCCCCGATCCGGTTCGGGTTCCTCGGCGCGGGCTTCGTGGCCGCGGTGCACGCGGAGGCCCTGCGCGAAGTCGAGGGCGCGGAGATCCGGGCCGTCTACTCCCGCAGCGCCGCGCGCGCCCAGGCCTTCGCGCGCCGGCACGGGGCGGCCCTCGGCACCGACGACTGGCGGCGGGTGGTGTGCAGCGCGGACATCGACGCCGTGCTGGTCATGCTGCCGAACTTCCTCCACGCCGAGGTCGCATGCGCGGCCGCGGCGGAACGCAAGCACGTGCTTGTCGAGAAGCCGCTCTGCCTGTCCCTGGCGGAGGCGGACGCCATGATCTCGGCCTGCCGCGGCGCGGGCGTCCTTCTGGGCTACGGGGAGCAGCTGTGTTTCACCCCGAAGTACGAGCGCCTGCGGGAGCTCGCCGGGGAGGGCGCCTTCGGGCGGGTCTTCCACCTGCGGCAGAGCGAGAAGCACTCGGGCCCGCACGCCGACTGGTTCTGGGACGTGCGCCAGTCGGGTGGCGGCGCCCTGATGGACATGGGATGTCACGCCTTCGGCTGGTTCCGGCACTTCCTCGGCCCCGCCTATCGGCCGGTCGAGGTCCTGTGCCGCTGCGACACGTTGGTGCACACGGAGCGCACGCGCGGCGAGGACCACGCCCTCGCCGTCGTGGTGTTCGAGAACGACGGCGGCGACCGCGTGCTGGCGCACGCCGAGGAGGCGTGGACCCGCCTCGGGGGGATGGACGACCGGGCGGAGGTGCACGGCACGGGGGGTGTCGGCTCGGCGGACCTGTTCCAGGGCGGCAGCGCCCTCGTGTACAGCGAGGCGGGCTACGGCTATGCCCTGGAAAAGGCCGGATCCACCCGGGGCTGGACCTTCGCGCTCGCCGAGGAGGTCCACCAGCAGGGTTATCCCCACGAGCTGCGCCAGTTCGCCGAGGCGATCCGGCGCGGCGGGGAGCCCCGGCAGACCGGCGAGGACGGGCGCGCGGTGTTGGAGCTGTTGCTCGCCTCCTACGCCTCTGCCGGGCGGGGCGCGGCGGTGCGGCTGCCCTTTCGGGCGGACCCGGCGCCGGAGCGCCCGGTCGACCTCTGGCGCCCGGTGGACGGATGAGGCGGGCAGGGGCACCCATCGCCCCGGCCCGCGAAAAAGGGCCCGGGGGCGTCAGCCCCCGGGCCCCGGTGCACTTCGCCCGCTCCGGGGGCGCCCCTAGGCGCGAGCCCCGGAGGCGGTGACGCGCTCCCGCGCGGAGACCACGTCCACCACCTCCTTCCATTCCCCGCCGGGAGGCCACCCCAGGCGGGGCCCATGCCCGGCAGGACGCTTGCGCGTCCCAGGACCGCACTCGGTCCCGGCCTCCGCCTGGCCACGGCGGGTGCCGCCGGATCGGCGCCGCTGCCAAGGATAGGGTATGGGTTGGGTCGCGCGCAAGGGTGGCGCCGCCGCTCAGGGGCGCGCCCCCCACGCCGCGAGGAGCCGGCGCTCCGCCGCGGGGGCGTCCACGTCGACGGAGACGCCCACGGTCCTCCGGCCACGCAGGAGCGCGGGCCGCTCCAGGACGCGCCGATCGGCGACGGCCATGCCTCGCGTCAGGTCGCCCCGCATCTCCACCGCCACGGGGACCTGGAGGGTCGAGACCAGCTCGGGGTGCACCGCGATCGCGGCGGCCAGCGGGTCGTGCATCGGGGCTCCGCCGGGATCTCCCAGCCGGGCGTATGCCGCGGCGTACGCCCGCACGGCCGCCCCGCAGAAGCGCGCCGCCGCGTCGCCTCCGTCGAGGGCGGCGGCCTGGGCCGTCCCCATCCGCACCCGCCCGGTGACGTCGAGCCCCACGAGGGTGACCGGCCACGCCGCGTCCAGCACCGCCGCGGCCGCCTCCGGGTCGTAGCCGAAGTTGAACTCCACGGTCGGGGCCACGTTGCCCGGCACGTGTACCGCGCCGCCCATCACCACGACGTGGCGGGCGAGAGGGGCGGCGCCCGGGTCCAGGGCCAGCATGAGGGCCAGATTGGTCAGCGGCCCGGTGGCGACGAGGGTCATCGCGCCCGGGCGCGCGCGGAGCGCGGCCGCCAGGGCGGCGGCCGCCGCCTCCGGCCGGGGCCCGGCGCGGGGGGAAGGCAGCAGGTGGCTGCACCCGCCGAGGCCGTCGTCGCCGTGGACATCCCGCGCATCGGGCGGGCGCCCGGCGAGGGGGCGGGCGGCGCCCGCATGCACCCGGATCCGCCCCGCCCCGGCGAGCTCGAGGACGGCCAGCGTGTTGGCGGTCGCGCGCGGGAGGGCGCAATTGCCCGCCACGGTCGACACGCCGGCCAGCAGAACGCGCGGGCTGCGCGCGGCGAACACGAGGGCGAGGGCGTCGTCGACTCCGGTGTCGCAGTCGATCCAGAGGACCGCAGCCGCGCCGGCCAGTTGGGGACCCGCCTTTCCGCGAGCACGGCCGGGCCGGGCTCCCCGGCGGCTTCGCCGCGCGGGCGGGGCCGCCCTTCCGCCCGTGTGCAGGAGGGGCCCGTCCCGCCGACGAATGCGCTCGTCTCCGCAACCACGGATGGTCGGGGAGGCGGGTGGGCAGTGGGGCACGGGTCGGGCGAACAATTCATCCACTTCACGCCGGACGTGCCGGACGCGGCGCGGCGCGGCGCGGCGGCGCCCTCGCGGACGGCCGTCGAGGCCAG